>DASSWC010000298.1:0-13624 GCA_035705395.1 Pricia sp. | reverse complement strand
TCAGGACTTCGATCAGATTCTCGGTATCTTTGGGGTGGAGGCCGATACTGGGCTCATCGAGAATATACATGCTTCCCACCAGACTG
The DNA here is from genome assembly GCA_035705395.1 of Pricia sp. Classification (GTDB taxonomy): domain Bacteria; phylum Bacteroidota; class Bacteroidia; order Flavobacteriales; family Flavobacteriaceae; genus Pricia. The sequence goes on along the minus strand of DASSWC010000298.1, from coordinate 13,538 downwards.
CTGCCTAGGGAGGTGGCTAGATTGATGCGTTGGCTTTCCCCGCCGGAAAGGCTGTTCGATTTTCGGTTTAGGGTCAGGTAGCCCAGGCCCACCTTATCCAAAAATCCCAATCTGGTGTTGATTTCCTTCAACAGGCGCGAGGCGATCTGGGCATCATGTTCGCCTAGGGAGAGCGCTGAGAAAAAATCGATCAATCGCCGGATGGGCAGCTCCACCAAATCGGAAATGTTCTTTCCGCCCACCTTGACGTAATCGGTCTCCTTGCGCAGACGCTTGCCTTTGCAAAGATTGCAGCGGGTCTTGCCCCGATAGCGGGACAGCATAACCCGATTTTGGATTTTATAACTTTTTTCCTCCAAGGTTTCGAAGAACTTGTGCAGCCCAATAAAATGGTCGTTGCCGTCCCATACCAGTTCTTTATGCGCTTCGGAAAGTTCGAACCAAGGCTTGTGTATGGGGAAATCGAACTTGTAGGCAGCATTGACCAGTTGGTCGCGGTACCAGCCCATACTCTCGCCCCGCCACGCAAAAATGGCATTATCGTAAACGGAAAGGGCGGTGTTGGGAACCACGAGGTCCTCATCGATGCCGATGACGTCGCCGTAGCCCTCACATTTTGGGCATGCACCATAGGGATTGTTAAAACTGAACAGATGTACGTTCGGTTCTAGAAAGGTCATCCCGTCCAATTCGAATTTGTTGCTGAAATGCCGCTGGTTTCCGGTGGATAGTTCCTCCACGCGCAATTCCCCTTTTCCTTCGAAAAAAGCGGTATCGACGGCATTAGCGAGACGGTTATAGAAATCCTCGTCCTCTTTGGTAATGACCCGATCGACGACCAAATCAAACTCCCGACCGATATCTTGGGGTGCGGCATCTATGCGGATGACTTTTCCTTTATATTTGATACGGGCATAGCCCTGTTTCGAAAGTAACTGTAACGATTTCAGGGTGTCCCGATTTTCGTCGATCCGCAACGGGGACAGCAATAACAATTTAGTACCCTCCCCAAAGGTTTTAAAATAATCCATGACATCGCTAACCCTGTCTTTCTTGACCTCGTTGCCCGAAATCGGTGAAATGGTCTTCCCGATACGGGCATAGAGCAATTTGAGGTAGTCATAGATTTCCGTAGTCGTGCCCACGGTAGAACGGGGATTGGTGGAATTTACCTTTTGCTCGATAGCAATAGCAGGGGCGATTCCTTTGATGTAATCCACCTTGGGCTTATCGAGCTTTCCCAGGAACTGACGGGCGTAGGAGGAAAGGCTTTCCACATAGCGGCGCTGTCCCTCGGCATAGAGCGTGTCGAAGGCCAAACTGGACTTACCCGATCCGGATAATCCCGTTATAACGACCAATTTGTTCCGGGGGATCACGACATCGATGTCCTTCAGATTGTGGAGTTTAGCGCCCTTGATAATAATATTTTCCTTCGGGTTTACCTCCTGTAACCTTGGTGTGCCTTTGTCCATTCTGCAAAGGTAATCGAAAGTTTGCGGGTCTGTATGAATTGCCCCCTTAAGTTATACACAGCTCCCATGGTAAACTTTTGGGGCAAAACGTGCGTATATACTTTTAAACCATATCATCTGCACATAATTTTTTACGGACTATTTATTTTTTCTATATTTGACCCCCTAATAAAACGTTAATACCCCTGTAGGCCTATAGCATAGAATTACTTTTTTAGATTTGATTTTTTTTAACAAGTCCTTTTCATGGAGAAAGGGCTTGAAGATAATCCACAAAAAGTTATTCTTATGGAGCCACAACTTGAAGATTCCCTTCTCATCAAACGATACGTTTCCGGTGATGAAAAAGCCCTGGAAGCCCTTATCGACAAGCACAACCGACGTTTAAGCAGTTTCATCTACTCCAAGGTCCGTAACCAAAGCATTACGGAAGATATTTTTCAGGATACCTTTATTAAGGTCATCAAAACCCTTCGAAAAGGAGCCTACAATGAAGAAGGAAAATTCCTTCCTTGGATAATGCGTATCGCCCATAACCTTATTATTGACCACTTTCGCAAAAGCAATCGAATGCCCATGTTCGAGGGAGCGGACACTTTTAACCTTTTTGCCCTTATGGGTGATGAAAAGCTCGATGCCGAACGACAGATCATTAAGGACCAAATCGATTCGGACCTGATCGTACTGGTCGGCGAGCTGCCTGAGGAACAGAAGGAGGTTCTGGTTATGCGTATCTACAAGAATATGAGCTTTAAGGAAATTTCGGAGAATACCGGCGTCAGTATCAACACCGCGCTTGGCCGGATGCGCTATGCGCTTATCAATTTGAGAAAGATTATCCAGGAGAACGATATTGTTTTGACGAATTAATAGGTGATAGGTCGAGGCAAGGCATCCCTTTTCAAATCTGTGGCGTTATCTTTGTTCAATCATTCCGATACGACATGGATAAACCCTATTTCGAAGAACAATCCTATTGTACCTTAATAAAGACCAAACTGGAAACCGTTCGGTTTTTGCAGGATTATTCAAAGTCCCTACAAATGATGAAAATCGAGAACCTCCACTTCGAAACGCACCTGAACTGAGGTTCATTCTATTGAATTACAAACAGTCCCTGCAATTTAGGTTGCAGGGGCTTTTTTCTTGCCAACCGCTAAAATCATCCACAAACGCAATTCAGGGGGATTTATTTTACCGAAAATACTAAAAGTAGGATTTCACATCAAAAATTCGGGGTTTGACAACATTGTTTTTTGCGAGCGCCCACTTCTCTCTAGTTTTACTCAAGAATTTAAAAACAAAGCGAGCCCAGGGATACGCAGTACCCTCAAAAATTAACTAATGACCCCGGAACTTTTACACCGAAAGTCCCCTATCTAAAAAAAAAACCTACAAGATGAGCCAAAAAATTGAAGATTCTATTTTAGTGAGCAACTACATCAGCGGGGACGAGAAAGCCCTTGAAATCTTGATCAACCGCCACAACCAACGAATCAGTAGCTTTATTTATTCCAAAGTATTGGATCGGGACGTTACCGAGGATATTTTTCAGGATACCTTTATCAAGGTCATCAAAACCCTTAAAAAGGGATCGTACAGTGAAGAGGGAAAGTTTCTGCCATGGGTCATGCGTATCGCCCACAACCTGATCATCGACCATTTCAGAAAGAGCAAGAGAATGCCAAAGTTCGAGGGCAACGACGATTTCAATATCTTCTCCGTAATCGGCGATGACCACCCCAACGCCGAGAAACAGCTTATCACAGAACAGATTACATCAGATTTGCAGCACCTAATCGAAGAACTGCCCGACGACCAGAAAGAGGTATTGGTCATGCGTATGTACCAGGACATGAGTTTCAAGGAAATCTCGGAAAACACCGGCGTCAGCATCAATACCGCCCTAGGCAGAATGCGATATGCACTGATCAACCTTCGCAAGATCATCGACCAGAACAATATCGTACTGACAAATTAATACAGACTTTTTAAAATATTTCCCCAGTAGTTGCGTTATTATGATATAACAAAGCGACTATTATGGAAAAAATCTACTCTGAGAACCTTGAAAAGGGTAAAAACATTAAGACCAGGCCCGAGACCGTCCAGTTTTTGCTGGGATTCTCCAAATCGCTCCACATCGTGAAATATCAAAAATTCCGGTTTGAGAACAGCCTGAACTAGTGTCATCCCAAGGTGAATCTGACGGTTTAGCCGACGTAATATTTTATCTTGTCAAGGTAAAATATCTTAGCATAGGTGTTGCGGCGGAACTATTATGGATTTTTTAATCCATATTTTTTTCGATACGCCTTCAAAATGGACTTTCTTCCGATGGTTTTCGTGATAATATCCTGGTCGAGGTCCCACCCCCTCGCGGGAGAATATTGCCGGCCGTACCATATAATCTGAAGATGTAAGTCGTTCCACAACTCCCTTGGAAATAGCCTTTTGGCATCTTTTTCCGTTACCACAACATTTTTTCCCGTAGAAAATCCCCATCGGTACATGAGCCGATGAATATGGGTATCTACTGGGAAAGCGGGAATCCCAAAAGCCTGGGACACCACTACACTGGCCGTTTTATGGCCTACGGCGGGCAGTGCTTCCAAAAGTGCTATGTCTTGCGGCACCTTTCCCCCGTATTTCTCGATCAGGATTTTTGAAAGTCCAAATATACCCTTGGATTTCATGGGAGACAGCCCGACAGGTCTAATGATCTCCCGGATTTCTTCTACCGACAGTTTTACCATATCATAGGGATTGTCGGCCCTCGCAAAAAGTAAGGGCGTAATCTGGTTCACCCGCAGGTCGGTGCTTTGGGCGGACATCAGAACGGCGATCAATAAGGTATAGGGGTCGCGGTGCGCCAAGGGCACGGGAATTTCGGGATAAATTTCTTGCAGGGTACGGATTGCAAAATCTACCTTTTCGGCTTTGGTCATTTTTGCTTAGTTTCGTCGAGAATGTTTGAAATGACAAAAATACTATAAAAAGAAGCTATGGAAAGATTGCAGGTAGGGGATAAGGTTCCTGATTTTATATCGAAAGACCAAGATGGTACTATCGTTAAACTATCCGATTACAAAGGACGGAAATTGGTCGTGTTTTTCTATCCAAGAGCCAATACGCCCGGTTGCACCGCGGAAGCCTGCAATCTTCGGGATAACTATTCCGATCTAAAGGCGGCGGGATACGAGCTCTTGGGTGTTAGCGGAGATACGGCCCGTCAACAGTCCAATTTCAAGAAAAAATATGACTTGCCGTTTCCCTTATTGGCCGATGGGGATCATGCCGTCATCGACGCCTTTGGCGTTTGGGGCCCTAAAAAGTTTATGGGCAGGAAATTTGACGGGATACATCGGACTACCTTTGTAATTGATGAAAAAGGGATCGTGGAACAGGTTATCGACAAGGTCAAGACCAAGGATCACGCGGCCCAGATTTTAGGTTGAGTGAAATGGTGTTCGTTTTGGCGGGCTGTAGGCAGGATGTAGGCCGTAAGCCGTAAACCTTCCTAAACCTTCCTAAACCTTCTGCTTTTCGGATTTGACCAATTTTCCCGTAAACAGGTTTTTTTCCTTGATAATCTTGGCGATTCCCTCGGGCAGCATTTCTTCCCATCCTTTTTCGTCGTCGATGATTTTTTGGAGCACGTCGCGGGAAAAGATGTGCATGATCTCGGGGTCGTAGTCGATGATGTCCATCACTTTTCCGTTGTATTTAAAGAACTTGTAAAGTTCTTTCATGCGCGGGTGTACCTTGACATTGTTGCTGGTCATGATCTGGCCGGTATCGGGATTTTTCATCGGGTACAGATAGACCTGTAGGTCTTTGAAGAACAATTTGCCGAAAGCCTCTAGGATGCCGCCGCTCAAATGACGGTAATATTTTTCGTCGAAAATATCGATGAGGTTGTTTATACCCATGGTAAGGCCGATCTTTTCCTTTGTGTAGTTGTTGAGATATTCGACCAGTTTATAATATTCCTGGAACTTTGATATCATGACGGTATGGCCCAAGGCACATAACAACTCCGCCCGGTCCATAAAATCCCGTTCGTCGATTTCCCCCGAGGCCTTTAGGTTCGCAAGGGTAATCTCGAAAATGACGATAGCATTGTCTTGATTCACGCCCTGGTCACGAATAAAAATATCGTATGATTTGTGGAACATATCCATATTGACCTTGGTGGCCGGTCGAAAACTGCCACGTAGCGCCAGAATATTTTTCTTGTAAAGTACCGCCGCAGGAAGCAGGTTATTGCCATCCGGCCCGAACATTACCGCATCGGTCATGTCGTTGCGTATCAGTTGTAGGCTCATCAAACGGTTATCGACATTCTTGAAATTCGGGCCGTCAAAGTTGATCATATCGATTTCGATGGTATCCTTATCGATATGGTCGTACAGGTATTTCAGCAGTTTTCTGGGCTTGTGGTATTTGTAGAAGGCCCCATAAATGAGATTGGTGCCCAATACGCCCAAGGTTTCTTGCTGTAACCGTGCCTCGTTCTGCTTAAAACGTATGTGCAGTATGATTTCGTCATAATCCTTTTGATGCGGGTCGAGCTGATAGCGGATACCCAACCACCCATGGCCTTTGTAACGCTTCGAAAAATCGATGGTGGCGACCGTATTGGCATAGGAAAAAAAGAGCCGATCCGGGTGGGTTTCCCTGCTGATACGCTCCTCCATGAGCCGCATCTCGTGGGTGAGCATTTTCTTTAAACGGGATTGGGTCACGTACCTTTGGTCTTCCTCGATCCCGTAGATGGCATCGCTAAAGTCCTTATCGTACGCGCTCATGGCTTTGGCGATTGTACCCGAAGCGCCTCCGGACCTAAAAAAATTACGGGCGGTCTCCTGTCCCGCGCCGATTTCCGAAAATGTACCGTATATGTCCGGATTAAGGTTAATTCTCAAGGTCTTGGCCTTGATGGAGGGAATATTTTCGAATGCGGTGTCCCGATCCAGAACTGAAGCCATAGCTGCTTTTTTTCTTAAACAAAGTTAACAAGTTCGGGCAATCTATTAAATTATTTAGTTATAAATTTGGATGCAGATGGAGGAAGGCTTAAAAATCACTTTTTTGGGAACCGGCACATCTCAGGGCATTCCGATAATTGGTAGTACACATCCGGTCTGTCTAAGCGATGATCCCAAGGATAAACGACTTCGCGTTTCCATTTTGATTTCCTGGAATAGCCACAATTACGTCATTGACTGCGGTCCCGATTTCAGGCAACAGATGCTGACCCATAACGTCTCGAAATTGGATGGCATTCTTTTTACCCATGAACACGCGGACCATACGGCGGGACTCGACGATATCCGCCCCTATTTTTTCCGGCAGGGCGACGTTCCCGTTTATGCCCACAAACGGGTGGCCGATTCCTTGCGAAAGCGCTTTGACTACATCTTTTCGGATACCAATCGGTACCCGGGTGCTCCCTGCGTCGCGATGAATTTGGTGGAGAATAACCATCCGTTTACCCTGGGTGATATTGCGGTGGTACCCATATCGGCCAATCACAACCGGATCCAGGTATTTGGGTATCGGTTTAGGGATTTTACCTATTTAACGGACGTAAAAACGATCGACGAAGAGGAGTTCGATAAAATAAGGGGTTCGAAAGTCGTGGTTGTCAATGCCCTGCGGGAAGAGGCGCATCATTCCCATTTTAATCTGGAGGAAGCCCTGGCCTTTGTGGAAGAAGTTAAGCCGGTAACCGCCTACTTTACGCATATCAGCCACCTTTTGGGATTTCATGCCGAGGTGGAAAAAAAATTACCGGATGGCGTCCATTTGGCGTATGATGGTCTGGTGGTAAAGATGTAATTTAGACGTTGAATTTTAGCAAAGAGATAAACTCTTAACCAGAAGCCAAAAAGCCCCAAACCCCAAAATACCCAAAAATTTGAAAAGCAAAATCTTCCTCTACCTGTTCCTTTTCACCGCACTGATATGTCTGTACCTGTTCGTGAGCAACGGCAAAATGGTCGACGCCAAGAACGGCCAGATCGAAAGCTTGCATGCCGATGTCGAGAAATTGCAGGATTCCGTAAAGAAAGCCCAACTGAAAATATTGGAAATGCAGTATTTTTCTTTGGAAAACAACGATGATGCACTGGCCTACTATGATCATTTGTCCCTAGAAAATCCCGCCAGCTACATTGCCGATAAACTCTTGGAAACCAACGAAAGCGAAGGTACTAATCCCTTGGTGCCGTACGAGGGCATGGAAGGGGATTTTAAGATCAATAAGATCAAGGTGCTGAACCACAAATGGATATTGACGGATTTTTCGGATGGCAAATATTGGGGGGAACTGCTCATCAAGTATGAGCTGAAGGATGATCTGGGTGTCGATTTCACCTTGATCGACCATCTTTTGTATACGCGAAGCAATTAGGTATTATTTGTTTCGAAACTTAGACCTGTCAACGGCAGATTATAATCTTAGATTTTACCTTTCAACCATTTCTTGAACGACTCGAAATTCTGGGGCGCCACGCCATGTCCGACCGGGAATTCCTCATAAACGTGTTCGATACCCAATTTCTCCAAAAATGCCGGGGCTTTTTGCGCCCATTCCGAAGGAATCACTTGGTCTACCTGCCCGTGTGATGCATATACTTTAAGGTTTTCGTGGTTTTTACCGGCATAATCGTCTACCAAAATATTCTCATTGATATAACCACTAAGGGCAATTACGTTCTTAATTTTTTCGGGATAGGACAATGCCACGGCATAGCTAAGAATGGTGCCCTGGCTGAACCCCAGTAGGGTTATGCGTTTGTCGTCCAATCCGTAGGTTTGGCAGGCCTCATCGATAAAGGATACTATTTTTTCCCGCGAGGTGATGGCCTGCTTATCGTCGCTCCATTTGCCTTGTGGCGCTTCGAAATTAATGGTGTACCAAGCATTTCCAAAAGGTTCCATGGTGTAAGGGGCGCGAATCGATATGATACATAGCTCCGCCGGCAGTTCGGGGGCAAAAGAGAACAGGTCTTCCTCGTCGCTTCCATACCCGTGAAGCATGAACAAAACGGGGGATTTACCCTCCGTTTGCGATGAAGGGCGAAGAAGATGTTCCAGGGATAGGGGTGCCGTGGTCATGGGATAAAAGTAAACCATTTTTGAAAATAAGGACCTAGAAAGGGAATCGATTGCGTCCTTTCCTGTACGGCGCCCAAAAATCCATAGATCCATAGGATAAAATAGCAGAGGTAGAGGCCGTAAAGGGCATACGGGTTATACCAAACGCTTGAAAACAGGGCAAAACCGTGAAAGATCAGATGAATGCCAAAGGCTTGGCGAATGTGAAAACGGGCAAAGGCATTTTTGGGCTCCATATTCATCGTCATCGCTATCAGGCATCCAATAAGCGTCAAGTACGCGACAATGGCCGTTGTCTTTCCTTCTTTTGTACGGTTCATATCCCCAATGATTGCCGGTCATGTACTATGCCGCAAACCTTACCTTTCAGCTCGACGCCCAAAAATAGGCTGTTCTTTGAGGTGGAATGGATGTATTTTTCCTCAAACCGGTATTCCGGATCCGGGTCGAAAAGCGTAAGGTTGGCCGTTTCTCCTTCCCGGATGGCCGGAGGTTTCAACCCATATCTTTCCCTTCCCTTTGTCAATAGGGCTATTGCAGTTTCCACATCAAAAATCCGGTTCAGACAGCCAAAGGCCGTTTCAAGACCGATAGTTCCGAAGGCGGCATTTTCGAATTCTACCTCCTTCTCCTCGACGTTCATCGGGATATGGTCACTGGTGACAAAGTCGATGGTGCCGTCCTTGACTCCCCTATTCAGGGCTTTGGTATCGTTTTTTGTGCGCAAGGGGGGCAGTACCTTATAGGCAGCATCGAATTCCTCCAGCATCGCATCCGTAAAGTACAGATTGTGAATCGCCACGCTGCAGCTTACATCCAGGCCCTTTTTCTTCGCATCCGCGATCAATTTTACAGAATCCGCGGTCGATACGGTGGGGATGTGTAGTTTTCCACCGGTATATTCCAGAATAAAAAGGTCCCGAACGATACGAAGTTCTTCGGCAAGGGCGGGAATCCCTTTTAATCCCAATCTAACTGAGGTTTCTCCTTCGTTGACGTTTCCCTTGCCCGCAATTTGTGAATCCATGGGAAAGGAATGCACCAAGCCGCCAAAATTTTGTACATACTGCAGTGCGATTTTTAGAAGATTGGCATTTTCTAGGGGACGTTTATAGTCGTAGAACCCAGCCGCCCCGGCATTTCTCATATCGAAGAGTTCGGCGAGGTCCCTGCCCTCGGCCTTTACGGTCAGCGTACCCAAAGGATGCAGCGCGGTTACCTGTTCCTTGCCAGCGTTTTTTAAGAAAACGATATCGGAACTGCTATCCGGTACGGGATGGGTGTTGGGGTTCAGCACGACATCGGTAAAACCACTTTTGGCCGCAGTTCGCAGTCCGTTGGCAATGGTCTCCCGCTCCTCAAAGCCCGGCTCCCCAAAGCAAACGCCGCTATCGAACCAACCGACGGAGACATGCAGGTTTTTTACATCTATGATTTTTACCTTGGTTTCAGGGACTATCGTCGCATCGATTTTCTGGATTTTTCCATTTTTAAGAAGGATGTCCCACTTTTTTAAATGAAGTTCGGAGTTTGATGCATCAATAACCTTTGCGTTTTTGATCAATAGGTTCATCGTACGAATTTTTGAATCAAAATTTCTATCAGCAAAAACAGTAGCGCTAAAATAACGAACCATTTCCATAGGGCCGTGATGCGACTGTCTTTTTCCAAACTGTCGAACAGCGATGTAATCGAGGTTGCCTTGGTAGCGGCCTTAAGCTGGTCTAAGTTGAGATAACTAAGGTCGCTCTCGTCGCGCCCGTAATTAAAACTGATATTCCGAAGTAATTTCCCATCTTGGGAAATCGTATAAATGCCGTCCGTTTTCAGGTTGTCGTCGAAACTAAGGGTTACCTTGTTGGATAGTGCCTGCTGCTGGGGGATGAATTCATAATCCCCTTTCGTAAGCTTTAGGATGGTATCGTCCGGCAGGGTCGCCGACACATCGATGGAAAAGGCGTTTCCCAGAATACCGTACAGCCGGGGCGATCGTAAACTGTTGCTCCCCATATTATAGAATGTAGGTACGATTAGGGGAGACTTCCTAAAATTGGAATTTTCGGGGGAAATCGAAGCCGTAAACAAAAACATGCCGTTGCCGCCGACCAAAAAAGGGGTGTTGTCCTGAAACGAAAGTGCGGTTGGTGCGGTCGTCTTGATCCTGAAATAGCCCGATACCTTTGGAAATTGGAAATTTGTCACGTTTTTTTCAAAGACATTGCGGTACAGGGGATGGCGAAACGAGATGTTGGTCACTTCCCGTTCTGCATCAACCTTTTGTACAAATGAGGTCGAAAAATAATTGGAAACCAAAAGATTGTAGGAATCTATGTCTATTTCGTTGGAAGGTACTACCGCCATGCTGCCGCCGCCGTCCGTAAAGGAGCGGAGGCTGTTGGACAATGCGGTGGGAATGGACGGTAATCCGTTTAGGACGATGAGATTTTGAATCCCCAGATTTCCATAATTAAGGCTGTTCAATGCCGTTGCCTTAAAAAGGAATTCATCATCTGTATAGATGCGTTCGAGGTAGTTGCTATCGCTCTTCCCGATGGCAAGAACCTTGATCTTATCGAGGGTATCCAGATTGAAGTACAGGTGGTTGTCGTAGGCCAATCCGGTATCCGAAACTTCGAGACGGCCTTTAATGCGCTCGTTTTTGGGAAGGGTAAACCGCACCTGGGCGGTATTGTCTTCCTGAAAGACTGCCGCGGTTTTCGCGATGAGCTGTTCGCCGTTATAGAGGGATACCGGCGTATTATCTATTGAACCAATACGTGATACAATTGCTGTAAGTTCCAAATTTTCAGAATGTTGCGCATCCAAATAAATGGAATCCAAAGCAACGTTCGAATTGGTTTCCGGTCGCAGTTGCACGAGCTGTTTTGGTGTACCGCCAGTATCAGGTTGTTCCGATGCCATCCGTTGTTGAAAATCGGATATGATTATCAGGTTCTTGTCGGTCTCGGAATCCCCTGTAAAAAAAGTGTTGGCCTTTAGTTCAATTTCGTTCAGTTGAAGTTGTTTCGTAGTCGGTTCAATGGCCAAAAGATCGTTCTGCACATCCGGCAGTCTTACATCCCTGAAAACTTTTTCATTGGTGAACAACGTAAAATTCCGGGCCTCGGGGATGGATATTAGTAGGGATTGTACCGCATTTTCCAACAAAGTAGCCCCGTCGGATTTGGCCTGCATGCTGAAGGAATCGTCCAGATAGATAACCGTTTCCTTTTCTCGCAAGGCGGATTCCTCGGCAAAAAACGGCTGGGCAAAAGCGATGACCAAGGCGGCGATCATCATCAGTCTGGTCATCAAAAGCAGCCATTTTTTCAGCGTATTACTGCGCCGGGATTCCGCGACCACTTTCTTCAGGAACTTGACATTGGTAAACGGCGTTTTTTGAAACCGACGTAATTGAAAAAGATGAATGATAATGGGAATCAGTAGGAGGAAGAGGGCCCAAAGAAGTTCTGGATGTTTAAACTGCATTTCCCGAATTGTGAGGGCAAAGGTAGGGAAAAAATGGATGTGGAATCGCTGCGTTTTGGGGATGTCAGCAAAAGAAAAAGTAATCCGATCTGGCCGCTTGCCCCAAATTTGCAAAATAATTCCTAATTGTCAGCTGCGCCTCTTCATTGGCGACGGTTATGATGCTCTGCGGTTTTTTCAATTTCTCAAGCATCCTGTAATGCAGCATGTCGTTCCCATAAATTTTCCTCCCTATTTTTTTCGGGTTGTCGCAAAGCCAGTAGAAAGGGATGTTCCGTTTTTGGAGGCCCTTCGCAATTTGTTTGCCCTTGTTGCCAGCACCCCATACTACCAGAGGTCGGTCGGGATCATGGTCCAGCTTTAAAAAATAATGGAGTTTGATATCCAAAAAATAGTTCTGGGCGTAATGTTCACTTGTGCGTGACGTACGGGAGTCGTAATCCCTCCAATAGTGCAGTACTTGATTACAGGGAATGCAGGTCAGCCCCGTGTCATAAAACCGGAAGGCCAAATCATAATCCTCTGGATAGCGATTCGGTCCGAAGGCGCCACAGGCGTCCAAATCTTCCCGATAGGCCATCCAGCAAGGGGAGGGGATGACACATTCCTTATAGATTTCGGAATAGTTGGCACCCTTTTCGGTCAGTTTGTTCAGCCATTTTTCGTAGCGGGCATAGCCGTCGCTTATGCCCCGGTCGGAGAAGTATTTTACCTGCCCGATGGCCAAATGGCCTTTGCCGTTGCTTTTCAGGGCGTCGACCATTATCTGTAATTTGGTAGGGGCCATGATATCATCGGAATCCATCCGGGTGATGAGTTGGCCGTTGCTGGCGGAATAGGCAGTGCGAAGGGCATTAATGATACCGCTACCATGGTTGTCGAGTACCCGGATTCGCATATCCTTTGCGGAGAAGGATTTGATTAAGTGAGCGCTGTCGTCGGTGGAGTTATCGTTGACCGCCCAAACTTCCCAGTTTGAATGGGATTGGGCACGAATGGAACCCAGGCAATCTAGAAGAAACCTTTCGGTATTTTTAAAGGGCAATAAAATGCTGATCAATGGAGGATTTTCCATGGATGCAAGGTATAAAACCTATTTTCCCCTTTTCACCAACGGCAATAGATTTTTAAGATTTTCAGAATATTAATTATTACCGCAATTCGTTTTAGAAAAATAGAAAAGCTTTCTATATTTGCACTCTGTTCGGAGGAATGGCAGAGCGGTCGAATGCACCGGTCTTGAAAACCGACGAGGGTAACACCTCCGGGGGTTCGAATCCCTCTTCCTCCGCGGGTAATTTACCAAATTTGTACAAAACCCTGTAAACTATATGTTTATGGGGTTTTTAATTTTATTTGTATCCATTTAAACCCATTTGAAACCAAATAATAGGTAAGTAAATTGGTGAGTATGTCCCTTGCAAAACTTTGGCTCAGTAATAACGAGTT
>DASSWC010000297.1:0-6039 GCA_035705395.1 Pricia sp. | reverse complement strand
TGGTATTGTCTTCATAATTGTACCCTATTAGACCCGTTACCCCGTGTTCGCCAAAATTATTATCATAGTCTACTGTAAACTGTCCGTAGTTGCCCACATAATCATCGGTACCCCGGGAAGCAAAACCTTCTTGGCCGTTCTTAGTCGTCGAAACGTGGTCCTTAGTCTGGTAAAATCCCCTAATATTGGAGTTTCCTTTGCGGGCGTACAGCGCCTTTACGGTAACGTGGTCTCCAAAGTCATAGCTCAGGGAAAAATCGAATCGCGTGTTCCTGTACCTGTTCTGCCCTATCGTTTCCTGAATGAAGCCTACCGGATTATCATAAAAATACACATTCCGTTCATACCAGGTTCCATCCCCATTGTAAATGGGTTCCGTAGGATTTCTGATGAGGGATTGCCTGTATATGTAGGGATCAAAACTTGTACCATCTCCCAAGGCATTGTAGGTCTGTTCGCTCAAAATTATCCCGACATGGCTCTTCAACCGATTGTCGAACATGGCATGGTTCACATTGACCCTGGCCGTATATTTATTGTTATTGGATTTTAGGAAGATACCCTCCAGGTCTCTATAGTTCAGGGAAGCGGTCATATTGGAGGTGGAGTTCCCCCCCCTAAAAATAATGTTGTGCACCTGGCTAAATGCATCCCTGGTAATCTCATCTACCCAATCGGTACTCGCACCAAAATCCTGAAGATTCGCCCCATTAAAGGTATAGCCCTCATCGAATTTCTGTCTCAATTCCTGGGCATTCAAAAAATCCAAACGGCCGGTTATGGTGGATAGGGAAGCGTACCCGTTGTACTCAATGGTCGATTTCATGTCATTGGTTCCCTTCTTGGTCGTAATAATTATTACCCCATTGGTGCCCCTTGTGCCATAAATGGCCGTGGCGGAACCATCTTTCAACACGTCAATGGAGGCAATGTCCTCGGGCGCAACGGTATTTAAGCTACCGGGAACCCCATCTACCAATACCAACGGATTGGTGCCCCCCAGAATGGATGAGGTCCCCCTTAAATTAATCTGTGTTCCTTCGGTGGGATCCCCGGAAGGGGCCGATACAGAAAGGCCCGCCACTTTTCCTTGGATAAGTTGGGCCGCATCCTTTACGTTTCCTTGCACAAAGTCCTCCGACTTTACCGTTGCCACCGAACTGGTAACATCCGCACGCTTCTGGGTACCGTAGCCGATAACCACCACCTCGGAGAGTTGCTGCAAATCCTCTTTCAACACTACATTCATAGTGCCCTCCTGGACTGGAATCTCCTGGGATGCAAATCCCAGATAGGAAAACATAAGTACAGCATCGGGCTGTGTGGTGGTAATCGCAAAATTGCCGTCAAAGTCGGTAGTAGTGCCATTTGCCGTATTCTTCTCCAATATCGTCGCCCCGGCAATGGGTATTCCCTGCCCATCGGTAACCGTACCTGATACCTCCTGCTGGGAAAGGCCAACATACCCCATTGAAAGACAAAATAAGGTAAGTAAAACCTGTTTCTGAAAACAATCGGTTTCCGGAAATTCCTTGAAAAAAAACCTAGCAAATTTCATAATTCATTTTTAGTTAGTTAGGCAAGTGATTATTTGTAGTGTAGCCCATTCCGTACCGTTGCTTTACCTGACGGGGTTTCGGCATGTGTCGTTCCAAGTCCTTGAAAATTAAGCAGGAACAATAAGCGTTAATAATACACTTGTAAATGTAAACCTATGTAATTGAAGATTTTGGCTAAAAAATTATCCTGTTTTGATACTATATTAGCAATTCGACGCTTTTTTAAGGTTTGCAGAAGATTGTTGCAGGATTTGGGCGACCGAAAGGGAGTTTAGGGGTGGTCTTGGTTTGCACTATTGCAATAGGCGAAGTAGCCAGCCAAATCATTAAAAAAATGGATAATCCTGTTTTAATTGGGGTCATTGTAGTTCGATTGTGCTTTTGCGTAAACCTTCCTAATCATATAATTTCTGACAACAGCGCCAAACTCCCTGTCGTCCATCATTTTTGAGAAAATATCCTGATTCTGTTCCATTCGGGCTATGAGCTTATCCATAAAGGCATCCTCGAAACCAAATTTGAAATTTTCCAAGGTATTGCTCTGTGCCTGTTCCATAAGGCCGTCATCGGCGACGAGTTCTTCTTCGATTTGATCGAAGAACAATTTGTCAGCTTCCGTGAATTCGGTGCCAAATTTTTTGTTCAACACATTGACTATTTCTGAGAGTGCTTCTTTCTCTTCTTTCGTAACCCGTATTCCAGATTCGGTGATACTATCCAATCCGTATTCGCCTGCGCTTTCCATGAGGATGTTCTGCTCGGCTACTTTCTGAAGTCGGTAATATTCCAAAGAAACCTCATCCCCTAATTGAAATCTGTCGTTTTGATTTTTTCGGGGGAGCTTTATCAGCAGAAACCTGCCGTACGTGAATAGCTTTTCCAAATCTACATCCACAAAAGGCATGATCTGGGTCAAAAAAGAATATACTCTTGTAAATGACTGTAGCGTATTCTTAAAATTTTCTTGGGTAGTTTCCGCAGTAAGTGCATCCTCTTTGGAGTTTTCCTCCGGGAGTTGTTTGAAACGCTCGACCGCAGGATCGATAAAGGCATTTAGTTTTCCTTGCGCCGATACGTTCAAGGTCTTTCCCGATTTGAAATAGAGATTACAGAAATTATCGACCTCCGATGGCCAAATAATCTGCGCTCTTTCAATTTCATGCTTTAAATCATAAAGGTGGTTCGGATCCGTGGTGGTTTGGACGGTGGTAAGTTCATAATATGGCTCAAAAGAGGCAAGAATATCTTCGGTCTCATTTGCGAAATCAAGAATAAAAGTATCTTCTTTGCCGGGATGCATTCGGTTCAGCCTTGACAATGTCTGTACACATCTGACCCCTGATAATTTTTTATCTACATACATCGTATGCAACAAGGGTTGGTCAAAGCCCGTCTGGTATTTATCGGCGACCAAAAGCAACTGATATTCATTGGAAGCAAATTTCTTGGGGAGTTCTTTTTCTTTAAACCCGTTGATCTCGACTTCAGTAATTCCTTCCGGGTAGGCATCGTAAATTACTTTACCGGAGAAAGCCACTACCGTTTTAATATCCGTATAGCCTTTTGATGCGATGTACCCATCAAATTCTTCCTTATATCTAACAGCATGTAATCTCGAGCCCGTAACCAACATGGCCTTGGCCGTTCCCCCGATTTTTTTGGAGACTACCTGCCTAAAATGCTCGACAATGACCTCGGTTTTTTGCGCCAGATTGTGCGGATGCAGTGACAGGAACCTGCCAATAGCCCTTGCCGCCTGCTTTTTATTGACCTTGGGATCTTCCTCTATCTCTTTGAAAAGTCTGAAATACGTTTTATAGGTGGTGTAATTTCGAAGCACATCCAAGATAAAACCCTCCTGGATGGCCTGTTTCATGCTGTAGAGATGAAACGGTCTTGGCTTGCCGTCGTAAGAGGGCGTCCCGAACACTTCTACGGTCTTGGACTTTGGCGTAGCGGTAAAAGCGAAGAAACTTAGATTATCCTGTCTCCCACGCGCCTCCATCGATTTTCCGATTTCGTCCTCGGCATCCTCGTCCAGTCCGGAATAGACGTCTTTTTCAATAGCTTCCTCAAGGGATTTGGCGGAAAGCACCTCCTTCATTTTTTTGGTCGCTTCGCCCCCTTGTGAAGAATGGGCCTCATCGATGATAACGGCATATTTCCGGTTTGGCATTTCCCCGATCTTATCGAGCACGAACGGAAATTTTTGGAGGGTAGTGATGACAATGTTCGAACCTGCCATCAGCGAGTCCGCCAATTGTTGGGAGTCTTTGTCAATTTTCTGAACAACGCCTTGCTTGTGCTCAAATTGATAAATGGTGCTCTGAAGCTGACTGTCCAGCACTTTTCGATCGGTTATCACGATTACGGAATCAAATATCCGCTCGTTTTCCACGGTATGCAGACTGGACAATCGGTAGGACAACCAGGCAATGGAATTCGATTTTCCCGAACCCGCCGAATGCTGGATCAGATAATTGGTACCCGCTCCCTTTGACTTTGCATCCGTAGTTAGTTTTCGAACGACATCCAGTTGATGGTACCGGGGGAAAATCAAGGTTTCCTTTACCTTGCTTATGCCATTGAGCTCAAATTCTTCCGCTTTTAGATGCAGGAACTTGCCAATGATGTCAAGAAAACTATCTTTCGTCCAAACTCCCGGTCTGCCATCCGGCAGTTCATCCCATAGGTATGCCGTTCGATATCCCTTTTTATTAATAGGATTTCCCGCCCCATTGTTCTGTCCCAAATTAAAGGGGAGATACCGGGTAGCTTTTCCTGATAGTTTGGTGGTCATATAACATTCATCGGTATCTACCGCAAAATGGACCAATGCTCTTTTTTTGAAAGCGAAAATCGGTTCGTTGGGCTCACGGTCATACACGTATTGCTTTTGGGCATGGCCCACGTTTTGACCTGAGAATTGATTTTTCAACTCTATGGTGGCTATGGGAAGGCCGTTAAGGCCTAAGACCATATCCAGGGAGTTATTCCCGTTTCGCTCGTAATACAGCTGTCTTGTAACGCTTAGATGGTTCTTTTTGTACAGTCGTTCATCATCTTCATTGAGGCTTGTTTCCGGTTTAATGTAGGCCATTTTGAACTTGACCCCGTAATCGGTAAATCCGTTGCGGCATACATCCAAACAACCTCTTAGGTCCAGTTCCCTTGCGATGCGCTGGACTACTTTTTCGTCGATGTTTTCTTTATGGATGTTCGAGAGTTTTTCCCATTGCTTCGGTTGGGTATCTTTAAGGAAGGAAATAATGTAGGACGGGAACAATGCGAGTTGTGCATCAAAATCTTTGGATGCTCCTTTCACATATCCCCCATTTTCTACTAAGGATGCTTCAATGGCTTCTTCAAATGTAAGTTCGGTATGTATACCTGCCATATTTTATTTATTTTGGTTTCCGTACGACCCCGACTTCAAAGAGTTTTAAATAGGCTTCGAACGAATACAGTTTGCCTCGCTGCGCGCCTGTTATTTCCTTGATAATATCCAATTTTTCCAGAGATTCAATAAGCTTGTAGGCCGTTGCAGGTCTTTTTTCTATAATTTGGGCCACTTTTGAAGCGTCAACGATAGGGCGTTGAAATAAATGGTCTATGACCTTTCGTGCATCCCCGCTCCTACTTTTTAAGGACTTTATACGTTCATCCAAAGATTTTTGCAATTGTAATATGCCATCAAAGGTTTCCGTTCCCTTTTTAGACGTCTCCAAAATACCGGTAAGGAAAAATTTAAACCATTGCGATAGGTCGTTGTTGGTTCTTACCCGCATCAGGTTATCATAATACAACTGTTTGTTGCGCTCAAAAAAATCGGATAGATATAGAATAGGTCTTTTTAAGATGCCCTTGCTGACCAGGTACAACGTAATAAGTAGCCTTCCTACACGCCCGTTGCCATCTAAAAAGGGATGCACGGTCTCAAATTGGTAATGGATCAGGGCAATTTTCAATAGATCGGGCAACGTATCTAAACCGTCATTGGCAAATTTTTCCAGATCTGACATCAATTCGTTTACGCTCGTATGCGATGGTGGAATAAAAACGGCATCGCTCAAGGCCGCCCCACCTATCCAATTCTGACTTGTGCGGTACTCGCCAGGAGTTTTGTGTTGGCCACGCACCCCCTGCATCAAAATTTTATGGGTCTGTTTGATAAGACGGGATGAAAAAGGTAAGGTATGAAGTAGATGAACGGCTTCGTTCATTGCGGAGATATAATTTTGCACCTCTTCCCAGTCATCCCTTTTTTCCGACGCTACATCTTCCCTATCCAAGAAGGCATCTTCCATATTGGTCTTTGTACCCTCTATTTTTGAGGATTGGGTAGCCTCTTTGGCAATATGCATGGAAATGAAAAGGTCGATGTTCACATATTCCGAGTACATGTCCAATCGACCCAAGGCACGGTCTGCCCTACTAAGCAGGGTAATGACCTCCATATCATCTATTGACCATGCTTTAC
>DASSWC010000296.1:0-3924 GCA_035705395.1 Pricia sp. | reverse complement strand
TCCGCGGATTCCATATTCTTCGGGAATACTGCCTTTTGACCAGGCGGGCAAAGCATCTACTTTTTCATCAAAAACCAGTTCAAGCTGCATCAAATCGGGATCTTTAAACCGCAAGACCGATTTGCCATAACGTTCTTCAGGCCCCTCGAAATCAATTCCCGCTTCGGCGAGGTGTACCGCCCAAAATTCCATAGCGCCCGATGGTACGGCCAGGCCAACGGATACCGCTTCCCCCACGCCGGGCTTGCCCTGCACGGCCATCGGCCAAGGGAAGAAAGTGAGCCCAGAGCCGGGATCCCCATCTGCGTTGCCGTAGAAAAGATGGTACGTGCCGGGGTCATCTTGGTTGACGGATTTCTTGACCAAACGCATACCCAATCCTTTGACATAAAAATCGGCGTTTCGCTGTGCATCTCCCGCCAGCGATGTGATGTGGTGGATTCCCTTGTGATGTGTTTTCATTATAGTTTATTTTTAGCTTCAATTTACCCTATTGAATAATCCGGGCCTTTTCTCTGGTGTCGTGCTCCGTATTGTTCTTAAGTTTGTTTCACAAATTGCAGTTCCCCGTTCAATCGGACCTCCTCGCTAACCATAACACCACCTGTTTCGAGCGCGGCGTTCCAATTGAGGCCCCAATCCTTGCGGTTGAGTTTTCCGTTGATGGAAAAACCTACTTTTTCATTGCCGTAAGGGTCTTTCATAAACCCGCCGAAATCGGTGTCCAACACCACTTCTTTTTTCACGCCTTTCATTCCGAGTAATCCTTTTAAGCGGTAATTGTCCTCGTCAAGTTTGCTCAGTTCGGTGCTTTTAAAGGTAATTTGGTCATGCTGTCCGGCATCGAAAAAATCGGCGCTGCGTAAATGTTTGTCGCGGTCAGGATTATTGGTATCAATGGAACCGGCATCGATCACGGCAGAAACTTGCGCGTTGCTGAAATCTTCGCCGTCACTTTCAATGGTGGCGTTAAATTTCCGAAATTCTCCTTTTACATTGGAAATCATCAGATGTTTTACCTTAAAGGTCAGTTCGCTGTGCGTAGGATCGAGTTCCCACTTTGTTTTTGAAGTGTTCATAGTTTTTGTCTTTTTAAGTTTAACAGTACAAATATCAGCTATAAGATACTGGTTTTCGTTCACATAGGTTAAGAAAGAACTGGAATTTTTATTGACCGATTTTCGCTTAAACGCGAAAAGTTTAAATCAGTTCAATTAGAAAAAGATTTCGGGATTTTATTTTCTATCCCTTATGCGCAATTTCCTTTCGGATCCTGCTCAACGATTGCGGTTTGATGCCGAGGTAGGATGCAATGAGGTATTGCGGGATACGCTGGATAAAATGCGGGTATAGCCTTGAAAATTCGCGGTAGCGGTGTTCGGCGTTTTCGCTGGTGGTGTTAACGATTCGGTAATGCAAATGTGCAAGGGTGGTTTGGAGTAAAATTCGAAAATACCGGTCCCACAACGGATGGGTTTTGCAAAGCAGTTCGAAATTTTGCCTGCTGAGCACCAATAAACGAGTGGGTTCCAAGGTTTCGATGGTAGAAACCGAAGGTTGTCCGGCAAAATAACTGGCCGCATCGGTAATCCAGTAATTTTCAATGGCGAACTGAACGGCGTTTTTGTCGCCTTTTTCGTTGATATAATAGGAGTAACATGCCCCTTCCAAAATGAAATACTGGTAATTGCAAGCCCTTCCGGGTTCCACTAGAAGTTGTTTTTTGTCGAAGGACTTTTCAAAAGCCATGGCATCGAATTGCCTACAGGCCGTATCGGGAAGGGATTCGCCCAAGGTCTTTTCGATGGTGGTTTGAAGGGTATGGTGGGGCATCGATTTACGTGTGCATGTTTTTCCAAAGCACAAGATAAGTATTTAATTCCAAGGCTAGAATCCTTGATTTTGTGAAAGGTTAGGATAGGGTCCTGAACACTTTTTGATCCAAGGATTTGAAAAGTCCGGAAATTTATCCTTTCTTTGCTTATGTTATACATAATACATAATTATGAAAAAATTGATAGCGGCCACCTATGCGCCCATGCTTCAAAATGGTTCCCTAAACCTTGAAGTCATTCATTCCTATGGGAAATTCCTAAAATCCAACAAGGTGGCCGGAGCCTTTATGAACGGGTCTACCGGTGATTTTGTTTCTCTAAGCACAAAAGAACGCAAACAAATTACCGAGGCGTGGGCTAAAGAAAGACCCGGTGATTTTCTTCTCGTAAACCATGTAGGGCACACCAGTTTAAGGGAAGCAAAGGAACTTGCCGTCCACTGCGCCGAAATGGTCGATGCCATCGGTGCTTTGGCCCCTTATTACTACAAGCCCAAATCTTTGGAGAGCCTTTTGTTCTACTGTAGCGAAATCGCGACTAGCGCGCCCAATATCCCTTTTTATTACTATCACATTCCGGTGCATACGGGCATCGAATTCGATATGATCGATTTCTTGGAAAGGGCCTCCAAGGAGATTCCCAACTTTGCCGGTATCAAGTACACACAGGCCAATTTTACGGACTTTTCGAAATGTCTGCACTTCAATAATGGATCGCATGATATTCTATTCGGGGTCGACGAAATGTTGCTAAAAAGTTTACCGCTGGGGGCGACCGGGTGGGTCGGCAGCACCTATAACCACTTGGCTCCCCTCTATTATGAAATTATCTCGCTGTTCAAAAAGGGAAAGGAGGGGGAAGCCAAGGCACTTCAGGCCAAGGCCGTATTTTTTGTGGAAACACTGGACAAACTCGCCGGGTTCAACGGGGCCGGGAAAAGTTTTATGCGGTGGTTCGGACTCGATATGGGCCCAAGCCGATTCCCCCATGGCACCATGACCAAAGCACAATTGGCTACTGCCGTACAGGCATTGGATCGTGCAGGGCTCCTGCCCTATTTTAGCCAATCGCCTTCTGCAAAGGCTCCGCCAAATACACATAGTTATAGACGGGCAGCAATAGGTTCTGGAATTTCTGTATCGGAACATGAAGCCGTGACTACGAAACACAACATAAATCCATATTAAACCTTGCTTTAGGATATCAAACATATTGAATTAAAGTATGTATGACATAATATTTTAAATTGTATATTGCACGCGTTTTTTAACTAATTCTTAACTCTAATAAATAACTCTTATGAACATGACCAAACGATTCAATCATGTCTTGATGATTTTGCCGCTATTATGTTTTCAAAGTGTTTTGGCACAGCAGAGTACCGTATCGGGAACGGTTACGGATGACTCGGGAATGCCTTTACCGGCCGTAAACGTTGTTGAAAAGGGAACTACCAACGGAACTTCCTCGGATTTTGACGGAAACTATTCCATCGATGTTTCCGAGGGCGCCACCTTGATTTTTTCTTCCTTGGGGTTTGCGGCCAAAGAGATTTTGGTAGACGATCAGACCACGCTTAACGTAACTTTGACAGAAGATACCAGTCAACTGGATGAGGTCGTTGTTACCGCTTTGGGAATCAAAAAGGAGAGAAAGGCACTTGGTTACGCCGTTCAGGAAATCCAAGGTGGCGATCTTTTAGAGGCTCGGGAAACCAACTTGGTAAATGCAATGACCGGCAAGGTTTCTGGTCTTCAGGTAATTCGTGGTAGCAATGGCCCCGCGGGTTCTTCGAAAATTGTGTTGAGGGGCAGCAATTCCCTTACAGGTGACAACCAACCGCTGATCGTGGTCGACGGCGTTCCATTGGACAACTTTACCGGTTCGGATAGCAATCTTTATTTTAACCCTTCTTCGGATATGGGTAACGGATTGGGAGACATCAATCCTGCCGATATTGAATCGATGACCGTACTAAAAGGGGCCTCGGCCGCGGCACTTTATGGATCGCGGGCTGGTAACGGTGTCATATTGATTACCACGAAGACCGGAAAGGATCGAAAGGGACTGGGCATTACTTTTTCGTCCT
>DASSWC010000295.1:0-3996 GCA_035705395.1 Pricia sp. | reverse complement strand
CAAGGCGGCCTTCTACTCTGCCGTTTTTCCGGGATTGGGACAGATTTACAACAAACGCTATTGGAAAGTCCCGATCGTATGGGGCGCCATCGGTACCGCGATTTATGCCTATACGTGGAACGACAACGCCTATCACCGTTTTCGAACCGCATTCAAAAGAAGGCGTGCGGGGTTTATCGATGATGAATTCTACGATCTGAACGGTGATGGGGTCGGCCCCGATCAAGGACTGGACGACCTGCAAAGCCAACAGGAGCGTTACCAGAGGGATCGAGATCTGTTGCTGCTGGTTTCTATAGGCCTCTACGCCCTTAACATTGTGGATGCCAATGTCGACGCCCATTTGAAACAGTTCAACGTCGACGAGGACCTGAGCTTTGATATGCAACCCTTTCTGGATGTCGATCCCATAACGAACCGGCCGAATTACGGCATGGCGGTAGTGGTTAAATTTTAAACGTATTACATTGAACATCGCACTCTTCGGATACGGAAAAATGGGAAAGATGATCGAACAGATCGCCCAAAACAGAGGCCATACTATCGTGGCCAAAATCGATGTGGATTCCGGGGACATCGATTATTCCCAAATGGATGTCGCCATCGACTTCAGCATGCCCGATGCCGCATTCGATAATATTAGCGGCTGCTTACGGCATGGCGTACCGGTAATATGCGGTACCACCGGATGGTTGGACAAATACGACGATGCCAGTGCCCTGTGCGAGAAGGAAAAGGGGGCGTTTATCCATGCCTCCAACTTTAGTTTAGGTGTCAACGTTTTTTTCGAACTGAACATTCATTTGGCACGAATGATGCGCAGTTTGAATCAATATCGGGTTACAATGGAGGAAATACACCATACCCAAAAATTGGATGCCCCCAGCGGAACGGCGATTACCTTGGCCGAGGGTATTATGCAAAACAGTAATTATAAGGGATGGGAGTTGAGGGACTCCGACGGGTCGCGAAGTTCCGAAATTATAGGGAAGTCCGAAATGGCAGGGGATTCCACAACGACAGGGAAATCCGAAACGACAGGTGATTCCGACGGCTCGCGAAGTTCCGAAATGGCGGGGGATTCCAACGTTTTACGGGAAACCGGAGGCCATACGATTCCCGTTACCTCCAAAAGAATCGGCAATACGCCCGGCACCCATAGCGTCGATTACAAAAGCGAGATCGACACCCTTGAAATAAAGCACACCGCCCACAATCGGGAAGGCTTCGCCCTCGGTGCCGTCATCGCAGCGGAGTGGATACAGGACAAGACCGGGGTGTTCACCATGAAAGATGTGCTGGGCTTGAAAGAGAACCCGGAACCGCCCGGATAGCATCAAGATCAAACAGCGAAAGCAATGTATTTACTTGGGTAAACTTGAACCCAAATAACAATGGACCAATAACACAACAATTAGTATTTGATGGACGCAACACAATGGATCATATTCATTCTCTTCGTACAGGTCATCCATTTTTTTGGCACCTGGAAATTATACCAAAAGGCCGGTAGAAAGGCCTGGGAGGCGGCAATACCTGTTTACAACGCCATCGTACTGATGAAAATTATCAACCGGCCTACCTGGTGGACGGTGCTTCTTTTCATCCCTATCATCAACCTTTTGATGTTTCCGATCATCTGGATCGAGACCATTCGCAGTTTCGGCCGCAATCGCTTGGGGGAAACCTGGCTGGTTATGCTGACCCTGGGATTCTATATCTACTATGTAAATTATGCCCTCGACGTACAATATATCGAGAACCGTGACCTGCATTCAAAAACCGCCACCGGGGAATGGGTCAGCTCCATCGCCTTTGCCGCAATAGCCGCCACCTTGGTGCATACCTATTTCATTCAGCCCTATGTGATTCCCACCCCTTCACTTGAACGGACACTTAGGGTGGGCGACCTGTTGTTTGTCAGCAAGTTCCACTACGGGGCCAGGACTCCTATGACCACCATCGCAGCGCCCATGGTCCATGACACCCTTCCCATACTTGGCGTCAAATCCTATTTAAAGTGGCCACAGCTTCCCTACTTCCGGCTTCCGGGTTTTACCGAGGTCGAACGCAACGACATCGTCGTTTTCAGTTGGCCGGCGGATACGGTACGCCAGTTTTTTCGAAAAGAGGCGGGCGTGGACAAGCCCATCGACAAAAAATCCAATTATGTCAAACGCTGTGTGGGGGTACCGGGGGATTCCCTTTCCGTAATCGACGGGTACGTATATATCGACGGCGAGCAGTTGGAGCTTCCCTATAGGGCAAAACCCCAGTACGACTACACCATCTATGCCAATAAAGGCGTTTCGTCCAAACTGCTGCAGAAAGTCGGGGTGGTGGATTTCGAAAGAAAATACATTTCCAATCCCCTTAGCCAGTCCCAGTTCAACGCCGTAAGGGAATACCTAATCGGTACCCAAAGGATCGACGGCGGCAAAGTGGCTTTGTACACCAAGGCCGACGGCATACCCATCGACGTAATACGAAACCAGGGCCTGGGCCTGGTCGAGGAAACCCCCAGGGCACGAAGGGCCCCCCTTACCGATGAAATGGTCGAGCAATTGAACGGGGATGCCTCCATCGATTCCCTTGTACGACAGGTCGATACGAAGGGAATACAGGGCAGAAATAATTTTCCCCAGGACCCCGATTATCCCTGGAACTATGACCAGATGGGACCTCTTTACATCCCCGAAAAGGGAAAAACGGTGGACCTTAACCTTGAAGTGCTGCCCCTCTACAAAAAAATAATCCGGGATTACGAGGGCAACACCATCAGTATTTCGGGAAACCAGATCAAACTGAACGGAGAGGTAACGGATACCTATACCTTTAAGCAGGATTACTATTGGATGATGGGCGACAACCGCGATCACTCCGAAGATAGCCGCGCCTGGGGTTACGTGCCCGAGAACCACATTGTAGGCACCCCTATTTTCATCTGGTTCAGCGTGGATAATTTCAATCAGGGCGTCTTCAATTGGCGCCCGCGTTGGGACCGGATCTTTACTACCGTGCATGGCCCCGGTGAACCCACTTCGTATTTCAAGTACTTCTTGATCGCGCTCGTTGCCTATTTTGTGGGGAGCTGGTTGTGGCGAAGGCGGAAGGCCAAGCAATAAGGGGACATCCGGCGTTGGATGTAGCCATAGCAATGGCCGTCAAATTTTCAAAACCGCGACATGATTTCTTTTGAGGAAGCCTATCAAAAAGTCTTGGCCCATCCGATGCGCTTGGGTACCGAGACCATTGCCCTAATGCAAAGTACCGGACGTATTTTGGCCGAGCATGTCAGGGCCGATAGGGATTTTCCCCCGTTTAACCGTGCTACCAAGGATGGAATTGCCATCCGATTCTCCGCCGTCGAAAAGGGAATCGAACGCTTTAAAATCGAAGGAACCCTTAATGCGGGGCGGGCGCAAAAGACGCTTTCCACCGAAGAAAACTGTTTTGAGATCATGACCGGGGCCGTGTTACCAAAAAACGCGGATACGATTGTCATGTACGAGGAAACCCACATCGAAAATGGATGGGCCACGATTTCCGCCCCCCAAAAAAAGGGTCAAAACATACATACCCGGGGCAGCGACACAAAAGTGGGGGTGGTGGTGCTGGAAAAAGGCACAAAAATAACCCCTTCCGTCATCGGTGTCCTTGCCTCGGTAGGCAAGACCGAGGTTGCGGTCAAAAGACTGCCTAAGGTTTGCGTTATTTCTACGGGCAACGAACTGGTCGAGGTTTCCGAAACGCCCCTACTCCATCAGCTACGCAAATCGAATACGCTCTCATTGGCCGCGGCGCTGGAAAAGTCCAACATCGCCCCCAACCACCTACATCTGGACGACGATCGCGAAATTATTGAAAAGGAACTCCAAAAAGCCATGGCGGAACACGATGTGCTGCTATTAAGCGGGGGCGTGTCCAAAGGCAAGTTCGACTTTATTCCCGATGCCCTGGAAGCCTTGGGCGTGCAGAAGGTATTCCATCGCGTGG
>DASSWC010000294.1:0-3749 GCA_035705395.1 Pricia sp. | reverse complement strand
CGATGCGCCGACCGTTGCGGCGGTTGATGGTGGTAAAGGCTTCCCGCTGTTCTACCTTGACTACATCGAACAGAGGCACCTCCACCCCGCCTGGCGTTCGTATGACAAAATCTTCCAGATTCTCGATGTCCTTCCTTTCCTCATAGGGGAGCTTTACCCGTACCTCGATTTCATTGGTGCCGCGCAATTGTCGCATGGCCAGGGCGCCAAAAAACGCATCGCGCACCTGGCGGCCTACCTCGTTGCTAGTGAGACCCAGATTGCGTCCTTCGGGCAGCAGCTTAAAGTCGTACTGCATTTTGCCCTTATTATAATTGTCGTTGACGTCGCGGGTGTTCTCAAAAGCTTCCATCCGCTCCAAGAAGGCCTTACTGGCCCTTTCCAACACCGCGATGTCGGAATGGCTGAGGTCGACGCTGATGTCCTGTGCGAACCCCCCCGGGCCGCGTTCGGCCTCGAAAGTGATCTGGTCGACCCCCTTGATATCGCCGATGTTGTCACGCCATAGGGCGATGACCTCGCCAGCGGACATATCCCGCTGGTCAGGCGGTCGCATGACGATTTCAACATCCACAAAGCTTTGTCCGCGCACATTGGTCTTGATTCCCTCGGCCACTTTGTACAAGTCGTGTTCCTCGAACATTTTTTCGGTCGCTTCGGTAACCCTTCTGGCCACGTCCGCTCCCTGTTCCGGGGTCGTACCTACGGGCAGCATGATCCCGGCCTCGATTTCCTCGGCGGCCACTTCGGGCATCATGATCATGCCCATGTGGTCGCTTATCGCGAAACCGCCCACGACCAGCAACAGCGCCGCAGCGGCGGTAAGGCTGATATAACGGAATTCCAGGCATTTATCCAGAAACTGGCGATAATAGTTATTGATGACATAATCAAAGCCCCGGGCAAATTTCTGTTGGTATTTTTCGATAAATTGCAGCGGTTTCGATTTTTTCGCCTCTTTTTTCAAATGGCCCAAATGGGCCGGCAAAATAAACAGCGCCTCGAGCAATGAAACGGCAAGGATTACGATGACGACGACGGGCAGCGGCCACCAGAACTTCCCATTTTCACCGGGCATAAAGAGTAGGGGCACAAAGGCGATGATGGTGGTAATGATACTGAAGGATACCGGCATCGACACGTCCTTGGTTCCTTTTATAGCTGCATCCATAGCGCTATAGCCTTTTTGTCGATATTCGTAGACGTTCTCGCCCACCACGATGGCATCGTCGACCACAATGCCTAATACCACCAAAAAACCGAACATGGATATCATATTGACGCTCACCCCGATCATCGGCAAAAAAATCATTCCCCCGATAAAGGAAATGGCCATGCCCATCATGACCCAGAAGGCCAGGCGGTATTCGAGGAAAAGCGTCAGGATGATCAGTACGATCACGATGGCCAGAAGCCCATTTTCAGTCAATAGGGAAAGCCGCTCGCGAAAATCCTCCGCCTTATTGCTATCTATACGCCATTCCACCCCCTGCGGCAGTTGAAAGTCTGCCATCACCTCCTTGACCTTATCTTCTATTTCCATGGGCGATTGCTCGCCCACGCGGTAAATATTGAGGCCAATGTTCTTGACACCATTGAACTCCCCGAAGAAGCCCACCTCTTCGAAACCGTCACGAACGGTGGCGATATCCCCGAGGGTGACGGCGGCCCCGGAAGCGGAATTGATAATGGTAATCTTGCTAAACTCCTCTGCCCACTGCTTGCGTTCCTGCATACGGAGCAGGATTTCTCCGGTCTGGGTCTCCACCGCCCCTGCCGGCACGTCTTCGCTGCTCTGGGCGATAATGTCCGCCACCTGGCCCAGCGTCAGCCCGTATTTCCTCAGGTTATGCGTTGAAATTTCGATATGGGTCATATAATCGGGCACGTTGCCGAATTCGACCTGTGTAATTTCCGGATTGCTCAAAAGTACATTGCGCAAGCGTTCCGCCAGTTTGCGCAGGGTCCACACATCTACATCGCCATATAGGCTTACTTCCATTACGTCACGCCTTCGAGATTGCAGGGTGACCTCGGGCTGTTCGATATCATCGGGAAAGGTACGGATGCGGTTGACCTCCTGATCAATTTCCTGAAAGGCCTTCATGCGATTGGTGCCGGCCACCAGTTCTATTACGACTTCGCCGGACCCCTCGTTGGCGGTGGAGACGATTTCCTTTATACCGTCTACATTGCGTATTGCCTCCTCCACGGGCAAGAGAATGCCCTGTTCTACCTCTGCTGGACTCGACCCCGGGTAGACTACGTTCACGTTTACAAAGTCGAGCTGAAATTCGGGAAAGACTTCCTTTTGGATGTTGAAAATAGTGTAGATGCCCGCTGCCAGTAATACGATCATCATCAGATTGGCCGCTACCGAGCTACGCGCCATGTAGCCAATAACGCCTTCCTTTCGGGGTGCTTCGTTTTTTTCGTTTTCCTCCTTCATCTCAATTTACCTTTTGGGTACTATCCATCTCCGATTCCATCGCCGGCGGCCCCCCTTCGGCTTCCGTGGTTTGCCCTTCGTCTTCGGTCCGCAATCCGACCCCGTCGGCCACGGTACTGAGATTGGTGGTCACCACCTTATCGTTATCGTCCAACCCTGAACTGATATAGGCATTTTCGGAGTCGGAGAGTACGATTTCGACCTCGCGCACCTGCAATTTGTTATCCTCCATCACCCAGACCGTATTGTTCCTACGAACATAATCCCGGTTCAGGCGGACCACATTTTCGACCGGCTCGGCCTGTATTCTGGCCTCCACAAAACCACCTATGATGAACGGGGGCTGTCCTTCGTTTTCCGGGGTTCGCGCCAAGGGATCCGCCACCTTTACAAGAACGCGCGCCAGCCGGGTCTGGGTATCGAGCGCCCCTACCCGGTTGTACAGATAGCCCGTTCGCGTTTCGCCCGGTTTCCAGGCAGAACGGCTTCGGAGTTCTACGGGAGAACCTTTATCACCATTGTTCCCGGGAAATGCCAACCAACGCAATTGGCTTACGGGAACCGTCATTTCGACCCAATAGGCCTCCGTACCGACCAACCGGCCCAGGTTGTTCCCCGGGGAAACCTGGGAACCTACGGTAACGTTCTGTTCGAGGATCTGCGCGTCGAACGGGGCGCGGATGGTCGTCCGGGCCAAGTTGAGCTGGGCTTGGTCGACGGAGGCCTTCGTCGCCTTTACATTGGCTTTGACGGCTTCCAATTGGGGCTTGCGAAGCACCAGTTGCTTTTCCGCGTCGGATAGCGAATCGCCCCCGATTAGCGACAGGTCCTGTTCTGCGACCTGCTGCCGGCCCATTTCCATATTCAGGTCCGTCTGCGACTGTTGCAGTTCACTTAGCCGTAGCTCCAGGGTATTTCGGTAATCGGCAGGGTCGATCTGTAGCAGCACCTGGCCTTTTTCAACGGTACCCCCGGGCGTGAAGGAGGCATCCCGGCGGATGATCTGCCCGCCCACCAAGGGGCTCAGCACCACATCATCGACCGCCCTCACGGTACCAGTAGCGGTGATAACAGGTCTAAAATCTCCCTTTTCGACGGGAATTACCTCGACCAACATGGCGGTTTCTTTACTCGCTCCCTCACTTTTGGCCGTGGGTTCGGTCAAAAAGATAAAGGAGGTAATCACTACGGCCAATAGCAATATCCCGCAACAGATCAGTATAATTTTTTTATTTTCCATACAAATTGTTATCACAGAATTAGATAGCTTATTCTTGCGGCCTATAGTATTGTATACAAC
>DASSWC010000293.1:0-15031 GCA_035705395.1 Pricia sp. | reverse complement strand
CTTGAGGGACGGAAACGGGAAGGCTATCAGTATTTTGGATGCCCTGGAAGTGGATTTGGACCACCTGCGGCGCAAGGTTGAAATCCTCAGCCCCTCCAATCCCAACACCCATACGATACAAAAGGACAAAAAGAACCTGCACTTGACCCGGCAGGCGGAGCGTGCCCTGAAAACCACGTTTTTAGAGGCCAAACTCTTCCAAAGTTCCTCGATAAACACCGCGCACCTGTTGCTCTGCATCCTGAGAAACGAAAACGACCCTACCACCAAACTGCTGCACAAGCTGAAAGTGGACTACGACGGGGTCAAGGAACAATTCAAGCTTATGATCACAAGCGACGACAATATTATCGATGCCCCCACTGCGGAATCCTTTCCCAGTGACAGTGGCGACAATGACAGTAAGGAAGGCACCTTCGGATCCTCCACCGGCCAGAAAGGAAACAAGAAATCCAAGACCCCGGTACTGGACAATTTCGGACGGGACCTGACCCAGTTGGCCGAGGAAAACCGGTTGGATCCGGTCGTTGGCCGTGAAAAGGAAATCGAACGCGTTTCCCAGATCCTCAGCCGGCGCAAAAAGAACAATCCCCTCTTGATCGGGGAACCCGGGGTGGGTAAAAGTGCCATCGCAGAGGGGCTCGCCCTTCGGATTATCAACAAAAAAGTGTCCCGCATCCTCTACAACAAACGGGTGGTCACGTTGGATCTGGCATCCTTGGTAGCGGGCACCAAATATCGGGGCCAGTTCGAAGAGCGGATGAAAGCTGTAATGAACGAGCTGGAAAAAAACAACGATGTCATCCTGTTTATTGACGAGATACATACCATAGTCGGTGCCGGTGGCGCTACGGGAAGCCTTGACGCCTCGAACATGTTCAAACCTGCCCTGGCGCGCGGCGAAATCCAATGTATCGGCGCGACCACGCTGGATGAATACCGACAATATATCGAAAAGGACGGGGCCTTGGAGCGCCGTTTCCAAAAGGTGATCGTAGAACCTACGACGGTCGAGGAAACCATCGAAATCCTCCAAAACATCAAACAGAAATATGAGGACCACCACAATGTCGAATATACCCATGAGGCCATCCTCGCCTGCGTCAAACTGACGAACCGGTATATGACGGACCGGTTCCTCCCCGACAAGGCCATTGACGCCCTCGATGAGGCCGGTTCGCGGGTACATATCGTGAATATGGACGTGCCCAAGCAGATCCTGGAACTCGAAAAGCAGCTGGACGACGTGCGGGAGCTCAAGAATTCCGTAGTCAAAAAGCAGAAATACGAAGAGGCCGCGAAATTGCGCGACGACGAAAAGCGGCTTGAAAAAGACCTCGCCTCCGCACAGGAACAATGGGAAGAGGAAAGTAAACAGCATAAGGAAACAGTGACCGAGGACAATGTAGCCGATGTCGTTTCCATGATGAGCGGCATTCCCGTGAACCGGATCGCACAGACCGAAAGCAACAAACTGGCCGAACTGCCAAACCTGATAAAGGCCAACGTGATCGGGCAGGACGAGGCCGTTGCCAAGGTGGCCAAGGCCATCCAGAGAAACCGGGCGGGACTCAAAGATCCCAACAAGCCCATCGGATCTTTTATATTTTTGGGACAGACCGGGGTCGGCAAGACCCAATTGGCGAAGGTACTGGCCAAGGAGCTGTTCGACTCGGAGGATGCCCTGATACGAATCGACATGAGCGAGTATATGGAAAAATTCGCCATCTCGCGGTTGGTCGGTGCCCCCCCGGGGTATGTCGGCTATGAAGAGGGCGGGCAATTGACAGAAAAGGTGCGCCGCAAGCCCTATTCCGTCATCCTGCTTGACGAGGTGGAGAAAGCCCATCCCGATGTCTTCAACATGTTGTTGCAGGTGCTTGACGACGGCTATCTCACCGATAGCCTGGGCAGGAAAATCGACTTCCGCAATTCCATCATCATCATGACCTCGAACATCGGGGCGCGCAAGCTGAAGGATTTCGGCCAAGGTGTCGGCTTCGGTACCGCTGCGATGAAAGCCCAAGAAGACACCCATCAGAAAAGTGTTATCGAAGGGGCCCTGAAAAAGGCTTTTGCACCGGAGTTCCTGAACCGTATCGACGATGTGGTCGTATTCAATTCCCTCGAACGGGAAGACATCCACAAAATCATCGATATCGAGCTCGATAAACTTTTCCTACGGATCAAGGATATCGGGTACGACCTTCAACTGACCGCCAAGGCCAAGGATTACATCGCCGAAAAAGGCTTCGACAAGGAATACGGGGCACGACCCCTGAAGCGGGCCATCCAAAAATATATAGAGGATGCGCTGGCCGAGGAAATCGTAAACTCCAAACTCGAAGAAGGGGACACCATCAACATGGATCTCGATGAGAAAAAAGAGGAGCTGACCATCGACATTCAAAAAGCGGAAGCATCCTCTAAAACGGAATAAGGATAAAGACCGGTCCATAAATAGGACACAAGTTTCGGAATCTAAGTATTGAAATTTCAAGGAAAGGGAGCCGTCCGATTTGGCTTCCTTTTTTGATGGTCCGGACCGAAATTGTGGCAAGCGTTGCAAAGCCGGTTCCCACTCAATGCATTACAAACGATATTTAGGTCTTTAATCTAAAAATTGGTATGAAACAAATGCTTACCACTACTTTCGTTTTGAGAACATAGAGAACACTATAATTTACGCACATGAAAGTGGAACGCCCAAAAAGAAAAATAATCGTTCGGGAGTATGAGTTGGAAATCGGAAAAATACAGGTATACGAAAACTACATGGTAACAGTGTTCGACGAAGATGCGACCCAGACCCTGGAAACGGCCTATCAGGTCATCGGTATCTCCGAAATCCACTTCCGCGATAAAAACTTCGGTATTATCAGCCTGCGCAAAAACGCCTATGCCGTAGATCCCATCACCTATACCTATTTGCGTCAGCTCGAAAACCTAAAGGCTTTTGCCATCGTCTCCGTCAAGGAAATCGACATGCACAACTTCAACATCGAAAAAATGTTCTACAAAAAGCCGATGAAGTTTTTTATCGAGTTTGAGAATGCCCTGACTTGGGTAAAGCGACGGGTTAAGGGTAGGTGAGCGAAGGCCGATGTAGCGTGCTAAGGCGTTATTTCCGCTATAAATTTACCCCAATATTCGCAACATCGTGTTACTTTTCGCGACCGTTTCTTCCCATTCCTTTTCGGCATCGGAATCTTTGGTGATACCCCCGCCCACATAGATATAGGCTTTGTCATCCTTCAGTTGCATACAGCGCAGGTTGACGTAGAGGGTGGTGGTTTCGGCAATGGAACGGTACACTTGATTTTCTTGATTTTTAGTATCGGTACTCCTTCGTTTTTCAGATTTGAAGTTGAGTTCGCCTAAGAAACCCGTATAAAATTCACGGTCGTACTTTTCGTTTTTTACTATGAATTTTCGGGCTTTTTTCTGGGGCATACCGCATACGGCGGGAGTCGGGTGTAAAACTTTTACTACAGATTCCAAGCTTTTCCCTTTGATATGTCCCGAGATTCGGGTGCGTAAATGCAGCAGATTTCCTGCGCGTACAGATTCGGTGCTACCGCGTTGGAGCGAGGAAACCTGGTCTTTGAGGACATCGAAAATGTAGTCCGTCACCAACTCCTGCTCTTCAAGCTCCTTATAACCCCATATTGGACTTTCCGTTCCGGTATAGGCTTGCGTTCCGGCAAGGGACATCGTCGTCAAATGCCGGTTTCGCAGCCGCAGCAATATCTCCGGGGTCGCCCCTACCCATAGTCCCACCTTGGGATGGTACCAAAAATAGCAAAATGCATTGGGGTAACGGGCCAAAAGCTTTTGGAACAGATCAAGGGGATAAGCGGTCGAATCAATTTCAAGGCGTCGGGAAAGCACGACCTTTTGCAAATCGCCTTTCGCTATTTTGGCGATTCCCTTTTCCACCAAAGCGAGGTGAGACGCTTTTGCATTTGTGGAGGATGTGTTTCCCGATACCTGTTTGGCCGGATCGGGGTTTTGGGTCGGCCCCGGATCATTAAGCTCCAAAATTTCATCCGGAGTCAATAAAATGGTCGGCCGGTCGGCGCTAAAGGGCGCAAAAACAAAACCGGTACCGGAGAAGTTTTTCAGATGCTGCAGTCGGTCGTGGGACTGCATAATAGCCTTGACAAGGGTTTCCCCAGGTTTTCTATACGCAACAAAGGGAAGGTTTTTCCGGTAATGGTCGGCTATCTTTTCAAAAAAATCCAACGGCAATTTATTTTTGGGGAGGCTAGTTTATTTTTTCAGAAGCGCGATCGTAGTCAGCTTGCAAACGGAAATAAGCTTGGCATCGGTATCGGTAACCCTGATCTCCCACAACTGGGTGGTGCGGCCTTTGTGCAACAGCATCGCCTTGGCAAAAATTTCCCCGTTGCGGACGCTCTTGACATGGTTGGCCGAAATTTCAATGCCACGGATCGCAAACTTTTGCGCATCGAGAAAAATATAGGAGGCCATACTACCGACACTTTCCGCCAGGGCCACGGTGGCGCCCCCATGCAGTACGCCGTCCGGTTGGTGGACTTTGGAATTCACCGGCATTTTACCCATCAAATAGTCGGTCCCCACATCGATGTACTCGATTTGTAGGGTCTCCATCAGCGTGTTCCTGGAAGATTCGTTGCAAACCTTCAGTACTTTTTCCTTGTAATCTTCCATAGGCTTCCAAAATTAATCATCCTAGGCCGAACAAGCCCTCGTTTAAACAATTGTTTAAGAATATGAAGAAGTAACCCATAGACGAATCCCCATCGGGAGTGATGAAATACTTTGAAGTGAAAACTAAAATTAAAACCTCCTGTCCGGCGCAAAAGCCGAAATATCCATAGAAAGCTTTTTGTCGTCGATGATTTCCGATACCAGTTTTCCGGTGGCCGGACCGAGGCTCCATCCCATCATGGCATGGCCGGTGGCGAAGGTCAGGTTTTTGATTGTCTTTGACCGCCCGATGTAGGGAAGGCCGTCGGGGGAGACGGGACGTAATCCCGCTTCGGCATCCGCGATTTCCGCGGGGGTGATTTCCAGTTCGGGATAGTACCTTTTTGCACCATTGGCAATGGCCAACACCCTTTCCCTTCTGATTTTGGAGTTGATGCCCGAGAACTCCATCGTACCGGCAAAACGGGTAAAATCACGCATCGGGGTGACGGCCATACTGGCTTCCATCAAAATGGCGGGCATGGTAATCCCGGTCGGGCGCGGTACGTTGATACGATAGCCCTTTCCCGCCTGTAGGGGGAGTTTGATGTTCAATTTCTTGGATAGTATGCCGCTCCACGAACCGGCGGCCATCACGATTTCGTCAGCGGTATATTTTCCCTTCGAGGTCACCACCTGGTTGATTTTTCCGATGGACGGCGATAGGTCGAGCACCTCCTCGTGCGCCCGTATGGTTACACCGGCACCTTGCAGATAGTGCAACAATTTGGGCATCAGTTCGGTGGGCGAGGTATGCCCATCACATGCGTAGTGAATGGCACCCTGGGCGTCAATCTGTATTCCCGGCTCAAGGGCAGCCAATTGGGCTGCATCAAGCTTCGAAACTTCTAGGCCCAGAAAACGGGCCTTTTCCGCCACTTTCATTTCGTGCTCGAAAGCCTTCTCCGTCTTGTAGATCATCAAGAGTCCCTTGCGTTCGAGATGGAAATCCCCCATATCCCCCGAAGTCTTCATATCCTCAAAAAGACCACGGCTAAGAATGTTTATATCCTTGATAACAGGAATGGCCTTGTCCACCTTCGCCTCGGTCGAGGATTTATGGAAGTACCAGCTCCATTTGAAAAAATCCATGTCCCATCTGGGCTTGATGTAAAAGGGACTCGAGGAATTGAACATCCATCGGATACCCTGTGCGATTTTTCCTGGGGAGGCCATGGGTATGATATGGCTTGGGGTGATGTAGCCCGCATTGACAAAGGATGCCCCAGAGGTAATATCCGATTGGTCGATGACCGTGACCTGATGTCCCTCTTTTTGCAAAAAATAGGCGGAACTCAAGCCGACGATGCCGCCCCCGATGATAATGATGTTTTTCAATATAGGTCAATTTTCAAAATTAGCCATTTTCAACTCTTCAAATTACCTGAAATCCGTGGGCATAGGGATCGTCGTCGTCGATAATGATCGTGTTGTAGCCAAACACCTTGGCCCAGCCCTGGATACTGGGAACGATTGCGGGCATTCCCGCCAAAATGGACTCCCCTTCTACCCTGCCAATAAATTGGGAGCCGATATAACTTTCATGGATAAATTGGTCGCCCTGTTTTAGTTTTCCTTTCGCGTGCCATT
This sequence comes from Pricia sp., assembly GCA_035705395.1. Taxonomy (GTDB): domain Bacteria; phylum Bacteroidota; class Bacteroidia; order Flavobacteriales; family Flavobacteriaceae; genus Pricia. The sequence goes on along the minus strand of DASSWC010000293.1, from coordinate 8,707 downwards.
GTGCCATACGCGCGGAAGTGCCCGTACCACAGGGAGATCGGTCGATGGCCTTGTCGCCGTAAAAAACGGCATTGCGCGCCGTGGCGATCGGGGAAATGGTTTTGCCCGACCACATCAAATGACTGACATCACGAATGGTGGCGTCTTCGGGATGGATAAACCGATCGGGGTATTTCCGGTTGATCTTTTCCCGGATTTCCTGGCTAAAATGTACGAGTTTACCGGCGGAAAAATCGTTGATGCCGGAGAAATTCCGTTGCACGTCCAAAATAGCATAGAAATTGCCGCCGTAAGCGACATCGAAGACCAGTTCCCCAAGATCGGAACTTTCAACGGTCAGTCCCTCGGCCGCCAAGTACGATTTCACATTGATCAGCCTGACCCAATCCACTTTTTTACCCGTTTGCCCGTATTCGATATAAACCAATCCCGCAGGGGCTTCCATCCGGATCTTTCCCGGTATCTTAGGTTGCAGCAGTCCCTCTTCGATACCGATGGTAATGGACCCAATAGTGCCGTGCCCGCACATGGGCAGGCAACCGCTGGTCTCTATGAAAAGGATGCCGAAATCGTTTTGGGGGTCCGACGGCGGATAGAAAATACTGCCGCTCATCATATCATGGCCCCTAGGTTCGAACATCAGGCCCTTTCGGATCCAATCGTATTCCCTCGAAAAATGCTGTCTTTTTTCGCTCATATTGGCGCCCTGTAAGCTGGGGCCGCCTTCCGCCACTACCCTGACCGGGTTTCCGGCGGTATGGGCGTCGATGCAGACAAAGGTGTTGCGGGACATCGGCTTGATCAAATTTTCGCATCGGTATGTTCGCCATCGACGATACGGGAAATATCTAACGGATTATCATTCCGCAACGCATCCGGCAACGAGGCTGCCGGCCAGTTCTGAAACGATACCGGTCGTACCCATCTTCTAATCGCGGATGTGCCCACGGAGGTAAAACGGCTATCGGTGGATGCGGGAAAAGGTCCCCCATGTTGCATCGCATGACATACCTCAACGCCTGTTGGTACCCCGTTAAAAATGATGCGCCCTACCCGACCTTGCAGGGCATCGACGACCTTGTCATATTTTTTAATCTCTTCGGTGTTGCCAAGGATGGTCCCCGTCAGCTGGCCCATTAGCCCGTGAAGCACCTTTTCCAATTCCCCCGCATCGGCGCAGCGTACTACAACGGAAAAGGGTCCGAAAACCTCCTCGTGCAATTTCGGGTTCTTTAAAAAATTCGATCCATTGACCGTGAGCACTTTCTGCCGGGCCACGTTGGGCGCGACCTCTGAATCGTAGGCGGCCACTACATTGGTGCCGCCTTGCTTGGAAAGTTCTACTTTTCCCGCTTCAAATCTGTCGTGGATGTTTGGGTGGAGCATACAGGTCGGTTCCAACTTTTCGATTTCCTTTCCCAAGCTGGCAATAAAGTTATCCAACGAGGTACTTTTTATCCCCAGGATCAATCCGGGATTGGTACAGAACTGTCCCGCACCGAGCATGATAGAACCCGCATACTGCCGGGCCCAGTCCTCCCCTTTTTCCGATACCGACGATGGTAGGGCGACAACGGGATTGATACTGCCCATCTCGGCGAACACGGGGATAGGTTCCTTGCGATCACCTGCCAATCTGTAAAGGGCCATCCCTCCTTTAAAACTTCCCGTAAAGCCCACTCCCTTTATTTTTGGATGTACGACCAACCGCTCGCCTACCTCGATACCGCTGCTGTTCAGGTTGGAAAATACGCCATCGGGCATGCCCGTCCGTTCCGCCGCCTTGATTACGGCCGATGCGATCAGTTCACCTGTTCCGGCGTGCATGGGATGGCTCTTGACGATGACCGGACACCCGGCGGCCAAGGCACTGGCGGTGTCGCCCCCTGCAGTAGAAAAGGCAAAGGGAAAATTACTGGCCCCGAACACGGCAATCGGACCGATCGGTACCAACATTTTACGGATGTCCAGTTTCGGCATCGGTTCGCGATCTGGCTGTGCCGTATCGATGGTCGCCTCTACCCAAGACCCCTCCCTGAGCAAAGAGGCGAAGGCCCGCATCTGCCCCATGGTCCGTCCGCGCTCGCCCTTGGCCCGGCCTTCGGGCAAACCGGATTCCTTCATATAAACCTCGACCAGTGGATCGCCCAGGGCTTCGATCTCCTCCGCAATGGCGGTCAGGAATGCTGCTTTTTGCTCCCCGGAAAAGGTTTTATACATCTGAAAGGCATCGTGCGCCTTGGTAACTGCCGCGTCGATTTCCTCCGGAGTCGCTTCGTGGAAGGTCCACTCCGTTTTTAGGTTCAATTTAGGATCAAAAGTGGAATAGGTAGCACTGCCTTTGGCCGATCGCTCATTTCCAATATAGTTTTTTCCGGTAATCATGGGTACTTGTTTTTCATATTCTTCGCTAAAGTAAGGGAAGCGGAGGAGAATCGGTGTTAAGACGGACTTAAGACCGTGACGCCAAATTGGTATAATCGGGCAAGGTAGGCCGGGTCTTCAGCGAAGTATCGATTATTTTTAGGACCCGTTTCCGTTCCTCGCCGTAAAGGGACAGCCGTGGTTTCCTGACATTTTCGGTACCAATGCCCGTGGCGACCTCGGCCAGTTTGATATTCTGTACCAATTGCGGACTGATATCCAACTCCAACAACGGTAAGAACCACCTATAGATGGCCGTAGCTTCCTTGGCGTATCCCGCTTTGGCCAATTCATAGATGGCAACGGTCTCGGCGGGAAAGGCGCAGACCAGACCGGCCACCCATCCATCCGCACCGATAAGCAAACTTTCCAAGGCCAGGGGATCCACTCCGGTCAAGACCTTGAGCCGGTCGCCAAAGCGGTTTTGCAACCTCCCAATATTGATAATGTCACGAGTGGACTCCTTAACCGCCCGGATGTTTTCAAGTTCCAACAGTTCCTCGAACATATCGACCGTCACTTCTATTTTGTAATCAACGGGGTTGTTGTAGATCATGACCGGCAAATCGGTGCTTTTTGCGATTTCCTTAAAATAGGCGACCGTCTCGTAATCCGTCGATTTGTAGCGCATGGGAGGCAATATCATCAAGGCGTCGGCACCGCTTTTTTGCGCTTTTTCCACCTCGGCGATCGCGACCCTAGTGGCCTGCTCGGCAATGGTCATTACCACGGGAATTTTTCCGTCCACCAGGGCCACCGTCTCCTTGATCAATACCGCTTTTTCATCCGAAGACAACGTGCTGGCCTCTCCCAAAGACCCTCCAAGGACAATGCCGTGCACCCCGGCCTCGACCTGGGCCGTTATGTTTTTCCCGAACATATCTAGGTCCAGGGTATCGTTATCCTTAAATTTTGTCGTTACCGCGGGCATTACCCCTTTCCATTCGAATTGCATACTATTTGTTTATAGGATTCAGAGTCACAAAAATAAGTGGAAAATCGTCAACTACGCAATCCTATGTTACCTCACTTTGGGACTATATTGACCGGTTCTTCGGGTTCATTCCCCCAAATTTGGACAAGCAGTTATACACGCACTATGCCAAGCGTGAAACGGAAAACGGGCGAAGACCAACCCTATTTTTATTTTCCCTATTTTTGACCGATTTTTAGAGATTGGTATGATTCATGCACTTTGCTTGGATCAATTTGAAAGCACTTTTTTAAGCATTTTAAAATGAAAAACCTAGTATTCTTGGCCCTTGGACTGGCCCTATCGTGTAATTCCTCACAACCGGCAGTAAACGGGGCTCCCAACACTACCAGCGCCCCCAAGGCCGTTGATCCGACTACCTTTGCGGAAACGATTTCGGAATCCGAACTGAAGGAACATTTGTACATCTATGCCTCCGATGAGTTCGAGGGCCGGGAAACTGGAGAGGCCGGCCAAAAAAAGGCAGTGGAATATCTTCGGGCCCAATATAAAGAGCTTGGCATACCCGCCGCCAAGGAAAACGGGGATTATTTTCAAAAAGTTCCTTTGGAGATCAGCAATCTGCCCAAGGGTTCCGTGACCGTAAACGGAACGGAATACACTTTGGGGGAAAGCTTGCTGACCTTTTCCAAGGCTGAAGGTACCTACGACTCCATCGTCTATGTCGGATATGGGATAGAAGAAGGCGACTACTCCGATTATGAAGGATTGGATGTCAAGGGAAAACCGATCTTGATCAAAGCTGGAGAACCCAAAAACGAGGATGGCTCGTACACGTTGTCCGGATCCGACGAGGCATCGGTGTGGAGCAACATGTCCGAATCCATCGGAAAGCGTATGGAACTGGCCTCCAGCAAAGGTGCCTCGGCGGTATTCTATTTCGACGAGGACAACTATGGCCGCTTCAAGGACCGATTCGATCGCATGAAAAACAACGATAGTGGCCGGATGGAACTATTAAATGACAATGAGAACGATTTTGCCAATTTCTTTATCGATGCCGAAATGGCAACGTCCATACTCCCTGAAATACAAACGGAAAATTCCCCAAAAGCCTTGCCGGTCAACATTAGCATTTCTATACAAAGTAAAAACGAAAAAGTGGACTCCGAAAATGTTGTGGCACTGATCGAAGGTTCTGAAAAACCAAATGAATATTTGGTCATTTCCTCGCATTTGGACCATATCGGGATTACTCCTGATGGACAGATCAATAACGGGGCCGATGACGACGGCTCCGGGACGGTAGCCATGTTGGAAATTGCCGAGGCTTTTAAGAAAGCGGTAGAAGCCGGAAAAGGCCCCAAAAGATCCATCGTTTTTCTTCACGTCACGGGAGAGGAAAAAGGCCTGTTGGGATCCCGCTACTATACGGACATCGACCCGATTTTTCCATTGGAAAATACGGTCGCCAACCTCAACATCGACATGATCGGTCGGATCGACCCCAAGCGCGAAGGCGACCGTAACTACATCTACCTAATCGGCTCCGACAAATTGAGCACCGATCTTCATGAACTTTCGGAGGCGGTGAACGACAAGTATACCAACATCGAATTGGACTATAAGTACAACGACGAAAACGATCCGAACCGCTTTTACTATCGCAGTGATCATTACAATTTTGCCAAAAATAACATTCCCATCATCTTTTATTTCAACGGAACCCATGCCGACTACCACAAACCTGGCGATACCGTCGATAAGATCAATTATGACCTTTTGGAAAATCGAACCCGTTTGATATTCCATACCGCCTGGGAAGTGGCCAATCGCAATCAACGGGTGGTTGTGGACAAGGCAAGCAAATAAGATTTCTTTTATTTTAAAGATTCCCCAAAAACTTTTAACTTTGCGCCTCTTATCTGCATGCGTCCCGAAAATTCGGAACGGCAAAGAATCCGTTTTCCGAACGGGCCGGGAAGAAATGGAAACCCCGATTTCTGTGCGGCAGAAGTATTCATATGGTGGTTGTAGCTCAGCTGGTTAGAGCGCTTGATTGTGGTTCAAGAGGTCGCCGGTTCGAAACCGGTCTTCCACCCAAAAAAAGCCTTGTTTTTATCAACAAGGCTTTTTTATTCCCAAAAATCCGATGAACTGCATCCCTATCAAGTCAAAACACACAGAATTCTACGTTTCACAACATTAATTGGCGATAACTCACCTAATCGGTTAATTTCGAGGATCATAATTTGTGCCCAAAATATCCATGGTCAAAACCAACTTTTTGACGCCTAGTCCCCTATGGAAGAAGCCTCTACTTCTATTTGGCATCCTATTATTTTTCCACATCCCAAACTATGCCCAAAAGAGCGCCAAGGATAGCTTGTTGCAGGAAATCAAAACACAGCAATCAAAATCGGGGTTCAGCCCCACGGACACCTCCTATATCGACCTGCTGAACGCCTTGGGAAGGGAACTTCGTTTTTACAGCAACGATAGTTTGCTGCAATTAGCGGAAGAAGCCTTAACACTGAGTAGATCGGCCGATTATAGGATGGGTGAAAATCAAGCCTTGCTAGGTCTTGGGGATTACTATTCCGACCAGGGTGCCACCGATAAGAGCATACGCTACTATCAAAATGCCCTCTCCTTGGGCAAGTCCGCCAAGAACAGGACATTGACCCTAAGGGCGAAGAACAGCCTAGCCGGGGAATACAGCTATAAAGGCGATTATGCCCAAGCACTGACCGGCTATCTCGAGGGTATCGATATGGCCACGGAATACGGTGATTCGTTGATGTTATCGATTATGAACGAAAACATCGCCAGCCTATACACCTCCCAAAAGGACTACGCGCAGGCCCTTGAATTCTATAGCAAGGTCAAAAAAATCAATGAAGACATCGGCAACGAGGTGTATTCCGCCGAAACCATGAGCAATATGGCCTCGCTATATGCCGAGATGGGTAAACTGGACTATGCCATATACAACGCCAATAGCAGTATTTCGATTTTTGAAAAACATGGTATTCTGGACTGGCTCGCCTATGCGTATGAAATCAAGGGGAAAGTATATTTGAAGGAAAACAAGTTTGACTGGGCGCTGTATTGGTACCATCAAAGTCAAATATTGCATGAAAGGCTCGACGACGATAGGGCAAAGATCGATCTGCTCAACGGAATGGCCGAAGCCTATTTCGGTCTTAAAAAAGATAGCCTATCGGAACATTATGCGCTCAAGGCGTTTGAAATCTCCGATAGGATTCGGTTCTTGGAAGGCCAACAAAAGTGTGCCAAGACCCTCTATAAGGTCAACCAGAACAAAAAAGACTTCGCCGCTGCGCTCAAATATCACGAGCTTTATCAAAACCTGTCCGATACCCTAATGCGCAACGAGAACAAAAAGAGCCTTACCCTGTACAAGGCCAGAATGGAGCATGAAGAACAAAAAGAGCACCTGATCGAGGAAAACGAGAAGCAAATGGGCCAACAACGAAATTATGTGTACGCCTCGTTGGCCATACTTTTAATCTTTATCGGGATTAGCTTCTTGATGCGGAGAAGCGAACGCATACAGAAACAACTTAACATCGCCCTGCAGCGTAAAACCGTGGACCTGGAAAAAAGCGAGCTCGAGCTCCGGGAAATCAACCGGACGAAGGACAAGCTATTCTCGATCATCGGGCACGACCTACGCGGACCCATTGGCGCCTTTCAAGGTCTACTGAAGCTTTTTAAGGATGGTGATATCGAACAAAATGAATTTATGGAACATATTCCCAAGCTGTACCATGATCTCGACCATATTTCCTTTACCTTAAACAACCTGCTCTCATGGGGTCATACCCAAATGAACGGGGCCGTTACCAAGCCTTCCGTAGTGGCCCTACGGTCGGTAGTGAACGATAACTTCCAGCTTCTATCCGAAACCGCCAAAAGCAAATCTATAAAACTGGTCAGCCATATTTCCGCGAACATGATGGTATGGTCCGACAGCGACCAACTCGATATTATCATGCGAAACCTCATCAGCAACGCCCTAAAATTTACCCCCGCTAACGGAATGGTGACCATTATGGCCCAGGAGAAAAGTAAAGATTGGCAAATTTCCATTCGGGATTCCGGTATTGGTATGGACGAAATGACCATCGAAAAAATATTCGCCATAAACGCCAACCATACCACGTATGGGACCAATAATGAAAAAGGCACCGGGCTGGGGCTGTCGCTTTGCAAGGAAATGGTCGAAAAGAACGGGGGTACCATTTGGCTGGAGAGCCTATTGCGAAAAGGCAGCACGTTTCATTTTACCCTGCCCAAGGCGAGAACGTCGTACCAGCGGACGGGGTAGTCTTTGGCGGGTGTCACCGGCTACTATCGAAAAGGTCCGGCGCGTCGAAAACCTTATTTTAAGTCGTTTAAACGGTCAACGGCAATGAGCCGCTCTACGGTAAAGCCTTCGCCGTATTCCACGCCTACCAATCTTCCTAGATCCCGGGCACGGTACCTAACGCTGTCCAAAAAATTCTTGCTGCTGATCGGCGTTTCGGGTTCCTTGCTTTTTGGGTCGTGGAATTGGGAGGTATAGGCCAATATCGCCTCGGTCTTCTTTTCTATAAATCCGGAAACATCGACCACGAAATCCGGCTCGATATTTTTCCATTGGATGAAGTGGTACACGTGTTGGGGCCTCCAAGCTTCTTGATGTTTATCCCCGCCGTCCATTTGGGTCACGATTTTTACCAAGCCGCTTAAATAACAGGCATCGCTGACCAGCTTACTGCCTTTCGCATGGTCGATATGCCGGTCGTCGACGGCATTGCAAAGCACCGTATCGGGCCGGTACTTACGCAGCATACGGATGACGCCCAACTGATGTTCCTTATCGTTTACGAAAAAACCATCGGCAAACCCCAGGTTTTCACGTATGCCTAGCCCCAAAATTTTTGCGGATGCCGCCGCCTCCTTGTCACGAATTTCGGCGGAGCCCCGGGTACCGAGCTCTCCACGGGTAAGGTCGACGATACCGATCTTTTTTCCATGGGCGATTTCCTTGGCTATGGTCCCCCCTGCGCCCAGTTCGGCGTCATCGGGGTGGGATCCGAATACGAGTATATCGAGTTTCATTTCATAGTTGGGTTGTAGCCTGGTTACCACTGCGGTAGCTTCGACCACAGGTTTAAAACATAAATCGTAACGTACTGTTTTACAGGTAAATAATTAAATTTTTTCGATTTATTCCAGGGTCAGATCGAGCGTGCTTTTAACATACTCCAATGCCTGTTCGATATCCTCCATCAAATCCTCGGGTTCTTCAATACCGACGGAAAAACGAATCAGTCCGTC
>DASSWC010000292.1:0-6369 GCA_035705395.1 Pricia sp. | reverse complement strand
GGTCCTTGGTCTGGCCATCGGCCTAGCCCTACAGGGCACCTTAAGCAATACGGTCGGGGGATTTTTGCTCTCGTTTATGCCTCACATTAAGATCAACGATTCTATAAAAAACGGCGACACATCTGGGGTCGTTGAGGAAATAACCCTGCGCAACATCATTGTGAGGACCCCCGAGAACAACCTGACCATAATACCCAACTCGAAATTTGTCGAGGAGCCGTTCACCAACTACTCCCAAACGGATAGGAGCCGTATTACCGTTAAGTGTGGGGTGGGATATGAAAGTAACCTACAAGAAGTCGAAGACCTTACCGTCAAGGTCATCAGCGAAAATTTCGAGCAAAAGAGCGGGGAAGGGGTCGAATTTTTCTTTACCGAGTTCGGTGACAGCTCCATCAACTTCATGGTTCGCTTTTGGACCGATGTTACGGGCTTTAAACAGGAACATCATGCCAGGCATCAAGCGGTCAAATTGATTAAAAAGCACTTCGACGAGAAGGATTTCAACATTCCGTTCCCCATTCGCACGTTGGATTTCGGAAAGAACGACCTTACGATTCACGCCGAAAAACAAAACGGGAAGGAGTAGAAAATCACAAACTTGTCACCCCGAGATAGCGCAGCCGAGAGGGTAAGATCCAGCCCTGCTGTTTATGCCGGATCAGCCGATTTTAAGACTTCTTGGCGCGCAACGATACAACTTCAGCCCTTTAAGAATTCCCCGAATTGCGCAAGGCCTTCACCATTGTAATCCGACTTATCGAGGGCTTGCAAAAACTGGACCATGTGGGCCGGGTTCATGTTATCGCCCAATATGCGGACCAGCATAAAGCCCTTATCGTCGCTATCGCCGTAGATGACCACTTCGTCGATGGCATCGTCGTCGCCCAGATAGGTAATGGTGGCCCTGCCATAGCTGGTGTTCATTTTCATCAGCTCCGTGAACTTGCCATTCTTTAAGATGGCCTTGACCTTGGCTTTTTCCGATTGGAATTCCGCTGTGTTCCCCGCCGTTTTCTTGAAGGCCAGCAAATTGAGTTTGCGAAGGGATTCCAGCGCGCTTCGTTGCTCCGTTGTCAGATCGACTTTTTCCATATTCAGAAGGCTTACCGGAAGATCCACGGACAAAAAGTTGGGATTTTCGGAGCTATCGACATAGTACTCCTGAAGGCTCTGGGTCGAACTGCAAGCAACCAGCAAGAGAAGAAGCATTCCGTATGCAATTGATTTCATCGTTTTCATATAGGTATTTTTAAGATTTTTTTAAAAGGTAATTTGCTAGTGCTCAAAAGCTATCGTCCACCCCTTACTTTTTGCATCGACACGAAGCGAAAACTATCTCCCCGCTTCGTTCAACTCTTCGGGCAATCCCATTTTATGGGTCAGGGCACCGATTTTGGTCAGGTCGATATCCCCTGTCATGGAAACCAGTACGCTTTCGAACTTCCGGTTCTTGATACCGATTTTGGGATTTTCGATATCCGACACGAACAGCAACAGTTCACTGACATGGTCTTCATCTTTTCCCTGCTTTACGTAAAATTTTACGGTAGCATCCTTGTCCTTTACCTGCATCAGTTCTTCGAGGGTGGAGGATTTCAAATACTTCTTTACGGTCTCCCCCATATCTTCAGAAATATCCGGGTCTTCCGTGATAAAGACTTTAATACCTTCCAGACTTTTTGCAATATCGGCGAAATCCTGCGCCTCTTGGTCGCTTTCATCGAAAGCCGCGATATTCCCTGCGAGACGGATCATACTTTGGTTTATGGTTATCGACCCGACCTGATCCATGTCGTCATATTTATCGAAAACGGATTGGGAAAATCCGAAAAGGGGCAAAAGTGCCAAGCTGAGAACTACATTTAATTTTTTCATGACTGTTCGTTTTAAGATTGCTTATTGATTGATGAATATTGATGATTTCTATGTTTTCTGTAACTACCGCCGTTTACCCTTTACTTTTCACCGTTTCCGGCCTTCTCCAACTGTTCGCCGCCCGGCAGATCCATTTTTTCGGTCAGTGTGCCGATGTCCTGCAGGTTGATATCCCCGGTAAGGGACAGCAGGACCGTTTCGAGATTTCTTCCATCCACCTCGATATTGGCTTCCTTTAGGCCGGTTACGAACATGAGTAATTCCTTGACATGGTCGGCATCCTTGCCTTCCTTGACATAGAACTTGACGTTGGAACCACCATCCTTGACCCGCATCAGCTCCTCATAGGCGGAACTTTTAAGGCGGGTGGAGACCCAGCGGTCGATATCCTTTGAAATATCGGGACTTTCGGTAGTAATGACCTTAAAACTGGTGATGGAATTGACCAGATTGAAAAATTCCTGGGCTTCCGGATCGTCGGAACTGACGCTCATCTTACCGAGCATCTGGAACATTTTGGGCTGCATGGCCACAAAGGTGACCTGATCACTGTCCTCATACTTGTCAAAAATATCCTGCCCGAAGGTAAGTAGGGGCAAAAAGGCCAGTAGCGTTACTATTATCGTCTTTTTCATAGCTTTGGATTTATTTACTTGTGGAAACATTATAGGTATTGATTACAAATTATTTTTTTTCGTTACTGCCCGCCGTAGTGTATCTACCGAAAACGGTCGCCATCACTCCCCGATTAAAAACCGGTCGGTATTCTTCTCGAATTCTTGCAGGTACGACAGCTGCTCTGTACCCTTGTTAAAATTAATGGCAAGAAGGGACAGGGCTTCTTGGGCCGAGGCAATTTCTTCCTGGGTATACTCTTCCTCTAGGGATTCGGTCGCAGAGAGCGATCCGTCCGATGGGAGTTGTCCAGCCGATGAGAATGTGTCCAGGTTAAAATAGACACCGACCGATAATAGCACCACGGCCGCGGCGGCAACCCAACCCATCCAGGGTCTTTTCAATACCCGCACATCGGGCGCCAACCGTACTTTTTTGTTAAATTCTTCTTCCTTTGCATCGGAAAAATACCGGAACATCGGGGTGTACCGCTCTAAATGCTCCGCTACTTTATCTTGGGAAAAATAGGTCCGCAAAGCCTTTTCCTCGGAGACCGTGGTGGTCGCCTCGAAATATTTTTTCAGTAATTGTTCAATTTTATGCGATTCCATAGTTGTGTTTTTTTATCAATTCTTCCCGCACGGTTTTTCGTGCCCGGGACAGGGCCACCCGTACCGCGGTAGGATTCATTTCGAGCATTTCCGATATCTCGTCATACTCATACTGCTCCACATCCCGCAATTGCAGTACCATTTTTTGCTGTTCGGGCAGTTCTTCCATAATTTTCTGTACCCAGGATACGCTATCGGTAGCTTCCAGTTTGTCTTGTAAAGAACTGTCATGGTCCGTATAATTGCTGTGCACCAATTTTAAGTTGCCCGCCTGTCGGGACTTCAAACGGTCGAGGCAAAAATTCTTGGTCATGGTCATCGCAAAGGCCTCTACGCTGTTGTATTTTTCCATCGACATCTTTTTCGACCACAGTTTCATCAGAATTTCCTGGGTGGCGTCCTCCGCCTCTTCCTGTGAGACCAGCAAACGCTTGGCGAGCCGATAGAGCTTGTCCTTAAAGGGCATTACAATATTCAAAAATTCCGTTTGTTGCATTTTTAGGTTTCGACTCGTTGCTTTTTGATGTCCTATCTTTACCGGTCTACACAAGGAAGACGAAGTACAATGATTTTTGTTACAAATATGTTTGTAATTCCTCCTAATGTAAGTATTTTGGGAAACCATATACGAAATGGATTCGTATATTATGCATTCGAAAGCCTCCCTTTCGATTATCCGCTTTCCTTTGGAACGGTAATTGATTCGGTGGCTTGGTTTCTGTTAACCTCTTATCCAAAATATATCCCGCTATGAAAAAGTATCCGAAGTATTTTCTGCTGTTCCTGGCTTTGGCCCTATTTTTGACCCGCTGCTCCAACGACGACAATATCGTTCCCGAGGTAGCACCTGAAACGGGGGATCCCGAGACCGAAGAACCGGCCGAAACGGCTGCCGATTATCCGGTAAAGGACTTTATGTGGCAGGCGATGAACTTTTGGTACTTCTGGCAGCAAGACGTGCCCAACTTGGCGGATGATAAATTCGATGGCATACAAGACCCCGACTACATTGCTTTTTTGGCCTCTGAAGACAATCCGGCGGATTTTTTCGACAATCAACTGCGCTACGTTGGGGATCGTTTCAGTTTTTATTCCGAAGACTATGTGGAATTGACCCAGTCCCTAGCCGGTATTTCAAGAAGTAACGGGTTGGAATTCGGGCTGGTACAATTTTCCAATAGCGAGCAAATATTCGGGTATGTCAGATATATAGTCCCCAATTCCGACGCTTCTACAAAAGATATTGCCAGGGGCGATGCCTTTACAGGGGTCGACGGGCAAACCCTAACAGTCAACAATTACATTGATCTGTTGTTTGGGGAGAACGCTACCTATACCTTGAATATGGCCGACGTAACCGAAACTACAATTACCGATAATGGCAAGGAGGTAGCCCTTACCAAAATACCCAATTTTGCCGAAAACCCGATTCTCCTGGATACCATTCTGGAGGTGGGGAGTTCAAAAATTGGATACCTTATGTACAATGCGTTCCTCAATGAATACGACGAAGACCTCAACGCTGCGTTCGGCCGCTTCAAAGACGGTGGGGTAACCGATTTGGTATTGGACCTGCGCTATAATCCCGGAGGATCCGTAAATTCGGCACGACTTCTTTCGAGTATGGTCTATACGACGGATACTACCGAACTTTTCATTAAACAACGATGGAACTCCAAAATACAATCGCTGTTGGGCGAAAATCAGTTGGTCGATAATTTTGCCAATACCACCCAGGCAGGTACTCCGATAAACACGCTCAACTTGTCACAAGTCTACATATTAACCACGAATAGTTCGGCCTCCGCCAGTGAGTTGGTGATCAACGGCCTGGCACCTTACGTTGATGTGGTGCAAATTGGGGAAACAACGACAGGTAAAAATGAATTCTCGCTCACTTTCGTCGATGACCCGGAAAGTCCGAACGGACCATGGGTTTACGATCCGGCCCGGGAAGATGAAATCAATCCCAATAATCTTTGGGCCATTCAGCCTTTGGTGGGAAGAAATGAAAATGCGGACGGTTTTTTTGACTACACAGAGGGTTTGGCCCCCGATATCGTGCTGGAGGAAGATATGGATAACCTAGGCGTATTAGGCGATCCTAACGAGCCCTTACTCGCCCGCGCCATCCAAGAAATAACGGGGATGATGACGGCAAAGGCCTATTTTGCGGTCCAGATGCCCGCCAACGCTTTTACAGGTTCACAAATGTTTACCCCGATAAAGGATAATATGTATTTGGACAAGCCGTTGGATATAAAGCTATCCTATTAAGCTTGGGATGATGCTTTGTAAAATCGCTTTGAGATAGGACCAAATCAATCCCAGTGCGATTGCTGATTCGGTATGGAACATTTTAGTTCGATCAAAAAATAAGATGGCTTTTTTTGCGTTGTACCCTAAACGGGAATAGCCCTTCATCCTGAAAACATATCCCATCATCCAAAAAATAGCTATGACCAAATACCTCAGGGCCACATTAATCCTATCCCTTTTCCTACATTTTTCCTGTGCTCCCGAAGATGATGTCTACATCGATGATACGGTAGACCCCGATCCGGATGCCGGCGTGCAGGTACAGGATTTTATGTGGAAGGCCATGAACTTCTGGTATTTCTGGCAGGCCGAAGTGGAAAACTTGGCGGATGACCGCTTTCCAAATTCCCCAGCGGGCTCGGAGGCCTACACCGAATTTCTCCTCTCCGAGGGCGGTGACCCCGGTGCATTTTTCGACAACCAACTCCTTTTTAGTGAAGATCGGTTTAGCTTTTACAGTGATGACTATGTAGCCTTAACCCAATCACTTTCCGGTATCACGAAAAGCAATGGGATGGAATTCGGATTGGCACGTATTCAAGGGGGTAGCGATCTTGTCGGTGTTGTACGCTACATCATTCCCGGTTCCGATGCCTCAAACAAGGATATCGCAAGAGGCGACCTTTTTACGGGCGTCAACGGTACTGCCTTGACAGATAGCAACTATATCGGCCTGCTCTTTGGTGAAAACGACACCTATACCGTGAACATGGCGACCATTATCGATAACGTCCCGGAGCCGAATGGGAAATCGGTGACCTTGACCAAACAGGAGGGCTTACAGGAAAACCCCATTTTTCTGAATGATGTTTTTGACATCGATGGTGCCAAAATCGGCTATCTGGTCTACAACGGTTTTATCAATGAATTCGACGAGCAGTTGAACGATGTATTCGGACGGTTTAAGTCCCTTGGAGTTACCGATCTCGTGCTCGATCTGCGCTAC
>DASSWC010000291.1:0-28804 GCA_035705395.1 Pricia sp. | reverse complement strand
CAACTGGAGAGATAGCCCCTGAGCTGTTCCAAAGACCAGTTGTATTTTATATCAAATGCCGGCCATTCAAATTCCCCAAAAGGGAATGGGATGGTGGTGTAACGGGCATCGATATATTTCCGCTCGTCGTCCCAGTAGCTTCCTACCACGTCATTATAAAAATAACGGATGATTTCGTCCAGTCCGGGATTTTCCGTGGTCAAAAGGGAGTATCCCATTACGGCAATGATCCCATCCTTCTTTAAAACCCTTTTGGCTTCCCTATAAAAAGCATCGAAATCGAACCAGTGGATGGCCTGCGCAACTGTGATAAGGTCCACGGATCCATCGGATAGGGAAGCCCTTTCGGCCCGCTCCACTTTGTATTCGACATTTTCTTTTGGGGATGCCTTGCCGAGCTGTTCGCCGCTAATGTCCGTAGCGATTACTTTGACGAATTTTTCGGAGAGCATCGCGGCGACCTGCCCGTTTCCGGTGGCACAATCCCAAGCAAGGTTCCGTTCGGGAATGCTTTCGCAAAGGGTGTGGATCAGGCCTTCGGGATAGCCGGGCCTGAACTTTTGGTACAATGCCGCTTGTCTTGAAAAATTATCCTTAGTGTTTTTCATGGATTAGGATCGTCAGTTGAAATTAGGTCCGCTTCGGCAAATAAATCTATTGAAAGCACACCAAAGGTACACAAGCTTGGACATGCAAGGGGGGAACCATCGGCTTTTTTGGAGCCTCGAATCTGTTTGGCTTTTATGAAAATAATAGTATCTTTGCACCCGCTGGAAAAGGAACGGCCGCACGAACGATTTCAGGTGAGCCGTTGTTTATTCAATGGGCAAGGGTTTTAATTTAGTGTTGAAATGATG
Organism: Pricia sp.; assembly: GCA_035705395.1. Classification (GTDB taxonomy): domain Bacteria; phylum Bacteroidota; class Bacteroidia; order Flavobacteriales; family Flavobacteriaceae; genus Pricia. The sequence continues at coordinate 27,947 of DASSWC010000291.1, read as the reverse complement.
AAGCAAAAGGAGTTTAACATTCCTTTCTCGGGACTGAAGCAGGGAAAACACAATTTTGAATACAGGGTCGACAACGCGTTCTTTGAGTCTTTTGGGTACGATGAGTTCAACGGGGCCAATATCGTCCTCAAGGTCGTACTGAAAAAAATGAGTACCATGCTCGAATTCGAATTGGACGCGAGAGGCACTGTGAACGTGGATTGTGACCTGACCCGTGAGCCCTACGACCAACCGGTTTCGGCCGATCTGGAACTGGTGGTAAAATTCGGGGATGCCTACAATGATGATGATGACGACATTTTGGTCATACCCCATGGCGAACACAAGGTCAATATTGGGCAATATGTGTATGAAATGCTGGTGCTGGCCGTGCCCCTGAAACGGGTACACCCCGGGGTTTTGGATGGTAGCCTGCAATCCGATGCCTTGAAAAAGCTTGAAGAACTGCAGCCCAAGGAAGCAAAAAAGAACAGGACGGAAAGCGATCCCCGATGGAATGAACTTAAAAAACTTTTAACGGATAAATAAAATACGATGGCACATCCTAAGCGAAAAATTTCGAAAACCCGAAGGGACAAACGAAGAACCCACTACAAAGCGGTCGCGCCGACCTTGGCAACGGACCCCACTACCGGTGAAATACACCTGTACCACAGGGCCCACTGGCACGAAGGTAAATTATACTACCGAGGGCAGGTCTTGATAGACAAGACCGAAGAGGCCGAGGTGTAGCGTCAATGTTGCAACACATCCTGCCCAAAAGATTTCTTCAAAAAGAAATGAAAGCCGTTTCATCGCGAAGAGAAACGGCTCTTTTTGTTTTTTTAACCTTCCCAGTATGGAATCGTTTCTAACATGCGATGCCTAAAAGGTTCAAATGGCATGGAGATTCTATATTTAGGTAAATTACCCAGCGTTCGGTGAACTTCGCCATCTCTCTGATGGACGGGGGCTCTAAATCTCAAAAACGCTCGGTTTTTGGACGGATTTTCTTGGAAAATGATTAATTTTCACGACTTTTAGCAGGATTTTTAAAGAATTTCAGATCAAATCGGATAGAGGATGGGTAAAATAAAGGCAGCCATAACGGCTGTGGGAGGTTACGTTCCAAAATTTGTGCTGACCAACAAGATGCTCGAAAGCATGGTAGACACCAACGACGAATGGATCGTTACCAGGACCGGTATCAAGGAACGGCGCCTCTTAAAGCCTGAGGAAGGCGAAGGCAGTTCTTACCTGGGCATAAAGGCCGCTGAGGACCTTATCCGGAAAAGGAACGTAAACCCGAAAGAGATCGATCTGGTCATGGTAGCTACCGCCACACCGGACAGTTTGGTCGCATCGACCGCAGCCTTCGTGGCCTCCGAAATAGGGGCCGAAAATGCCTTTGCCTACGACCTGTTGGCCGCCTGTTCCAGTTTTCTGTTCGGCATGTCGACCGCGGCAAGCTACATTGAGTCCGGCCGGTATAAAAAGGTCCTCCTTATCGGGGCGGACAAGATGTCGTCCATCATCGATTATACCGACCGTACTACCTGCATTATTTTTGGCGACGGCGGCGGTGCCGTGCTGTTCGAGCCGAACGACGAGGGCCTAGGCCTGCAGGATGAATACCTGAGGGCCGATGGCAAAGGGCGGCAATACCTGGGGATGGATGCCGGAGGCTCCCTGATGCCCGCCACCGAGGAGACCGTCAGAAACCGGAAGCATTTTATCTATCAGGACGGAAGAACAGTATTTAAGTTCGCGGTTTCGAACATGGCCGATGTCGCCGCCCGGATCATGCAGCAAAACGACCTAGACCATTCCGACGTCCAATGGTTGGTGCCGCATCAGGCCAATAAGCGTATCATAGATGCCACGGCCCAGCGTATGGGTCTCGACAGTTCAAAGGTTATGATGAATATCCAACAGTACGGTAATACCACGTCGGCGACCCTGCCTTTGCTATTGTCCGACTACGAAAAGCAACTTAAAAAGGGAGATAACCTGGTCTTCGCCGCGTTCGGGGGAGGTTTTACCTGGGGTGCTATCTATCTAAAATGGGCGTATAATTAATCAAAAATTAAATTCCATGGACATTAAAGAAATTCAAAGCCTGATCAAGTTCGTTGCGAAATCGGGCGCCAGAGAGGTAAAGCTCGAAACCGACGAGCTTAAGATTACCATCAAGACCGGGTCGCCCGAATCGGAGCACGAAACCAAATACATCCAGCAGATTCCCATGGCCCAACCACAGATGGCGCAGCAGAGCCAAACGCCCGCCCAACCCACCGGACCGACTTCCCAGGAAACATCCAAAGATGACAAAAAAGAAGACGACTCAAAATATATTACTATTAAGTCGCCGATTATTGGAACGTTCTACCGAAAGCCTTCCCCCGATAAGGATCCCTTTGTCGAAGTGGGTTCTTCTATCAAAAAAGGCGATGTGCTGTGCGTTATCGAGGCGATGAAACTGTTCAACGACATCGAATCGGAGGTTTCGGGCAAAGTCGTAAAGATACTGGTGGATGATTCCTCGCCCGTAGAGTTCGATCAGCCCCTGTTTTTGGTAGATCCTTCCTAAGTTGTAAACCGTGGATACCTCCCGAAGATCCGGGCTCAAATTCCCCCATAGGGTATTGAACCTTGGAACCTGCTGGCGAGTAGGTCTGAACTTTAACTTTAAAGGTTATGTTTAAAAAAATATTGATAGCGAATAGGGGCGAGATTGCGCTCCGCGTCATACGGACCTGTAAGGAGATGGGCATCAAGACCGTGGCAGTCTACTCCAAGGCCGATGAAGAGAGCCTTCACGTGCGCTTTGCCGATGAGGCGGTCTGTATCGGACCCGCGGCGAGCAGTGAATCCTATCTTAAGATTCCCAATATCATCGCCGCCGCCGAAATCACCAATGCCGATGCCATACACCCCGGCTACGGATTTTTGTCCGAAAACTCCAAATTTTCCAAAATCTGTGCCGAGCACGAAATAAAATTTATCGGGGCCTCGGGCGAACATATCGACCGTATGGGCGACAAGGCCGCGGCCAAGGCCACCATGAAAAAAGCGGGCGTGCCCACTGTGCCAGGCTCCGATGGGCTGTTAAAGGATTTGGCCGATGCCAAAAAGGTGGCCAAGAAAATGGGCTATCCTGTCATGATAAAAGCCACGGCCGGCGGTGGGGGAAAAGGCATGCGGGCCGTCATGAAAGAGGAAAATATGGAGGCCCAATTCGAAAGCGCCGTCAAAGAGGCTTCCGCCGCTTTTGGTAATGGCGATATGTACATGGAAAAACTAATCGAAGAGCCACGCCATATCGAGATACAGATAGTGGGGGATCAATATGGAAAGGCCTGCCACCTTTCGGAACGGGATTGCTCGATACAGCGCCGTCATCAAAAACTGACCGAGGAGACCCCCTCGCCTTTTATGACGGACAAATTACGTGACGAAATGGGAAAGGCAGCCGTCAAGGCCGCGGAATTCATCCAATATGAAGGGGCTGGCACCATTGAATTTTTGGTCGACAAACACCGCAACTTCTACTTTATGGAAATGAATACCCGAATCCAGGTCGAGCATCCGATTACCGAACAGGTCATCGATTACGACCTGATCCGAGAGCAGATATTGGTTGCGGGCGGGGTGCCGATTTCCGGGAAGAACTACTTTCCCAAACTACATTCCATCGAATGTCGTATCAATGCGGAAGATCCCTACAACAACTTCCGCCCTTCTCCAGGAAGGATAACGACCTTGCATATCCCCGGGGGACACGGGGTGCGTATGGACACCCATGTATACAGCGGCTATAGCATTCCCCCGAACTACGATTCCATGATTGCCAAGCTCATTACCACGGCCCAGACCAGGGAAGAGGCCATCAACAAGATGAAACGGGCTTTGGACGAGTTCGTTATCGAGGGCATCAAGACCACCATACCCTTCCACAGACAGCTGATGGACCATCCGGATTATTTGGCGGGCAATTACACCACCGCGTTTATGGACGGTTTCAAGATGGAGCCACAGGCGGAGGAATAAATTCTTTGAATTTGGTTTGCCGCTGGACGATAACACCTAACAACATATTTTTCAATTCAATCCCTACATCCAATGCCAAAAAAGAAAACCCTTCGCAGTACCGAATGGTTCGGGGGCCAGGACAAAATGGGTTTTGTGCATCGTTCGTGGCTGCGCAATCAGGGGTATCCCGATGATTATTTTCAGGGAAAGCCCGTAATCGGTATCTGCAATACCTGGTCCGAGCTTACACCCTGTAACGGCCACTTACGGGATTTTGCCGAAGTGGTCAAGAAAGGCATTCTCGAAGCGGGCGGTTTTCCGATGGAGTTCCCCGTGATGTCGCTGGGCGAAACCCTGATGCGTCCGACCACAATGCTGTTCAGGAACTTGGCGAGTATGGACACGGAAGAATCCATTCGTGCGAACCCCCTCGATGGTATCGTCCTCCTGACGGGCTGTGACAAGACTACCCCGAGCACGGTCATGGGCGCCTGTAGCGTAGATCTGCCGACGATCGTTGTGCCGGGCGGCCCCATGATGAGCGGGCGGTTTCGGGGTGAAAATATCGGCTCCGGATCCATGAACTGGATGATTAAGGAAAAACGTAGTCTGGAAGGATATACCCAAACGGATTTTGCAGAGGCCGAGACCTGTATAGCACGCAGTATCGGCCATTGCAATACCATGGGAACGGCCTCTACTATGGCGACCATGGTAGAGGCCCTGGGGTTGACCCTTCCTGGATTTTCTTCCATCCCGGCAGCCGATTCCCGTAAAAAGCAATTCGCCCAACTGTCCGGTAGACGTATCGTCGAAATGGTCAAGGAAGACCTGAAAATTTCCAAGATACTGACCCGCAAGGCCTTCGAGAATGCTATAATAACCAATGCGGCCGTGGGCGGATCGACGAATTTGATCATTCATCTGATCGCTATTGCAGGCAGGATAGGAGTGAACTTAAAATTGGAAGATTTTGATGTTCTGGGTAGTAAAGTTCCGCTATTGGTCAATCTCAAGCCTTCGGGGACGTATCTGATGGAGGATTTCTTCTATGCAGGCGGACTTCCGGTCGTCTTACGGGAATTAAAGGAACACCTGCATCGGGACACGATCACGGTCAACGGAAAACATCTCACCGATAACTATGCCGAGGCGGTCTGCTACGATAGGGATGTTATCGCATGCTTTGAAAAACCTTTTCAAAACGAAGCAGGTATTGCGGTTCTGAAAGGCAACCTTTGCGAGAACGGGGCAGTCATCAAACCTTCGGCGGCCTCTAGGGAACTGATGCAGCATAGGGGCAAGGCCGTGGTCTTTGAAAGTATGGAAGACTACCACGAACGCATCGACCACCCCGATCTGGATATCGACAAAAACAGTGTGATCGTTTTAAAGGGGGTAGGCCCCAAGGGCTATCCCGGCATGCCCGAAGTGGGCAACGTGGATCTTCCCGAAAAATTGATTCGGCAAGGGATTACCGATATGGTACGTATTTCCGACGGGCGAATGAGCGGCACTGCCGCTGGCACGGTCGTTTTGCACATATCGCCCGAGTCGACCGTTGGGGGAACATTGGGCTTGGTTCAAAATGGGGATACTATCGAACTCGATGTCCTGAACCGAAGACTGCATCTCGAGGTTTCGGACGAGGAATTGCAAAAGCGGAAAGCGGTCTGGAAGTCACCCGAAGCACGGGCGGACAGGGGCTATGTCAAAATGTACATCGACCACGTGGAGCAGGCAGACAAAGGGGCCGATCTCGATTTTCTGGTAGGGGGCTCAGGGTCGAAGGTGGAGCGGGATTTACATTAAGCATATTTGCCATTCGAAGTTCAAACGCGTAGTCCCAAGCCCAAAAGCGTTCACGGCATGGGGACATTTACCCTAAGCCATCCCTTTTATAGAGGCCAGGGTGGCCGACCAGACGATGACAGATGAGAAAAAAATTCCGATGGTGTTCGCCCAAAACGCCTTTTGTTTTTCAATCTTGAAAAGATATGTAGCGATACTGCCCGCATAGACACCGGTACCCGGTAAGGGAATCATTACGAATAGGATAAGTCCCCAAAAACCGAAGCGTTGAATTTTCGCCCCCGAACCGGTCTTTGCCCTTCGAGCTACAAAAATGGCGGATTTTTTATAGAAGACCCAACGCAAAAAGTAGCGGTTTATTTTTTCAAGAAAGAACATCATGATCGGAAATATCAGTACGTTGGCCAAAAAACAACCGACAAATACCAGATAGACATTTACGCCTTTCAGGATGCCATAAGGGATGCCTACCTTGGCCTCCCCAAAGGGAGAAACGCTCCAGAGCATTGCGATAATCAGGTCTACTATCATTGATGAAATTAGAATCTGCAAAAATAACGTTAGTCCGGGTCAATTTACGCTCTTGCCTCTTAAAATAACATTAAATCCGTACACCGGGTCGGATGTATCACCGGCAGTGGTACTCAATTGGACGAAGCGCTTTCCCTTAATTTTTCTTAAGTTTGCACTTGTTTTGATGTGTATTTTACGATATGACGATCTAGCTTCCTAAAAAAAATAGCACCCTGACCATCAGCGATGAAAGCTTACGACGATGCCGCATATCGGTTTTATAAGGCATTGCAGCTCAAATGTCTTCCCTTGAATGCATGGGATATCTACGGCCTGTATTTTGATACCTTATGTGGTAATTATGAGGATATCGTTTCATTGCAGCGGTTGTCCGAGGTCAATGGATGGTCGCATTCTGCATCCTTCAGGGAGGCGCTGCTAACGAAAGGGCAGATAATCATCGTTACGGATACCGCTTTAAAAATCGTGCATGCTTCCCATAACATCATCCTGATGAACGGATACCGGCCCGACGAGGTTTTGGGTAAAAATCCTAAAATGTTCCAAGGGGCCGAAACCAGTAAAAAAACGACCGGGGAAATACGAAAGGCCATTCGCGAGGAACTGCCTTTTGAAGCGGTTATCCGCAACTATAGGAAGGATGGAACGGCTTACAACTGTTTGTTAAAGGGAGAGCCGATTTTCGACACCAAGGGCAAACTCGTCAACTTCATCGCCTATGAAAAGGAGGTGGCCTGAGAAAAATTACGAAAGCCAAGCGCCAGATTCCAACAATCGGATCAAGTTGTAGTGAAGTAGACCGGAATGATTTTAAAAACAGGCTTAAAAGTTCCCGCTCTCGATTTCGGTGACCCGCAAGGTGTTCACCATCCCTTTATCCTTGATAGGCATGGCCGCTAAGCTGATTAGCATATCCCCTACTTCCAGAAAGCCTTTTTGATACGCGATGCGGTTGACATCCTCAATAGTCTCATCCGTAGTCACGTAGCGGTCGTAATAAAATGCCTTTACCCCCCAGAGCAGGTTCAGCTGGGTCAAGATCCGGCGGTTGGATGTAAATACCAGGATATGTGCACTGGGCCGCCATGACGATATTTGAAAGGCGGTATAACCGCTATTGGTAAGTGTCGAGATGGCCTTGGCCTTGATTTCGTTGGCCATAATGGCGGCGTGATAGCATACCGATTTTGTAATATAGCGTTTGGTACGAATGTGGGGGGGATCGTGGGGCACCTTAATAAGCTCTGAATTTTCGACGGTCTGTAGAATGCTCGCCATCTTTTCAATGACCTGTACCGGATAATTCCCAACGGAGGTCTCACCCGACAGCATGACGGCATCGGCACCGTCCATAACGGAGTTGGCCACATCGTTCACTTCGGCCCGGGTCGGGGTAAGGCTGGTTATCATGGTTTCCATCATCTGAGTGGCGATAATAACGGGAATGCGTGCCTTTTTGGCGCGCAGTACCAGTTGCTTTTGGATCAAAGGCACTTCTTGTGCGGGTACCTCGACGCCTAGATCCCCGCGGGCCACCATCAGGCCGTCACAGTAGGCCACGATTTTATCAATGTTCTCGACGGCCTCCGGCTTCTCTATTTTGGCGATGATGGGAATCTTGTGTTTGGAATGTTGGCTGATCACATTTTGCAGGTCGATCAGGTCTTGGCTAAAACGGACGAAGGAAAGTGCGATCCAGTCTACGTTTTGGGAAACGGCAAATTCGGCATCCTTGATGTCTTTTTCGGTCATGGCCGGCAAAGAGATGTTCGTGTTCGGGAGATTGACTCCCTTTTTGGACTTCAAAGGGCCGCCTTGAATTACTTTGGCCCTAACGGCGGACTTGCCGTCCGTGGCAATTACCTCAAAAATCAGCTTTCCGTCATCCAACAAAATGTGCTCGCCTGGATTTACGTCCTGCGGAAAAGTGGTGTAGTTCATGTACACCCGTTCGGCGGTTCCTTCAAAAGGTTTTCCGGTCACAAAGGTAATCTCGTCTCCCGGGGCCACAACCACCTCGCCGGCCATAGTGCCCACACGCAGCTTGGGACCCTGTAGGTCGGCCAAAATCGATGTATTGACTCCCATTTCCTCGTTTAGTTCGCGGATCATTTGAATGCGTTGGGAAACATCTTCATACTTGGCGTGTGAAAAGTTAATGCGAAAGACGTCCACCCCAGCCCCGATCATCTGACGAAGCACTTCTTTATTGCTTGTAGCCGGCCCGAGGGTGGCTACTATCTTTGTCTTTTTTTTAATCGACATCCATTTAAAAAATTAAGTTGTTTTTTGATTTTAGTCGGTCGGTGTTTACAGAATAGGCCATGGTTACTTTCGGAATGCGCTGTAACGCCTTTACCAAATTTTGGTTTTCAACTTCCCGCACACTATCCGGGCTCTCTTGTTCAATTTTAAGAAAATAATCGGTTTCCCGATATTCCGGAACCAAATGGAAGCCACGGTAAAAGGGTTCATCCTTAAAAAGCCCATCCTTAAGGGATTCATCCTCCATTATCCCATAGTTGGCAAAAAATGTCCAATAGCGCTCGTTGCTATCGTCTTTCCATTCAAAAATAGGAATCGTGACTTGACCTGAAATGTCAAGATCTTTCCGGCGCCTTCCGAAACCTGTTTTCAGGTAAAGGTTCAGGGCGTAGGCCAGGGCATAATCCTCAAGACGGCTATGCAGGGCGATCAGTTCGAAGTCCTCTTCGTAAAGCTCGGCCGATAATCGGTGTACTGCTGGCATAGGCGTACAAAAGCGCAAAGATAGGTTTTTTTGGGGCAAGACGCACATCGATTTTCAAGTCTTTCCCATCTTGTTCTGTAGGGCAAAATAGGCCCGTTTCGAGGCTTTTTCCTCGGCCTTTTTTTTGGAGGTGGCCCTAGCCTTGGCCACCACCCCGTTATCTATAGTTAATTTGACCGCAAAATGTTTGAGGGCATCCTTTCCCGTGTCTTCGTACACCTCGAAATCGAACTGTTTTTTCTGCTTTTGGCACCATTCGATGACCAAGCTTTTGTAGCTTATTACCTTGCCTTCGAGCTGTTCGATGTCCACATAGGGCTGTATTACCTTTTCGTGGATGAATTTTCGGCTGTATTCATACCCGCGATCCAGATAAATGGCCCCGACCAGTGCCTCGAAAACGTTGCCGTGTATGTTCTCACCAAAATGTGATTTGGGGATACGGCTTTTTACAAAATCGATCAATCCCAGGTCCTTGCCCAATTCGTTCAGGTGCTTTCTGCTTACTATTTTGGAGCGCATTTTGGTCAGATAGCCTTCATCGCCTTCGGGAACCTGGTTGTACAGGTGCATGGAAATAATGGTACCGAGCATGGAATCCCCCAAAAATTCCAGGCGTTCATAATTCATGGGATTTCCGCGCTCGTCTTTTTTATTGACCGACCGGTGCAGGAAGGCTTTTTGGTAGAACTCCAAGTTTTTAGGTTTAAAACCGAGTATTTTGGTCATCCACGAAAAAAAATCCGCATCCTTTTTGGAACGGGACCCGAATATTTTGGAAGGGAATCCCATGGGAGCTATACGCTGATTTTTTTGAAAATGACACAGGCATTGTGTCCGCCAAACCCGAACGTATTGCTCAATGCGACATCGACCTTCCGCTCTTGGGCCTTGTTAAGGGTCAGGTTGAGCTTGGGATCGATTTGGTCATCAACCGTTGAATGGTTGATGGTGGGGGGCACGATACCGTGTTTCATCGCCAGGATGGAAGCGATGGCCTCAATGGCCCCGGCGGCACCCAACAGGTGTCCGGTCATCGATTTGGTGGAGTTGATATTGATATTAGGGGCATGGTCGCCGAATACCTCAACAATGGCTTTCAATTCGGCTACGTCGCCCAGAGGGGTTGAAGTGCCGTGGGTGTTGATGGCATCTACATCCTCGGGCTTTAGGCCGGCATCGCGCAGACCGTTTTTCATCACCTGTACCACGCCTATGCCCTCGGGATGGGGGGCGGTCATATGATAGGCGTCGCTTGAGAGTCCGCCACCGGCCATTTCCGCATATATCTTGGCGCCCCGGGCTTTGGCATGTTCGTATTCCTCGAGGATCAAGGTACCCGCACCCTCGCCCAGAACGAATCCATCCCGGGTCGCATCGAAGGGCCGGGAGGCGGTTTCGGGGCTTTCATTTCTCGTCGAAAGGGCATGCATGGCCCCGAAACCGCCCATCCCGGCAATGGTCACGGCCGCCTCGCTTCCACCGGTTACGATAACATCGCAGTGGCCCAAACGTATATAGTTCAGGGCATCGATCATCGCATTTGCGGACGAGGCGCAGGCGGAGACCGTGGTGTAATTCGGGCCCATAAACCCGTGTTTCATGGAAATATGTCCCGGAGCGATATCCGCAATCATTTTAGGGATAAAAAAGGGATTGAAACGCGGGGTGCCGTCGCCCTCGGCAAAGTTGATCACCTCGTTCTGAAAAGTTTCCAATCCTCCGATTCCGGCCCCCCAAATGACCCCTACCCTGAACTTGTCGACCACACTGAGGTCGAGATGCGAATCGGCAATGGCCTCATCGGAAGAAACTAGGGCGTATTGGGCAAACCGATCCAGTTTACGGGCCTCCTTACGATCAAAATGATCCTGCGGATCGAAATTTTTGAGTTCGCAGGCGAATTTCACTTTGAATTTTTCAGTATCGTAGTAGGTGACCGGCGCGGAACCGCTCTTGCCGTTCTTTAGACCTTCCCAATATTCATCAATATTGTTACCTATGGGCGTTAGGGCGCCCAGCCCGGTAACTACAACTCGCTTTAACTCCATGGATCTCGGTTTTGGTTGTTCTAACGGATAAGCCTTTCGCACGAATGCTTTAAACGGGTGTATCCCAAGCGTAAATTAAAAAAAATATCCATGCGATAGGGTTACCGCATGGATAATTGCAAATTTCTTCACGAAACCATAAAGATTACTTCGCTTCTTCTATATAACTGATGGCTTGGCCAACGGTAGCGATATTTTCGGCTTGATCATCGGGAATCTGGATGTCAAATTCCTTTTCGAATTCCATGATAAGTTCAACAGTGTCCAATGAATCTGCCCCCAAATCGTTGGTAAAGCTGGCCTCTGATACTACTTCGTTCTCATCAACACCCAATTTATCAACTATGATAGCCTTCACTCTTGATGCAATGTCTGACATAATAATATTGGTTTTAAAATTTAAATTGTTGGCAAAAGTAAAAAAACTTTGACGTAATACTACCCTTTGCCGATAAAATGTAGGGTAATTTAGGGAATTTAAAGATAGGATGTACCGTTTTAGCAGGAAAAATTTGTTCTCTTGCAATTCAATGCCAGGAATTTGGAATTTGGAACGAATTGTAAGTATTTTGCCTGCATTAACGACTGGGCTTCTTATGATAAAACCCAAAACTATCGTTCTTTTCGCCTCCGGATCCGGGACCAACGTTGAAAAAATCGTCAGAAATTTTCAGGATGTGCCCGAGGTTTCGGTTTCCGCCGTGCTGTCCAATAGAAAGGATGCCCAGGTGCTGCAGCGATGCGATGCGCTGAATGTCAGCGCATTGTATTTCAATAGGAATGCCTTCTACGCATCGGATGTTGTACTCAAAATTTTGGAAGCGCTCCAGCCGGACTTGATTGTGCTGGCGGGATTTCTTTGGATGGTTCCCGAAAAAATCATCCGGGCGTTTCCGGACAAGATCATCAACATTCATCCCGCATTGTTGCCCAAATACGGAGGCAAGGGCATGTACGGCGACAAAGTACACAAGGCTGTAAAGGCGAACGGCGATACCGAAACGGGAATTACCATCCACTATGTCAACGAGCGGTACGATGAGGGCGCCATCATCCATCAGGCAAAAACGGCCGTTTCTGCCGAGGATAGCGTGGAAGACATTGCCGAAAAGATCCATGCCTTGGAATATGGGCATTACCCCAAGGTTATCGAGAAGTTGCTGTTTGGAGAAAGTGCGTAGTTGTTTTTTCAACTAGGCCTCTTTTGGATTTTGGCCCCTCGGCTGCACTCGGGTGACAAATTTGAGACTTGGCATGTGGTTTTTTTTTCGTAACCCAATCCCAGCAATAAAATTATTCGAACCATAAAATGGCCAAAAAGCAAAAATTTTATACCGTATGGAAGGGCAAAAGACCAGGCGTCTACGACACTTGGGACGATTGCAAGGCCGCCATCACTGGTTATAAAGGTGCACAGTACAAATCCTTTTCCACATTAGAAGCTGCGAAAATGGCCTATAACGGCAATTATGAGGAATACAAAGGAAAGAAAAGAGACGGCCCCTCGCTGACCCCCGAACAACGCCTAAAATTTGGAACTCCCAACTACCACTCCATCTCCGTGGACGCCGCGTCCAGCGGAAACCCTGGGGCGATGGAGTATCAGGGTGTGGATACAAAGACAGGCAAGAAATTATTCCGACAGGGGCCCTTCGTTCAGGGCACCAATAATATCGGGGAGTTCTTGGCCATTGTGCATGGCCTGGCCTTTCTTAAACAGAACAACAGCGACCGCATCATCTACACCGACTCGCGCACCGCTATGAGCTGGGTTCGCAAACGGCACTGCAATACGAAGTTGAAGGAAACCGCCAAGAACAAGGCCCTTTTCGATTTGATCCGGCGCGCCATCGCATGGCTAAAGCACAATTCGTACAATACTCCGATTGTAAAATGGGAGACCAAGGCCTGGGGCGAGATTCCCGCCGATTTCGGGCGGAAATGATGGAGACAACGGCTTTGAACCGCACGAGATGTATCCCCAATGTACGGCGGGCTGTGCCAATAGGTACTAAGAAGGGGCTGAAATCGGTATACCCTTGTCAAAGTGGGTGCAAAGCCCTAAATTTGTCGACTTAGTACGGCCCCGTTCACCATGATCGACATCTTAAAAAAACATATCACCGAAGTAGAAGACTTCAAAGCCGGTTCGCAGGAAGAAGTGGAGGCCTTCCGGATTAAATATTTGGGAAAAAAAGGATTGCTCAACGATTTTTTTGCGGAGTTTAAAAACGTGCCGAACGACCAGAAGAGGGAATTCGGGCAGGCCATCAACCAGCTTAAGTCCCTAGCCGCCGATAAGATAAACGCTCTTAAGGAAGCTTTGGAAAACCAGCCGGTTGAAAAGTCCATCTACGGCGATTTGACGCGGCCGGGCGAGCCGATTCCCCTGGGAGCACGGCATCCCATTTCTATCGTTAAGAACCAGATCATCGAAATTTTTTCGAGGATAGGCTTTAACGTCTCCGAAGGTCCCGAAATCGAGGACGATTGGCATAATTTTACGGCCTTGAACCTGCCGGAGCACCATCCGGCACGTGATATGCAGGATACGTTTTTCGTGCAGACCGATCCCGACATCCTTTTGCGTACCCATACCTCATCCGTTCAAGTGCGATATATGGAGAACAATAAACCGCCCATTCGTACCATTTCCCCTGGACGAGTATACCGGAACGAGGCGATTTCGGCACGGTCACATTGTTTTTTCCACCAAGTGGAAGGACTTTATATCGATACCGATGTATCCTTCGCCGACCTGAAACAGACCCTTCAGTTCTTTACCACCGAGCTTTTCGGCAAATCGAAAATACGTTTGCGGCCGTCGTATTTTCCCTTTACCGAACCAAGTGCCGAGGTCGATGTCTATTGGGGTCTGGAAACCGAGACTGATTACCGGATGACCAAGGGTACGGGATGGCTCGAGATCATGGGTTGCGGCATGGTCGATCCCAATGTGCTCGAAAACTGTAAAATCGATCCGGAAGAATATTCCGGCTTTGCCTTCGGGATGGGAATCGACCGAATCGCCTTACTGCTCCATCAAATCCCCGATATTCGCTTGCTAAGCGAAAATGACATACGGTTTTTGGAACAATTTAAATCCGCCTTATGATTAGCTTTTCCGAAAATTAACTTTTCTTTAATATCACCCGGTTCGTAGTTGACCGAACCGTTCGTAATTTCGCGGCTCCATTTTAGGATGTCATGAAAACTTCCCATTTGAAATCCAAAAGAGAGTTTTTGATAGAAAGGCTGGGCATGCAATTATTTCGGTTCCAAACAAGAACTAAAGACGAGTTCTATAAAACGGCAACCATATGGATATCATCTTTTCCAGCTTTTATAGGGCTTTTTGCTTAACTGTGAGTTATAGTATTTGATTTGGCCCGTAACCTCTTCTCCGAGCCAAGCCGGCTTTGGGAAAGCTTGGTTTTCGCTTTGCAGCTCGATCTCGGCCAGTATCAATCCTTCGTTTTCGCCTTGAAATTCGTCCACTTCGAACCTATATTTCCCCACCGGGATGTTAAATCGCTGCTTTTCCAAAAGGGTCTCCTCACAGAATCCCAGCAGTATTTCCGCCTCCTTTAAAACTATTTTTTGTTCCCATTCGAAACGTGAAGTACCCGCGGCATTCGAGGGTCCCTTGACGGTCAGATACCCTGTATCTCCCTTTATCCGTACCCGAACGGTGCGCTGCGGGTCTGTGTTTAGAAACCCCTGTACGATACGTTCCTTGGTGATGGCCTCTTTTCGATAATCGGTGGATTTGATCAAGAATTTACGCTCTATTTCAATCATACTAAATGGCTACGGCTTCATTTTATGTCAAAAATTTGTTGGATAGGCGCTTAATTTCATCGGACTGGATACCGTTCACAACGCAAAGCTGTGCTGCATTCACCGGGATTCCGTAATCGATGTCCATACGCTTGCCGATCCGGGGTCTTGTATTTGGTAGTGTCGTAATAACGTTTAACACAAGTTGTCATAAATTTACGACATGCCGACTGATTTTACATTACGAAAGATTATCCACGTCGATATGGATGCGTTTTATGCCGCGGTGGAGCAGCTCGATAATCCCGAATTGAAGGGAAAACCGATAGCCGTGGGCGGAAGTTCGAAACGCGGCGTTGTAGCAGCCGCCAGCTATGAGGCTCGCAAATTCGGAGTGCGGAGTGCCATGAGCAGTGTATTGGCCCAACGGAACTGCCCCGAGCTTATTTTTGTCAAGGCTCGGTTCGATAGGTACAGGGAAATCTCGAAACAGATACGTACGATTTTTTACCAATACACCGATCTGGTCGAACCGTTATCCCTGGATGAGGCCTATTTGGATGTTACCGTCAACAAAATGGGAAATCCATCGGCCACTTTGATCGCTAAGGAAATCCGGCAACGGATTTTTGCGGACACGGGCCTCCATGCCTCCGCAGGTATCTCCATAAACAAGTTTATCGCCAAGGTCGCCAGTGACATCAACAAACCGAACGGACAGAAAACGGTCAATCCGGAAGACGTCATCGAATTTTTGGAAAATCTTGAGATCCGGAGGTTCTACGGTGTAGGAAAAGTGACCGCGGAAAAAATGTACAAACTGGGCATCTTTACGGGAAGGGACCTCAAGAAAAAACCGCTGCAATTTTTGGAGGACAACTTCGGCAAGAGCGCAAACTACTACTATCAGGTCGTTCGCGGCATACATAAAAGCGAGGTAAGGCCGCATCGCATTCCCAAATCCGTCGGGGCCGAGCGCACGTTCGGCGAAAACCTCAGCAGCGAGATTTTCATGCTCGAGCGTCTGGAGCATATCGCCGCTGTACTGGAACGGCGCCTCAAAAAATCGGGTATCGCCGGCAAGACCGTGACGCTAAAGATAAAATACAGCGACTTCACCTTGAACACGCGCAGCAGAACGCTCAATTATTTTATTGCGGACAAAATGCTGATCTTGGAGACCGCCAGGCAGCTGCTCTATCAGGAAAAACTCCAGAATTCCGTTCGGCTGCTGGGCATTTCATTGGCCAACCTCAATACGGAGGAGAAAAAGAGCAAAACCAGGCAAGAAACGGTCTCGATGCAGTTGAAATTCGATTTTTGAAAAAAGACACATCCTGAAACGAATATTCCGGTCCTATGCCATGATTGGAGAAATACCTGCCAGTTCAAATTGCCCCAAAATCCACCTACGGGTGCATCTAGAGCAATATTGATCCACCGAAATTGACTATGCCTTTGGGTACGGGTACGGAATGGTCACAACCCCCACCAGTAAGGCCGCAAGAATAGCTAACGCGAAGGTTGGCCCTACTGGAAAGGATGTTCGACGCCCCGCTTAAGACCCCAAGTCTGGTTTTTGTCGCTGCGCCTTCTTTTCGGCGTTTTTTCTTTTGGATTTCAGCCGTTTTTCGATCGCGGACCTTTTAGGGTTGGTCTTTCGGCGCTTTTTTGGCACCCGCAGGCCCCTGCGCAGGATCTCTATAAAGCGTCTAATGGCCAGATCCTTGTTTCTATGCTGGCTTCGGGTCTCGTCGCAGGTCAGGATCAGCACGTTTTCTTTTGTGAGTTGGTTGCCAAGTTTTTGTTGGATGCGCTCTTTCTCGACGGAGGAGAGGGCTTGGGAGTTTTTGACATCGAAACTCAACTCGATTTTAGTGGATACCTTGTTCACATGCTGTCCGCCTGCCCCGCTACTTCTGACAGCTTTAATGCTAAGTTCTTGTAAAATGTGCTTCTGGTTCATATCCCGGACGGATTGGATATCAGACGTTGATTGATGATCTCGAGGGATATATTCAGAAATACGACCTTGCCACTTTCAAATGGGGTATCGTGGTGAAAATAAACATCCTGCCCTTCATACACCCCGACTATCATAAAATAGCCTCCCATATAGTAGGCCCCCTTTACCACCACTTCGAGTCCCGATTTTTCGGAAACCCGAAATTCATTGGCGTACACGACGATGCGCCTTTTGGTGTCGGCATAGGATTTGACGATGTTGATGGGGATTTTATTCGCCTCCCCGAAAAGCGAGGCGATGTAGAGGTCCTTTGGGTGTTCGTACAGATTTTTGGGGGTGTCCTCGGCGATAATATAACGGTCTTTCAGAACGACTACTCGGTCGGCGAATGGTAGCATATCGTTATGGTCGTGGGTAGCGGTCAATACGGTTATTTTTTTCCGTCTCAAATAACCGAACAGGTTTCTTCGGATTTTGTTCTTCCTAAAGTTATCGATATGGCTAAAAGGTTCGTCCAACAACAAAATATCCGGTTCCTGTGCCAACACGCGTGCGAGCGCGACCCGCTGGCGTTGTCCCCAGCTGAGATAGCGTACCTTAGTTTCCGCCAGATCGGCCATTTCGAGCATTTCCAGCAGTTCAAGGCTCCGGGCCTGCATTTCTTCTGGCTCGAAAACGGACAAAAATTCGCCGACGTTTTCCGCGACCGTAGTGAAGGGCATTAGATCGAAATCTTGCGAAAGGTATTTCATAAAGGGTTCCCCTGGTACCAGATTGTACAATGGCCCCATCACTTGGGTATCGTTCCAATACACTTCTCCCGTCTCGACGCTTAGCTGGCCGTAAATAATCTTTAACAAGGTACTTTTGCCACAACCGCTTTCGCCGATAATTGACACGTGTTCGCCTTTGGCCACTTTCAGACTGATATTCTCCAGTACGGGAACATCATTGGCGTAGGCAAAGGAAACACGGTCTACTTGAAGCATGGTTCGAAACTGTTTTCTAACTCAATTAATCATTCTTTAAACTCTTTCGCGACCGCTTGGTTCGGCAGTTCCCGATATCCCATGTTGTACAAGGTAAATGCAAAAATATCGGCGTACTGCTCGATGATCTTGCTAACGGGCGTTCCGGCACCGTGGCCGGCCTTGGTCTCGATACGGATCAAGGTAGGGTCGTCACCGGCCTGCTTTTCCTGGAGTTCGGCGGCAAACTTAAAGCTGTGGGCCGGTACGACACGGTCATCATGGTCTCCTGTCGTCACCAAGGTGGCGGGATATTCGGTATCCATCTTGATATTGTGAACGGGAGAATAGCCTTTGAGATATTCGAACATTTCCTTGCTTTCTTCTGCCGTGCCATAGTCGTAGGCCCATCCGGCACCGGCGGTAAAGGTGTGATAGCGCAGCATGTCCATGACCCCCACGGCTGGGAGGGCCACCTGCATCAGGTCGGGCCGTTGGGTCATGGTAGCGCCGACCAGGAGTCCCCCGTTGCTGCCGCCGCGGATGGCGAGGTAATCCGATGAGGTGTACTTGTTATCTATAAGGTATTCAGCCGCGGCGATAAAATCGTCGAATACGTTCTGTTTCTTCATTTTGATGCCCGCTTCGTGCCACTTTTTGCCGTATTCGCCACCACCGCGAATGTTGGGGACCGCGTAGATACCTCCCTGTTCCATCCAAATGGCATTGGTAATACTGAAAGACGGGGTAATACTGATGTTAAATCCGCCATAGGCATAGAGAAGGGTCGGATTTTCACCGTTGAGCTCCATCCCCTTTTTATGGGTGATAATCATGGGGATTTTCGTGCTGTCCTTCGAGGTGTAGAAAATCTGTTTCGATTCGTAATCATCCGGGTTGAAATCGATATCCGGTTTCCAGTACAGACTGTACGCGCCGCTCTCTACATTGTATTTATAGGATGAGCCCGGAGTGGTATAATTGGTAAAGGAGAAATAGAAATCCTCATCCTCTTTTTTCCCTCCAAAACCGGAAGCACTGCCGACGCCCGGAAGCTGTATCTCCCTGATCATATTGCCGTCGTAATCGTATTGCAGGACTTTTGAAACGGCATCGACCATGTATTCCGTAAAAAAATAGCCCCCGCCGGTACTAGGCGTTAACACGTTTTCGGTTTCGGGGATAAAATCCTTCCAGTTTTCAGGGGCCGGTTCGGCAGCGTCGACGGTTATTATTTTTTTGTTCGGGGCATCGCGGTTCGTAACGATGTACAGTTTCGTACCGAAATTATCGATGAGGTAGTTGTCCGAATCGGTATCGGTAACTACGGGTATAAGTTGGCCGGTCGGGTCTTTTAGATTTTTGATAAATAGCTTGTTTCCAGAGGTCGAGGTCGCTGCCGAAAGGGTCAGATAGTGTTCGTCCTCGCTGACCGAGGCGCCGATATAGCGGTGTTTCTCTTCTGGCCGGCCCCCATATATCAATCGGTCTTCTTTTTGGGGCGTTCCCAATGTATGAAAATACACCTTGTGTTGGTCGGTCTTGGAGGATAGCTCACTGCCTTCGGGTTTGTCATAGCTGGAGTAGTAAAAACCCTCGTTGCCTTTCCAGGCCAGTCCGCTGAACTTGATATCCGTTAGGGTATCCTCGATAATTTCCAGGGTTTCGGCATTGATTACGATGGCCTTGCGCCAGTCGCTACCCCCTTCCGAAATCAGGTATCCCGCCATAGAGCCGTCTTTGGTAAAGCTCAATCCGGCCAAGGAGGTTGTGCCGTCTTCGGAGAAGGTGTTGGGGTCTAGGAATATTTCGGGCTCCTCACCATCCTGTTGGCGGTAAACCACATATTGGTCCTGAAGACCGTCGTTTTTATAGAAATAGGTGTAGTCACCCTCATTGAACGGAGCACCCAATTTTTCATAATTCCAGAGTTTTTCCAGACGTTTTTTCAAGGTTTCCCGAAACGGGATTTTTTCGAGGTACCCGAAGGTGACCGCGTTCTGTTTTTCTACCCAAGCCTCGGTTTCGGCACTGCGATCATCTTCGAGCCAGCGGTAAGGATCTTTGACTGCGGTACCGAAATAGGTGTCTACAGTATCAACTTTTTTTGTTTTTGGATAGGTCACGGCAATAGGGTCTGTTTTTTCGGAGGTTTCACAGGCGCACAGAAAGGTGGCGACGATGCCCGTTAGAATAAGCTTGTTCATATTTCAGTGGATTGCTTGCGCCGAAATTAGCATAAAAAACCCTTTATCGGGAATTCAAAGCTGCCGTTTTAACCAAAAATTATAACGCAATCAACCTATTGACAGCAATAGAACCCGGTTTTTTTGGTATGGGTCACGGTGGAACCAAAAGGGAAAATAACGGCCTACACAGGGGGGAAGCAAAAATTAAACCAATTGGTTTTTTAGTAGATATTCCGCTATCTGCACGGCATTGGTGGCCGCCCCTTTGCGGAGGTTATCGGAGACAATCCACATATTTAAAGTGTTGGGTTGGGTCTCGTCCCTACGGATACGGCCGACAAAAACATCGTCCTTATCATGGGCATAGATGGGCATGGGGTAGGTGTTTGTATCGGGATTGTCCTGCACCGTTACCCCCGGCGTTTCGTTAAGCAATTGGCGGATATCATTCAGGTCGAAGTCGCTGTGGAATTCCACATTTACGGATTCGGAATGACCTCCGGCGGTCGGAATGCGCACGGCGGTGGCACTGACGGAAAATGTGTGGTCGTTCAATATTTTCTGCGGCTCACGGGCCAGTTTCATTTCCTCTTTCGTGTAGCCATTTTCGAGGAACACATCACAGTGTGGCAGGGCATTGCGGTTGATGGGGTAGGGATAGGCCATTTCGCCTTGAACACCGGCCATCTCGTTCTCGAGTTGCTTAATGGCTTTCATCCCTGTTCCTGATACCGATTGGTATGTGGAAATGATAACCCGCTTCATCCTGTATTTTTTATGCAGGGGCGCCAAGGCCATAACCAGCTGAATGGTTGAGCAGTTGGGGTTAGCGATGATCTTATCGTCTTTGGTCAAGGTGTCTGCATTGATTTCGGGGACTACCAATTTTTTGGTAGGGTCCATCCGCCAGGCCGAGGAGTTGTCGACCACTGTGGTACCGGCTTCGACAAATTTCGGGGCCCACTCCAGCGAGGTATCGCCCCCTGCGGAAAAAATGGCGATATCTGGTCGGGCCGCGACGGCATCCGCCAAACCGATAACGGCATACTCCTTTTCTTTGTAGAACAACTTTTTGCCTATCGAACGCTCCGAGGCGACCAGCAATAACTGGGAAATCGGAAAATCCCGCTCGGCCAACACCTTTAACATCACTTCGCCCACCATTCCGGTGGCGCCCACAACCGCTACTTTCATCTTGAATCCGTTTTGAGCCGCAAATGTAGTTCAATGTGGGCTATTGAACAAGTCGCCACCCTCCTAAATTCAAAAATATAACAAAAAGTTATTTTTAAAACATTAACCGATAATGTTGAACCAAAAAAACCGCCCGTGGAAATTAGCGAATTCCCACGAACGGCTTAAAGGTTACAAGGTAGTGCAGCGGTAAGGTTTCGCTATTTTCGAAAAGCCGACCGGAGGCCAAAACGAATTCGACAAAACACGTAAACCAAAAAGAAAATGGCTATGTCGTAAACCCGTTGAGAAATAATGCGGCATTGCAGCCTATCGTAATCCTTAGTTCTGCTTTTTCAGTTCGTCCCGAATCTCCGCCAACAATTCCTCTGCGGTGGGGCCTTTCGGTGCCGGTTCGGGTTTCGGCTCCCGAACTTTGTTGTACGATTTCACGATCATAAAGAGCACAAACCCGACAATAATCAGGTTGATGATGGAGTTGACCCAGGCTCCATAACGAATGGCGCTTTCCGGTTTTTCGATACTGCCGTCGGCCGCAACGACCGCTTCCGACAGTACGACCTTCATATCGCTGAAATCCATTCCGCCCGCAAAATAGCCTACGACGGGCATCATGATGTCGTTTACAAATCCGTTGACCACAAGGCCCACGGCCCCGGCCAAGATAACGGCAACGGCCAGGTCAATGACATTGCCGGTCATAATAAAATCCTTAAATTCTTTCCACATGGTTGTTGTTTTTAGACGTAGTTAGTATATGTGTTTTAAGCTGGGCCAAAGCGCGGAATTGCCAAGCGACATGCCGTTTTTGACCGAACGCTTTTGCAAAATACTAAAAAAAAGGGTGCCAACGGGTTTTTAAAATCAAATTAATTATCTAACATCCTGCGCGTTACCCGTTGGGAAATTGCCGTTAAAATCTCGTAGGAGATGGTATCGGCCGCGCGTGCGAAGTCGTTGGCCGTAGGGTTTTTTCCAAATACAATGACTTCGTCACCTTCGCGGCAATCAATACCGGTAACATCGACCATGATCATATCCATACAGACATTGCCGGTAATGGGGGCCTTTTTTCCGTGGACCGTCACGTAGGCTTTTCCCTTGCCATACTGCCTGCCAATGCCGTCGGCATGGCCGAGGGGAAGGGTGGCCGTCACCATATCGCATGGGGCGGTGTGGGCCCGATTGTATCCCACACTTTCGCCCGCCTTGATGCTATGGATTTGGGAAATCACCGTTTTTAATGTCGCTACGGGCCGCAACTGCCGGTCGATGGCCGCCGCGTTTCCGAACCCGTACAGCCCGATGCCGCTACGCACCATATCGTACTGGGCCTGGGGATAATTGATGATGCCCGAGGTGTTCAAAAGGTGCCGGAAGGGGCGCGCAGTTAACGTTCCATACATTTTCTGGGATATTTTTTCGAAAGTTTTGATCTGATTTTGGGTGAATTGCCGCTCGTTGTGATCCTCGGAGGCGGCCAGATGGGAGAAGAAGGAGGTTATCCGGACTTCACGGCATCCATTTAATTCCGCGCCGATATCGTCCACCTGATGCTCCACAAACCCCAACCGGTTGAGGCCCGTGTTGAATTTCAGGTGCACCGGATAGTCCTTTTGCCCGTGTCTTTTGGCGGCATCTACGAATTCCCCAAGAATTTTGGTGGAATACAGGCTGGGTTCGAGACAGCGGTTTATCATTTCATCGAAGCTGACCGGGAGGGGGTGCAGTACCATTATGGGTGTTCGGATACCTGCATCCCGTAAGGCAACGCCTTCCTTAGTATAGGCGACGCCCAAATAATCGATGCCCAGGGCTTCCAGTTTTTTGGCGATCGTGACCGGGTCGCTTCCGTATGCAAAGGCTTTGACCACGCCCAAAAAGCGGGTTTCCGGTTTGAGGCTTCCCTTTAAATAGCGATAATTGTGTTCCAGTGCCCGAAGGTCGATTTCAAGAACGGTTTCCCGGGTTTTATACATCGGATTTTGGGTTGGGTGCGGATATCTCTTCCGCTTTTACATCCATTTTACCGACCTTTTCCTTTAGCATGGCCCGGTAGAAGGCTGCCCGGCTCAAAGGCTCGTAGGTATTGGTCTCACCGAGCAGCACCAGGTCATCGTTGTTCGATTTCCGGAAACTGTAGTGGGCCAGGTTCCCGGTCCGGGTACATACGGCATGGACTTTGGTGATATATTCTGCCGTGGCCATCAGGGCGGGCATGGGCCCAAAGGGATTCCCTTTAAAATCCATATCCAGTCCCGCGACCACGACACGTATCCCCTTGTTGGCCAGTTCGTTGCAAACATCCACTATACCATCATCGAAAAATTGGGCCTCGTCGATGCCGATCACGTCACAGGCTTCCCCCAATTGCAGGATGTCAGACGCAGCATGAACGGCCGTAGAACGGATTTCATTGGCGTCATGCGAGATGACCTTATCTTCGTGGTAGCGCACATCGACTATCGGTTTAAAAATTTCGACCTTTTGCTTGGCGAACTGGGCACGCTTCAACCGGCGGATAAGCTCCTCGGTCTTTCCGGAGAACATCGAACCGCAGATGACCTCGATCCATCCGAATTGATCCTTGTGATTGACCGTGTTTTCAAGAAACATTTTGTAATTTTAGACTAAAATAACCGGAGTTCCGTTGTTATTTTAAAGGGATAAAGTTAACAAAGATAGAGATACCTTATTCGGGATACCAAAAGAAGCAATGATGAAGAAAAGACTGAAGGAAGAACTGCGCAAATTATCCACCGATATCATTACCTCAAGGGACATGAAAAATATCGGGGAGCTCTACGAAGCTTCGAAAAACTTATATGAGAAACTGGCCGTGCTGAAGTTTATCGAGGACGAGCTAAACTATATGGAGGTCGATGTTTCCAAAAACGTTATCGCTGCCAAGTTTGAAAAGATGGCCAATGCCGTACTCAACGAGAATTCGTCCGTACCCGAGAGCAATCCCCACGAAGAGGATATCATGATACCCGGTATCGATACCATCAAGGATATGGTCTCCGAAATGCCCGGCGATTCCCCCATCGATGAGGTTTTGGCGGAATTCTTGGCCAAGCCGGAGTATCTAAAGAACGACAAGGAGCTTTTTATGCCCCAAAAAGAAAAGGGTTCCAAAAGCGATATGTCCGGTAGTGCGGGAAATATTGCGGAACGCGGGAGCGATGCTTCCAGAAAAAATCCCCCCGCGAAATCGCTGAACGACAAACTGACGAACAAAGAACTCAAGGTAGATCTCAACAATCGGTTGGCCTTCGTCAAACATTTGTTCAACGGCAGTACCGAGGATTACAATCGGGTTCTTTCCCAATTGAATACTATCGATAGCCATGAACGGTCGGTATCGTTCATAGAAAATATGGTTAAGCCCGATTACGACAACTGGGCGGGGAAAGAAGAGTATCAGGAACGATTCATGTGTTTGATCGAGCGACGGTTTTCTTGAGATCGTCCCCCAAATAATATTGCCACTTATATAATCGACGATACTACCTATGCTGCTTTGAGCGCCGAATGGTCGGTACGGGCAATTAGTCCACCTGTTCGACGCCGATGCTTAAAACTTATAGGTGTAATTGGCATAAAGCGTTCTGGGCATTTGCGGGGTTATCGTACTCCATCCCGTGTAATATTCCTTGTTCAGGGCATTGTCCAGTTTTAGCGAGATACGGAATTTTTCGGCCTCGTAGAACAAGGCTGTATTCATAATGGTGTAACCCGGTACGGCAAACCGGCCCGTAGCGTCGCTATTCGTAATGGCCCTTTCGCTGGCGCCGTTGGCGCCCAGTCCCAATCCAAACCCTTCAAGAACGCCATCGGGAAAACGGTACAAGGCCCAGGCATTGTAAGTGGTTTCGGGGCCGGCCTCGAGGGGGCGTTTTCCCTCCTCGGCGAACGAACTGGCCGGCAGCCCCACAAGCACCTCACTTTGGTTATTGCTGTAGCCCGCCCTAAGGTCAAGGCCCCTGAACGGATTGGCATTGACCTCGATCTCAAATCCTTTGCTTTCTACCTCACCGCCCTGGATGCGGGTAAAGGGGGTATTCCCGGGAATGACCCTGTCCTTGACCCTGATATCGTAATAGCTGATGACGGAATTAAGCCTCCCGCTGAACAGGTTGGTCTTGATCCCGAACTCCAATTGGTTGGCCTGCTCGGGGTCAAAGATCTGCAACGTCTGCTGCCCCGCATCCGGATCGCCGACCAATTGCGGTGCCACATTGGTAAATCCGTTCTGGTAGTTGGCAAATACGGAAAGTCTGTTCAGGATTGGCTGGTAGAGCAGCCCGAGCTTTGGGGCGAGGGCCGTCTGGTCAAAATCATCCTCTTCCGTGGACAAATCCCCTTCATTGTCGAAATGGTCGAGTCGCAGCCCCGCCATAAAAGATAGGGCGGGGGTGATATTGATGACATCGGAGATATACGCACTATAAATATGGGTCTTTGACTTGATATTATTGACGGGCTGTGACGCCAGGACGGCATCGGCAGCCGCCGCGGACAGGTTGAAAACGGCCTCCTCGACATCCGGTGTAAAGGGATTGTCGCCGCTACTGCCCCCGGAAGGGGTTATGTTGCCGAAAAAGGCATAACCGGTACTATTATCGGTCTGGGTGCTGTTAAAGTAATCGAGTCCGATGACCACCCGATTGCGCAAGCTGCCCACTTTAAAGTCCCCAATAAAGTTCTGCTGTACATCGGTGGTCTGGGTATTGGCATTCTGATGGTTTATGAGACGGGAGAACGTGTTGTTTCCTAGTGTAAGGTAATCGAACAAATACGTGTAGTACCCTTTTGTCGACGTGGAACTTTTGGAAAGTACGGTTTGGGATTGCCATGTATCCGAAAGTTTGTAGTCCGTTTCGATACGGTAGTTCTGGGTCGGGTTTTCCAGGCTGAGGTCGTCGCTGGTAAATGACAGCTTGTTGTTGTATCCCAACTCCTCCAGATTGTCGGCCTCGGTCGGTGCACTGCGGTTCAGGAACAGGAACATAGGGTTGGTCTGTTCTGCCTGTGAAATCTCACCGTAGAACGAAAACGAAAGACGGTTGTTCACCTTGTAGGAAAGTGAGGGAGCGATAAAGAACGACTTTCGGAAACCGGCATCCTGAAAGCTCTTTTGCGTAGTATAGGCGGTGTTCAACCTAAAATAGATGTTGTTATCCTTGTCCAGGGGCGTATTAAAATCCCCGGCAATCTGGTTAAAACCGTAGGTGCCCGAGGTAAACGAAAGCTGGCCTCCCGCACCGATATAGGGTTTTTTGGTCACCACGTTTATAAGACCCCCATAAGAACTTACGGCATTGCCAAAAAGTGTGGCCGATGGGCCCTTGATCACCTCGATTCGTTCGATGTTGGCCGCGTTGATCGTACCATTGGTAAGGCCAGGCATGCCATTGACCAGTTGGGGCTGGGTCGAAAAGCCACGAAGCGCGTAATAGCCCGCCCCGTCGCCGCCGCGCCCGGTAGAGGTCCAAAGCTTTTCTATGCCCACGGCATTTTTAAGGGCATCCTCGAAATTGGTGACCACCTGCGATTCTAGAATTTCGGTAGTTACGGTACTATAGACCTGTGTGTTCTCTAGGTCTTTCAAGGGCATTTTGGAGACATACGCGGTCTGTTTCCGGGCAAATCTGTTGGTACGCACCCCCTGTACCACGACCTCCTTTAAAATCTCGTTTCCCTCATATAGGACAAGGGCGCCCAAGTCATTGGTTTCATTGGACGTGATGCTAATCGGGATTTCCCGTGTCCGAAAACCGATATAGGAAATGACGAGGGTATGATCGCCGTTTTCGATACCGGATAGTCCAAACCTTCCGTTTTCGTCCGTCTGCGTGCCTTGTCGGGACCCTTTTATCAGAATGTTGACACCGAGTAATGGCATTTGGGAGTTGTCGGTCACAGTACCGGTCACGGTACCGCTTTGGGCGTACATCGTCGTACCGATCAATAGCAAAAAGGCTAGTAAAGCTTGTATTCTTGTGTTCATGGTAAGGGGTCTGGTTTTTTTTGTTTTATGCCGGAACTGATACGCCGGCTTCCTATCGCGACGCTTTTCTTCAAGAATCCCCATAACTTCCGGCTATTAGTTTGTTCTTTTGCAATGTGGCATCCATATCCAAAATAAAAAACGTTTGCCGTAACAAATCCTCAAGACCGTTCAGGCTGGGCTCGTCTACCTTCAGGCAGATGTCGATCATCGGGTTGGAGCACCATATTTTATCCCGTTTGCCTTGGCATTCAGCGCAATGGCAGGGCGCATAGGACTGTTGGACGATATCCAATAGATGCTCCAGGTCGCCCCTTGACATAAAGATGCCGATGGAATCTATGACCAACTGGAATTTGCATATGGGATTCGGACTGTTATCGACACGATATACGGCCCCGTTTTCGTTTTGGTGGATGGGTTTCATAGGCTTAATTTTAGTTAATGGGGGGCTAAAATAATAATAATTTATAATAAATCTAAATAAAAATAAATTAATTTAAGGAGCTTAAACATTGTTCCATCGCCTTTGGGCTTCTTATTTTTACACATGGGAAAATTGTACCTAATACCCACGCCGATCGGTAATCTGGAGGATATAACCTTGCGGGCCATCCGGACCCTAAAAGAAGTCGATACCCTTTTAGCGGAGGACACCCGTACCAGCGGGAAGCTTTTGC
>DASSWC010000290.1:0-13314 GCA_035705395.1 Pricia sp. | reverse complement strand
GTAAATGCGTTTTATAGAAATAATGGTGATAAAACGGAACGTCAGGATCTTCCTTGCTATGGTACATGAAAATCTTCCCAATGCTCTCTAATTTCTCGAACAACTAACATTTAGAATTTGGCAGCACGGAAAACGCTTCCGAAGCGGAACATCTTTATGCCATGGATCCATTGTTGAACCTGAAGCTAGACGAAAAACTTCCGAACGTGCTCATCACATCAGCAGGAAATGACGACCGCGTGGACGGTTTCCAAATGTTTAAGTACGTAGCCGCACTACAGAAGTTCGATGCCGCGAAAAGCATATATTTGTACAACGATCCCGACGCCGGCCACTCCGAGGTGGCCAATATTTATAATGTTTATGGGATGGTTTTTGGATTTGCCGAACATATTACGAAGCAATAAAACTTAAACCTCTTATACTAACCAATTACTTTAGCATAATATTTTTGAGTATATTTAAAAAAATCCTGCATAGTTTGGGATTTTTCCGATAATTTGAGTGCTTTATAACGCCAATAGAGGCATGAGGTAATTTTCATCAATAATAGCAAATGCCACCTAAGCCATCATGTTTGATCCTGACAAATTACCGATGGAGCATGTATTTTCAGATCTTAATAGGTGGTTAATCTTTAATTATGATAAGAATTATTTTTTCTTTCGGTATCGTTGTAGTTCTCTCTTCCCTTAAGCCATTACTAGACAACCCATCTTCTCCTTACATCCAATATTCTTCGATAATCCAAGAAGGCGAAAGCTATATTCTTGATAACGAATTAAGTAAAGCTTTGAAATCTTATGATAAAGCTTTACATCTAATCGAAAAGCCGCTGGCATCCGATTGTTTTACTGCGCTTCAAGTTGCGGCCTATTTGAAAAAATTTGAGAAATTCAGCAAATTCTTGGAGAAGGGATTTGCTACTGGACTGGTTCCAAAGGATTTAAGAAAGGATTCTTTGTTGAGTTCCTTTGTTAAACAAAATAAGTTGGAAGATATTGTTCAAGGAACGTATTCGGAGTATGAAAAAATGTATTCCCAAAATATAAATGAATTTTTGTCGGATACGATTTCCAAGATTTCGCTATATGATAATAAGTGGAAGGTTTTTTATTTAGATTCCCTACGTTCGTTAAATAAAAATAAGAATCCAAATAAAGCGGAATTTTATGATAAAAAATATGATTCCATTGTCACGCAGTTGGTGGAAGAAAAATTAATCCCTCTGATTTCTCGATATGGCTATCCGGGCGAAAGGCAAATAGGAATACAAAGAGTTTGGTTAAAAAGTGAACCCTATGATTATTCTTTTGTTAACAATTCAACTTTATTTGTGCTTCTACATTATTATCGAAAGCCAAAAGGGTGCAAGTATAATACGTTGTTATATGAGGAGATGAAAAAGGGAAATTTAAGACCAGAACATTATGCCAGAATCATGGATTATCAAGTAAAGTATGGAGATAACAAGTGTACCGTTTTACCCTATTATGAATGGGGGGATATAAGTGATACCGCAAATATTGAAAAAATCAATTCAAGAAGGGCCAAGATAGGTTTGGGTAAATTCCAACTAATAAAAAAGAAATATGAACGGGGTATGGATATTTGCTATGAAACTGACAAAGGAAATTATAAACATATAAAACTATTTTATTGGTGTGGATAACTTTGGTTTACGCACAAAAATTGTAAAGGAAAACCGGAAAACGAAATGTCCAGTCCCATACAACTCCCCGGTTTCGATATATCTAGCCGCAATAGTATTACATGAACTGAACCAACCCTTCAATATAACGTCGTTCAGATCGTTGATGTAGCTTTTATAGTTGACTAATGTTTGTGGTCTGCTCCACAATCACAGAAAATGGAATTTATTGCAATTTCAATGTCCTCTTCATGAGAATGACCGAACATTGAACGTAATTGCAATGGCCCAATTTCTACTTCATCATTATGGATGATATGTTTCGTACGTTTTCTAGTTATTGCTTATTTAAGCTTCGATAACTCCCTTAATGTTTTCATTAGGTCCTAATAAATCCCACGTATTTCCATACAAGTCATTAAAAACGGCAACCATGCATAAGGTTCTTTTTTGGGAGGTTTGACAAATTCGATTCCACGTTCTTTCAAGGATTATAATCTCTGTTAAAGTCGTATGTAAAAAGAAACACCCTGCCGCATGTCTGATTCCCGACGCTGGCCAATTGCCGCTTGTTCACAGCTTTGGCCAGTTGTCACTAACATTCTCTGTCTCCCGGCGGTGATAATACCACCCATTTTTATATTCATAGATTCCGGTATTTTTCAAAAGTTTAAATCCAACTTTTATGGATAAAATTGAATAGCTTCATCATAATATTTGACTATCAAGGCAATATGAGCTATTGGTTGATTCAAGTACGGTTGTTTATTACAGTTTTGTCAGCAGGTAGCTATGGACTGTTTAATATTCTTTTTTTAATCAGTCATTGATTATCCTTTACATGCAATTTCATCTAACCCTTACATTTTTCATCGTTTATTTGAACTTCGCCCTTATCGTCAACTTGCATCCTTTGCATTTCCACATCTTTTGCCCTGCGTTTTTGTCAAGGCCCGACCGTACTGAAGGATATACAAAGAACAAACAAGATCTGCAAAGGGGTCCTAGTTAACTCTATCCGGCCAGATATTCGGCAATTCCCCACTAAAACCAAAGGTCGGAAGGGCGTCTATTTGTTTAATTTCTTCCTGTGTCAGTTCAAAATCGAACACATCGATATTGTCCCTGATCCTTTCCGGCGTCGAGGATTTTGGGATTACGATGACATCATGTTGTAAAATCCAGCGCAAGCAAATCTGGGCAACGGATTTATCATGCTTTTTTGAAATTTCGTTCAAAACGGTGTTATCAAAGACCTTTCCCCTGGCCAGCGGTGACCAAGACTCGACCGCA
This sequence comes from Pricia sp., assembly GCA_035705395.1. Classification (GTDB taxonomy): domain Bacteria; phylum Bacteroidota; class Bacteroidia; order Flavobacteriales; family Flavobacteriaceae; genus Pricia. The sequence continues at coordinate 10,370 of DASSWC010000290.1, read as the reverse complement.
ATCCCGTTCTCCTTACAGAATTCGGTTAGTTCCGCTTGCCGATAGCCCGGGTGGTACTCGATTTGATTGACTGCGGGTACGACCTTGGCCGTTCGGAAAAGGGCGTTCAAATGCTCCGGCCAAAAATTGCTAACCCCTATGGACCTGATTTTCCGTTCGCCCTGCAGTTCCTCCATTGCCCGCCAAGTATCCGAGTTCACCTTTTGCCAATCGGAATAGTTTTTATTGTTTGCGGGCCAGTGTATCAGATAAAGGTCGATATAATCAAGGCCCAATTTTGACAATGACCTATCGAGTTCGGCCCTGGCCCCTTCGTATCCCAGGTTTTCACGCCATAATTTCGTGGTGACAAAAATCTCCTCCCTGGCCACACCGCTTCCCCTGATGCCCCTGCCCACTGCTTCTTCGTTTTCATATTTGGCTGCAGTATCGATCAGTCGGTAACCCGCCTTCAATGCTATTTTCACCGCTTCGATCCCTTCTTGCTCGGTGGACTTATAGGTACCGAAACCCAACTTCGGCATGGTATTGTTGTCATTTAAGGTTATCACTTCCATACTACTATCTTTTATGAAGTCACGCTGTTCATCGGCCTACAAAATTATTCTTTATTTGAACTTTAGTTAATTGCTGATTACCACTTTTTTTTGTTAATCCAGTAGATTTTAATCGACTCCATAAAATTCAACTCCAAATCGCTCACTTTTTTCTATGTATCGCTTTACAATATTATTCTCATCTTCTGTATAGCCTATTCCTCCTAAAAAAGTTACGCCCTCCTGGTATTTATGGACTAAAATTATTACGGGCGCTCCTGCCATAGAAATAAATGGAGAATCTACTTCATACCCAATAGTGGGTTTATCTTTATCCAAATCGTAGATGTAGGTTATGTCCACTTTTCTGTTCTGATAAGCAAGTTCCTTTTTGACCTTTATTATAAGTCCCTGTACTTCAATAAAGTCCCCTTCATTATAATCTTTATAGGCTTTTGAAGATTGTTCTTTACAACCGGTAAGTAATAAAAAAATCGAAATAATCAGAAATGCTCTCATCGTTTAGTTGTACTTCAGTATATGCGGTGCGGGATTACACTGCAGCCCATATAATCTTCGTCTATTGTTTATTTCAACTTTATTCCAAGAATCGAATTAAATCTCGTCCACCATATAAAATTCTAACAATTCGCAATTTATCCTCAAGCTTACGGTAAAAAATAATATGTGAAATATATGGTAGACTGAAGAGACCTATTTTGATATCGCTTCTTTCTCGACCAATATCAGGGTTTCTGCCTAGTTTTTCAAAGTATTCTTCTAGGCCAATCAGATATTTGATAGCTTGGGTATTTCCGAACTTATATTCTCCGAACTCATAGATTTCATCAACATCGGCGGCAGCTTCCTCGGATGGGACATAAGTGGGGGTCATAAGCGTTTCTTGGACGCTATTATCCGGCTCATTGATATTTTGCTATCTGGGCCATCCCATCCTTTTTCGATTTCTCTTCTAAGGTCTCTTATTATTTTTTCTCTATAAATACCGTGCAGCCTAAGAGCATCTCTGATTACTTCACTATTATTTTGATATTCGCCGGAAGAAACCTGCTCGCTTATGTATTCCTCCTGTTTTTTCGTAAAACTGATGTTCATATTTCATTGAATTTGAATCTAAGATAATAAAAAATGTCCATATTGGATATATTTAGACATTTATAATGAGGGTTAGGGTGGATTTATCAATCCTTTATTTGAACTTTGCTTATTTGCTTGCCTTCTCTTGCCGGTTATCTTTCATCGCTATAACAGTCACTTTGTTTCTGTCGAAAATATAGTAAACAGTTGTGTTTTTATGGATAACTGCACGCCTCAAAAGTTTTTGACTTTGAGATTCGGGATATAGGGTAGGGAAGTTAGAAACGGTCAGTTCAAATTGCTTTAATAAGCTTTCAAATTTGGACACCTCTTTGCTACTGAATTTTTTAATCAGGTATTTTTTATGGAAATGGCGTTTAGCAACGACCTTTGGGTCCATTCTACCACATACGATTTATCCATCGGTTAAACCGTTCCAGAAACCCTTGGAGGTCATGGTATCGCCATGCTGGTAATCCCTGATGCCGCTTAAGATATTGACCCTGTCGTTTTCGGTAAGTTCTTCCCACCAGTCGGCAGTTTTACCCTCGCTGGACAATTTCACGGAATTAAGCAGACCTAATATAGAATCATCGGTCAAGGATTTAATCCACCCTACCAGTTCCTTCCTCGTGTTGTTCAATTCGGCTGTACTCATATTGTCACTTTAAAGTAAAGTTACAAAAACTATACAATTCCCATATTGGCTATCAAAAGAACCATCGTTTATTGGAACTTCGATCTTTCCCGATCTCCCATCTCCAAATGTTGAATGGGAGATAGGTAGGGGCACTCAGATCATTGTCCCACATAACCACAAAAATGGTTTTGGGTAATAGCGGGACGGTTATTTTTGTTGGGATCGGCCATCCCCTTTCGGCCGTCCCCCTAAACCGCGGGCTAAGTGTCCCCCAGGTTCTTAAGGGCTATCCATTGCTTCATCATCTTCCGGGAATCCGTCGCCGGATATCCCAGGACCGTCTTCCCGGGGGGCACATCGTTCATGACCCCGGAGCCGCCCCCTACCTTGGCACCGCTGTGGATGACCGTATGGTCCATAATGGAGGCGCCGCCGCCTATGACCACGCCGTCCCCCAGGGTGACCGACCCGGCAAGGCCGCTGTTCCCCGCAAGGATACAGCAGCGCCCCAGCACACAGTTATGGGCTATCTGGACAAGGTTGTCTATCTTGCACCCGTCCCCGATAATGGTGGGGCCGAACTTTCCACGGTCCACCGTGGAGTTCGCACCGATCTCGACCCCATCGCCGATAACCACGCTCCCTATCTGCGGAATCTTCACGAGCCCCGTTCCGTCCGCGCTGGGCCGGAAGCCAAAACCATCGGCACCGATGCTCACATTGGAATGGATGGTGCAGTGCTGCCCGACCTTGCAGCGCTCGCGCACCACGGCGCCGGGCCAGATGACCGTATGCCCCCCGATATGGGTCCCGTCGAGTATGGTGACATTGGGATAGAGTACCGCCCCATCGCCGAGCACCACGTCCTTTCCCAGATAACATCCCGCCCCGATCCTGCACCCGGTACCCACTGCGACGGACCGGTGCACCACGGCGCTGGGGTGGATATCCTCCTCGAATACCGGGGGCTCGGAGCTGTAAAGTTCCAGGATCTCGGCCATCGCCAGATCCACATCCGCGACCCTGATAAGGGAGCGGCCTTCACCGGGCTTAAGCTCCAGGCGCTCGTCCACCACGGCCGCACAGGCCAAGGAGCTCTCCCAGAGCCTGGCGTACCTCCGACTTCCTATAAAGGTGATGTGTTGGCCACCGGCCCTCTCGAGCGTTTCAGGACCTGTTATCGCAAGGGTACAGTTCCCCGAGACCCGTCCGTTCAAAAGTCCGTTGATCTCGTTGACAGTATATTTTTTCATTGTTGCGGATCTGGATTAGGCACAGTTGCCCCATTTTATCGTGGTCGGCATTTGAGAGTGCTGGTCCTCTAAGGTAATAAAAAAATTGCCCTTGTGGCTTTAGCGTCGGTTAGCTATGCCCGCTTTTGGCAAGCATGTCGTGGCCGAATCCGGGTCAGAACCTGATTTTTGTGGCCGTCTTAGCCGGGGATCGGTCAGGGGTTTTGACCACTAAAAAGTTATTGTGCCCTGTATTGAGAATGACGCGCTTCATATAGATTATACTTTCATTGAATTTTCTAACGGCGCGTATATGGCTCGTTGCGTGTAGAAAAGCACTTGCCTTTCCGTCTGGCACGAGCCGAAATCTTTTTGTTTTGTTTTTAACTTTTTTACGCTAAAACCCAAATCCAAAAGATTTGGCGGTGTTAGCAAATATACCCAAGCCTTCGGTTAAGCAACTACTTAGCAATGAGATATATACTCTTCTGTCCAAAATCGAAATACTGTTCCAATTGGTTTTCCCATATCATCGATTGGATATTCAAGCCCAACTTTTTTCATAAAATCGACTATTTGCCAATCTATATTTTCAAATTCGTCATCGGAATATGCTTTTTGTTTATTACTATCTAAATTCCAACGCACAAGGTATCTTTCAATATCTTCAGTTTTTACTTTTGGTATTAAGTCCGAAATCAGTTTTGCGTTACCCTTCTGTTCCTCAATTTCTTTTTCGCTTAAATTGTCGTCCCAATATTGTGCCGCTGCTGGCGGCACTATTTTAATAACTGAATATCCTGTACCCCAGAAGGGGGGACAATTGAACTTACACTTTTGGGTAAAGCACCTTTTAAATATCGTCAAATAGGCCAAGAATTTTAGGTTTGCGCCCAAGTTTTATCAACGATTTGTTAAATACTCGATAAAAGGCGGGAAATTATAGACGAATGGAACAAACGCCGGTTGTAATCAATGGTAGAAAACCGTCACGGCACCTTAGCGCTCAATGGGGCACCGGCTAAAGCAACCTAGCGTCCCAGTAAAAGTCCTCGACCGATTTCAACGCTACACGTTTGTCAAAATCAGGATGGTCCGTGTTAATCACGAAGTTATATTCCCCATTGACCAGGACAGAGGGCACCTTGAGCGCCACACTACTTTTTTCGATGTACCACCGGCTACCGATTTCCTGGGTTGTCGGCCTGTTTTCCATATTTTGCCATCTATTGCCCAATTCCTGGGTTCTTACTACGGTCAGTATTTCCCCGGGCCGTGATATCTCTAGGGTAAGAAGTCTGTAAAGGGCACCTTCCATTATTGCCCCCCTGTTCGCCACCATTTCCAATGTGGCCAATGCCTTGCTCTGGGAGGCGTAAATGACATATTGCTTGGCCTGGTTCCATCGGTTCTCCCTCCCGGAGGCCTGCAGCCCATCGGCATACTTCGCCCTGGGTATCCGGTATACCAACATTATAGGTTGTCCCCGTATTCCATGCCCGTTAGCCTGTCGTCCACCATCCTGATACCGCTAATGGTATTTAGGAAATCCATGGGGCATCGATTGTCGAGAAAAACGTTCTTGGTCTCGAGCCACTGGGTAAAAGTTTCCTCGGACCCGAACACGTCGGCACCGTGCTTGATCAAGGATATCAGCATCAGAATGTGCTCTTTGGTATCGACCTTCACCTTGGAAATGTCCTTGGTATAGCTTACAAAGGTCTTCGGTGCCAGGTTCAGTAACTTGGAAAGTGTCCTATCGCTGGTTTTCGCCTTGTCCCTAAGTATCCTCACGTGACTCGGTGAAAACTGGTCCCCTTCCAAATAGGATACCACCCAGGAGGCCCCGAGTTCCGGGGGTATAATGTCATACAACTTGTTTTCCGCAACCGACATAGTGGTTATATTTACGTGCTTAATATCGTAAATTTACTAATATCGTTCCGTTTTTACAAATTTTTATTTGAACATGTTCGGAATCCTATAGAATTTCATGGACCATATCTCCTATAAGCTTAAGGGAATTTTATCGCTGCCTCGGCCAAAGGAAATCGAGGGATGAAGGCAGAGGGTGGTTTATCGGCAATGCTGAATGGAGACCGGCCGAATTTGGGACCCGATCACTCATAAATCAGAAGTTCCCTCAGGATGTTTCGGCATTATAGGGCCTCAATTTTCCCGCAAGCCCCCGGTGCCTCAAATATTTATAATAGGTTGCCCTGGATACCCCGACCCGTTCGCAGATCTCGGTTACCGTCAGTTTTCCCTCCTTGAAGTATTCCTCGCAGAGAACGGCCTTTTCCCGGTTTTTTTTGCTCAGTCCTTTAGGGGCCCCCAAGATTCTACCACGGAGCCGGGCGGACTCGAGACCAGCCTTTGTGCGCTCGATAATGATATCCCGTTCCAATTGCGCCGGGGCGTGAACATGTTGACCAAGAACCTGGAGTTGGAGGATTCCTTGGTGGTGTCGATGAAGGGTTCGTGAATGCTCTTGAACTTGACGCCCTTTTCCTCCAGTTCGTTCATCAGTTTGGTGAAATGGATCAGGCTCCGAGCCAACCGGTCCAGTTTCCATACCACGATGGTGTCCCCTTCCGTGGCGACGTCCCAAAGTCTGTTGAGGCTTTTTCTATCCTTGGGCGTACTCGAGATTTTGTCCGTATGGATGTTCTTCTGATCAATTCCTTCCGCAAGAAGGGCATCGATCTGAAGGTCCGGCGACTGGTCCGAGGTGCTCACCCTTGCGTATCCGAAAATCATAGTTCGAAAGTTTAAATAAACGTAAAAATAGCAACTACTAATTTAGTACGGCAATTTGAACCTTTTAAAGAAGGGATATGCAATAGGTTGGTAATCTATGTTTACCTGGCTTTGGTGATTGCTGCCCTTTCGTCAAACAAAACTGTTCGGGTTTCGTTTAAATATCATTTTTTAGGAATATCTAGAAGGCAATAAAACCCACCTTAATTTAGACTTTATAGAATTGTGTTTCGTTTACCATCAAGGGCCGTTTTATTGAACTCGAAGTGTCCCGTAAAAGGGTAATTAACGAGAATACTAAAAAGGACCAGAAATGGGACACTCCCGTCCAAGATTCTCCGCTCCGTGAAAACTGTCCCTCAAAACGGCCGTTTTTTTGGGACTATCCTTCAAGAAAAAAAGTCAATCATTAGGAAATTTCTAGTTTATATCCCACTCCATGAACGGTGACAATATTAATGGAATCGTCATCAATAAACTTTTTTCTGATTTTTGATATGAAGGTGTCCAGGCTACGGCCCACAAAAACCCCATTGTCTTCCCAAACTTCTTTAATGAGCAAGTCGCGCCTTATGATCTGGTTCGGTCTTTCACTGAAAAGTGAAATCAATTCGCACTCCTTTGCAGTAAGTCCTATAGTACTGTTCCCCTTGACCAATTTGTTCTGCTCTTGGTAGAATCGGTAGTTTCCGATTTTCGAAAACCGGGACATGGCTACCTCAGAAGTATTGGGTTTTCCTTTTTTCCAATAGAGTAATCCACACCCTATAAATCCAATAAAGACTAGTGAGAACAACGAATAATCCTTATCCAGTTTTGCAACGGGTCGCTCCCCGGTAAAGTGTAGCTTTATTTTATAATTATCGAACGGTAAGATTCGGCCGATACAGGTTATTGTAATCTCCTCTATAACACTTTTGATTTCATAGCTATGGGCAACTTCGCCACTACCGTTTTCGATAACTTCAACAATATAACTATTGGGCAGTTTGGAATCGACCAAACTTTGCCCTAAAATGCTCATAAGGCTACCTGGCTCGATTTGAACCTTGTTTTGAAAAGACAGTTCAAAGGTACTCCCGTCCAATTCGATAACGGGCAATATCAACGAAGTGGAGTCACCCAAGGATAATAATAATTTATTGCCGGAATCTCTAAGCGCAATTTTCGCCCTTTCTGAAAAATTATCGTTCTCCTCAAAATCAACATACGCCATTGAGGCAATGGAGATTAAAACCACTAAAACAATCACAGTTAAAATCCTTTCTTTTTTCATGCCGCTTGTTTTAGAAGATAATTCAGTAAAAGTTACAATTTTTCACACTTATTTGACATTTTTTTGACAGGAAATGAGAAGTGTACAAATAGTTTTGAATGAAATTAATCAATTATGAATGAGCTCCTGAAAGTATTGGCTTTGTTCTTGGTATTTGTTACTTGCGTTTTGTGTAAAGGCCAGAATAAAACAGATCTTCCAAAAGATACTATGAAGTCCGGAACCAAAGAGGTAATCACTCCCCCCGGATTTCCCTACGGACCTAACAGTATCACTCGTACGATCATACAAGACCGAAAGGGCAACATTTGGATTGCTTCATGGCAAGGTGTTTTTCGATACGACGGAAAAATGTTTGCCAATATGACAAGTGAAGTGAGTTCGGCCCGCTTCTTTTCTGCTTTAGAAGATAGTAAAGGCAACCTGTGGTTCGGCTCGATCGGCTCAGGTGTATATCGTTACGATGGAAAATCCTTTCAAAATTTCACGACCAAAGACGGACTTCCCAATAATGAGATTGTTTGTATTTATGAAGATAAAATCGGCAATATTTGGTTCGGTGTTAATGGAGGAGCAAGCCGTTACGATGGGAAATCCTTTCGAAATTATATGATGGACGGAGATTCTATCATAGAAGACACAACTGGGAAAACGGTTCCAGATTTTGCCCGCCCACCTCATGAAGTTAATTCTATTATTGAAGACAAAACCGGTAAGTTTTGGTTTGGCACCCGGGGCCATACCTTCGTTTATGATGGGAAATCATTTACAACTACAACCCATAACGGCCAACCTTTTAAGAATGTTCGAACCATTATTGAAGATAAAAAGGGCAATATCTGGCTCGGTGGCGCGGATGGCCTTTGGCGCTATGACAGCAGTACATTTGCCAACATCACCCAAAATTTTGTGGGGTATATCTACGAGGATAAAAAAGGCAACATTTGGACTAGTTCAGAAACTACCCAGGGTGCTTTCCCGTTATGATGAAAAGTCTTTGTCAAATAAAGAACCCATTGCTGCCGAAATAAATCCAAATGAAGGAAGGATGCTTTTTGGGATATTGGAAGCTAATGATGGAAGTATTTGGTTCGGTGCTGATGGTGCGTATCGTTATAATGGAAATACCATTACCGACTTTAAAAAGTAAAGAGGGCATTAAATAAATAAATTATAGTTATGCTGTATTTTGGACCCGGATAATAAATGAAACAGATAATCCTCTAGAATTGAATATTACCTTTTTAGATTCATATGAGGTTCCATCTGCACCTGGCGAATACTTTAAATTATTTGTACCTCCCGACACAATGACTATCGATAAAGAAACCTTGTTCATTATGGTCTGATCAATTTAGAATCTTTGTTAGATGATAGTATTCATAAATCGTCAAATTTAAAAAGAACTATTATGCCAAATGAATCTAGTGCTTTTTATGTTGTAAAACTTAGCCTGATACCTGGAGGGCCACGTAGTGGGGGCGACATCTTGCGAACAGGACTTAGTCTAAAAGGGCAAGATCTTTTTTATAGAGCTTCAGTATATAACCGCCAGGCACCACCATCAATAGTAAACGAAAAAAAATTCATTGTGGAAGTATTAATTTAAAGAATCTAATATTACAGTAATGAATAGAAAGCCAGTGTACCGCTAAACTTGCGAAATTTTAAGCTATTTGGACATATGGCCATAAAATCCTTTTATTACCCTTATCTTATAAGAAAACAGAATATTTGAAATGATAAAATAACCGACCTTCAAAAAATCCCTATCTTACTAGACAACAGAGGGTAACCAAAGAGTAAATAAATAATATCATGTACCAAAATTTTATAAGATTTCTAAAAAACACTTGGTCTTAACGTCACGAGAGGTTCCCCTGACATCGGTTCGCCAAGAAATTCTCGAAGAAATAGTCTAAATGACCTCAAAAAAAACCCAACTATGAAAAAGAATGTTTTCACACTTTATCTTTTGCTCTCTTTGACACTAAGCTTCTCGCAAAAGGAAAAGATCAACGTTATCGTCTTCGGTGCCCATCCCGACGATTGCGATAACGATGCGGGCGGTACAGCGATACTGTTCTCGAAAATGGGCCATAACGTAAAATTCATATCCATGACAAATGGCGACGCCGGTCATCAGGATAAGGGCGGTAAAGAATTGGCCGAAATTCGCAGTGCAGAAGCAAAAGAGGCGGGAAAAAGGTTCGGGGTCGAGTATACCGTTCTGGATAATCATGACGGAGAGCTGATGCCCACCTTGGAAAACCGTCTTAAAGTCATAAGGGAGATTCGGAAATGGAAAGCGGATATAGTAATCGCGCCACGACCGAACGATTATCATCCGGATCATCGGTATACCGGAGTTTTGGTCCAAGATGCTGCCTATATGGTCATTGTGCCCAACGTAGCACCGGACGTTCCCGCCTTGGAGAAGAATCCGGTTTTTCTGTATTCAGAAGACGGCTTTCAGAAACCCAGTCCGTTCGAACCGGATATTGCCGTGGACATCGATGCCGTATTTGATCAAAAAATCTATGCCATGGCCGCACACGAATCCCAATTTTTTGAATGGCTTCCATGGACAACCGGAAATTTAAACAAGGTTCCGAAAGATGAAAAGGGAAGATTGGAATTTTTGGCCAATTGGCGCTCTTCGGTGCCAAACAAAACCGCTATGGAAAGCTTAAAGAAATGGTATGGCGAAAAAGCTTCCAATACCAAACATGTAGAGACCTTTGAAGTCTGTGAATATGGGAAGCAGCCCTCTGATGGGGAAATCAAAAAGTTGTTCCCTATGCTCGGTAAAGATTAAATGGGTCAAC
>DASSWC010000289.1:0-7118 GCA_035705395.1 Pricia sp. | reverse complement strand
AAGAACGCCGGATAACCTCCCGCCAAGAGGCTGATGACGATAGCGCCTACAGAGAGTGCAGCAAAAACGGAAGGTTTTAGAAGTTTGGCCAGTTCCAGCTCTTTACCGGACAGGGTATTGAAATAAGGTAAGGAGACAGCCAGTAGAACCGCGGCGATGCCCATGGCGATCAGGGTGGCGATGGCGGACTCCATCAAAAATTGCTTTATCAATTGGTTTTTGTTGGAGCCCAATACTTTTCGTATTCCTACTTCCTTGGCCCTTTTGGCGGCAGCAGCTGTGGAGAGGTTCATAAAGTTGATACAGGCGATCAGCGACATAAAAAGCGCGACCGCACTGAAGATATAGACGTATTTGATATCGCCTCCTTCCTCGAGGGTCGAGGCCTTTGAAAATTCGGGATTTAGGTGGATGTCCGTTAGCGGTTGCAGGTAAAGTCCCAATGCGTTCTCTTGATTGAATTCCGTGTAGGTCACACCCAGTTCTTCCTGTAGTTGCGGCCCCATGTTCTGTTTTAGGACTTGGGGCAGTTTGGCTTCCAGCTGCTTGTAGTCGTATCCTTTCCGCAGCACCAGATAGGTATAGAAATCGGAATTCATCCAGGTACCGCTTTGTGCAAGTTCATGTCCTTCCATGGAAACAAATCCCTTGAAATGAAAATGCGAATTGCGCGGTACCTCATCGATGATGGCCGTCACTTTATAAGGTTGTTCCTTTCCCTCTAATTCCAAGTGCTGTCCCAAAGCGGCCTCCAAAGTGCCAAAATAGCGTTCGGCTTCGGGCTTTGTCAACACCACGGTGTAGGGTTCGTTCAAGGGTGTGTCCGTTTCCCCTTTGATGATCGGCAGGGTAAAGACTTCGAAAAAATTGGGATCGACCCAGGCGTATTTGCTGTTCTTAAAGGTGGTATTGCCGATGCTAACGTTCGGTTCGCCCATTCGATGTAGCCGTGTGGCATCCTCCACTTCGGGGAATTCCCGCTTTAGGGTTTCGGCCACGGGCGGCATCACCACGGCCTCGCGGACATCCTCTCCCTCGATTTGGGCCTTAAACACCACTCGTACTATCTCATCCGCTTTTTCATTGAACCGGTCGTAGCTCAGTTCATCGACCACAAAGAGCGTAATGATCAGGCAGGAGGCGATGCCCAGGGCCAATCCCGCAATGTTGAGGGAGAATATCCCCTTATTCTTTATGATGTTTCGCCAGGCGATTTTTAGATTGTTCTTTAGCATAGTTCCTTTTTTCACGCTACTAATGGTCCTCGGGAATCTATTTTAACATCATTGATATTTTGTTCTACTGCTAAAATTAAAGTTTCGTTGGTACCGCGCGTTATGTATAATCAATATTTGTCATAGGAAATCGATCTTTATGCCATAAACATAAATTTATCAATATCAATAACTTACATTTTAAAATTATGAAAACCATGCCAATTAGTGTCAAATATATTGACAGAATATGTATAATAATTTTACACCTAAAAATGGATTTAGCATTGCTTGTTTAAAGAAAAAATGGCAGATAAATCTACATCTTTCATCGTTCATATCGCTACCGCTATCCTGCAGTCTTCAAGTTGATATCTCGTTTCGAGGATGAGTGCATCCTTTTTCGTATTTTTGGTTTCAAAATCCAAGGCACAGAGTACAGATAAAGTAGTGGCCGTGCTTTTTGCGATGCCATCCAATATGGTTTTTTGCCGATTTCCCGGAAAGCAATGGAGAAACCTAAATCGGTGCTTTTAAGGTAGAAATTTGTGTTTATGGACGCCAAGATCAATAAAATAATAATTGATTACCTAGAACAATACGATCCTAAGGAAATCGGGGTGTTCGGCTCGTATGCCCGTGGGGAAATGACTCCTGAAAGCGATATAGACATCTTGTACTCGCTCAACAAAACCATTGATTTGTTCGAGTTGGTGGGCATAAAATTGGATTTGGAAGAAAAACTGAATCGAAAAGTTGATTTTGTTTCCAAAAAAGGCTTGAAGGAGTGGATAAGACCTTATGTTATGCGAGACTTAAAAATCATCTATGAAAAATAACATAGGGTATATCAATGATATTTTAGAGCAAATTTCGGATATCGAGGAGTTTCTTTTTGAAGTGACCGAAGAAGTGTTCCTACAAAGTAAGTTGAGACAAAAAGCCGTTATCAGGTGTTTTGAAATCATCGGGGAAGCAACAAAAAAAGTAAACCATGAATTCAGAACAAAACATGACGGTATTCCTTGGAATAAAATGGCCGGTTTTCGGGATGTGCTGATTCATGATTACGATCGAATCGAAAGTGAAATTGTTTGGGATACTGTTCAAAAAGAGCTTCCAAGACTAAAATCCAACCTTCTCAAAATCCTTGAAGACGAAGCCAAAAAATAGAGGGCTTTCGACAAGATTTTTCACTCCGTCCGCAAGCTTTTTACCGGATTCACAATAGCCGCCTTAATACTTTGATACCCTACGGTCAATATGGCGATGCCTAAGGCCAGGAAGGCCGCAAGCGCGAATACCCACCACGGGATATCGATTCGGTACGAAAAATCTTCCAACCATTTGTTCATCGCAAACCAACCGACAGGTAAGGAAATCAGTATTGCGATACCCACCATTTTTAGAAAATCGGTGGTCAGGCGGTAGGTAATCTGGCCTACGCTGGCCCCGAGCACCTTTCGGATACCGATTTCCTTGGTACGCTTTTGAGCGTTGAAGGCGGCCAAGCCAAAAAGGCCGAGACAGGCGATCAAGATGGACAGGAAGGTAAATACCATAAATATCCGGCCCAAACGTTGTTCGGCCTCGTAGGTGGTACTGAACGATTCGTCCATAAAGCGGTAGCTGAAGGGTTGGCCGGGGGCAATCTTATTCCAAATGCCCTCGATGCTCGCAAGGGTATTTGAAAAATCGCCCGCTTTTAATTTTACCGCCATGCTGCCGGTGGAACTGTCCAGAAAGAGGCTTAAGGCGCCTATATTTTCCCGGAGGGATTCATAGTGAAAGTTTTTGACGACTCCGATGACGGTGAAGAATCCCGGCTTTTCCAGCTCGATCGCCTCGGTAAGCCGCATCCCTAGGGCTTCTTCCGGCCCGACACCCAAAATGGGCAACATCGCCTCGTTGATGATTACCGCCGTGGAGTCCGTCACAAATCGTCGATCAAAGTCCCGGCCTGCGATAAGCTCCATGCCCAAGGTTTTGAGGTAATCGTGATCGACAGCCCAAGTCTGGGTCTGAATCGCGTTTTCTTGTTCTATCGCCCCCTCCTTAAAGAACGAGCTGTTGGAACGGGCCGAAGGAGTTGGTAAAAAGCCGCTTAAACTTGCATTCTCTACCTGCCCCAATTGTTTCACTTCATCCTTAAAGACCTGAACTTGACTGCCGGCGGCATAGGTGTCATTGATCAGCACCACTTGATCTTTGGTAAAGCCAAGGTCCTTTCCCTGGATATACTTCAGCTGCTGGAATACCACCAGCGTACTCACGATAAGAAAAACGGAAATGGCGAATTGGAAGACGACCAGGGAATTTCGGATTTTCCCACCTCCGACATTTTTCTGCCTGCTTCCCTTGAGCACGGCGACCGGCATAAAACGGGACATAAAAAACGCGGGGTAGCTTCCCGAAAAAAGTCCCAAAACAGCCGTTGCGGCCAACAAAATCATCCAGAAAAAAGGATTGGTAAACGGGATGGAAATAGCCTTTCCCGATAAGGTATTGAAATTCGGAAGTACCACAATTGCCGTTAGCAGCGCCAGTACCAGGGAAATGAAGGAAATCAATCCCGATTCGGTCAGGAATTGCCGTACCAAATCCCGTTTATTAGATCCCAAGGTCTTACGGATACCCACTTCCTTCGCCCTTTTGAGGCTGTGGGCCGTAGACAGGTTCATAAAGTTCACACTGGCCAGTACGATGAGAAAAAGGGCAATGAACGATAGGATATAGACATTCTGGATACTGCCGTTCGCACTCAATTCGGTTTGCCGATTTGAATGTAGATGGATGTCCGTCAAGGGCATGGTATGGTACCGGACATAATTACCGGATGCCTCGTAGGACTCCGCCGTCATCCCGGGAAAATATTCCTGCGCCCACGGGAGCATATATCGCTCCAGTATTCCTTGTAAGGGCTCCTTTAGGTCGGCCACATCCGCGTTGGGGATAAGCTTGATAAAGGTAAAGAAATTATGCTTCCCCCAATGATCCTCGCGTGACTCTTCATGACCTGTCATGGCCATAAAAACGCTATGCTCCCTCAAAAGTGAATTCTTGGGCAGGTCGTCGATAACGCCCGTGACCGTAAACGTATCGGTGTTGTTCAATAGCACACTTTGGCCCAGGGCGTTCCGAACCCAAAAATGTTTCTCGGCCGCGGATTTCGTCAGCACCAAGGTATTCGGTTTGGTCAGGGCGGTCTTGGCGTCACCTACCAGCAGGTCGATTCCGAAAAAATCGAAAAAAGTGGAGTCCGCAAAGGCCACATTCGATTCTTTGGCATTCGTTTCGGTTCCGCTTTTTCTGATGAGGGCGCTCCCCCTGGCCCGCATCCGTACGGTGGATTCCACTTGCGAAAAATCCTTTTGCAAGGCGGCGGCCATAGGAGCGGCAGCTTCGGAAGACGCTATTTCGGCCCCTCCGAATTTGATATCCATATCGATTCGGTAAATACGTTCGGCATCGGCGAACATTTCGTCGAAACTAAGTTCATCGTAGATATATAAGGATATCAGTAAACCCCCGGCCATGCCGATGGCAAGTCCGAATGTATTGAGAAACGTAAAAAAGGGCTGCTTTTTTAGGCTCCGCCAGGCGATTTTCAAATAGTTTTTGAACATAATTTCATTTTTTGTACTCTATGGTCTTCCTATTACGTCGAAGAAGCTCCGGCGGCAAGGTTAGGTTCAGAGAGACGTTCATTTTTTACTCCGTCCGCAAACTTTTCACCGGGTTTGCATTCGCCGCCTTAATCGCCTGAAAACTTACCGTCAACAACGCAATACAAACAGCGGCAAGACCTGCCATGGCGAATACCCACCAACTGATCTCGATGCGGTAGGCGAAACTCTCCAACCAACGTTGCATGGCCCACCACGCAAATGGTACGGCCAGCAACAGGGCGATAAGCACCAGGCGCATAAAATCCTTGGAGAGCAACTGGACTATGCCCGTTACGCTTGAACCCAAGACCTTGCGGACGCCGATTTCCTTTCGACGCTGTTCAGCGGTATATGCGGATAGCCCGAACAGGCCCAGACAGGAAATAATGATGGCGAGCAGGGCAAAGATTTGGGAAAGGCTACCCACGAGTTGTTCACTCCTGAACATGGAGTTAAAAGTATCATTGACAAATTCATATTCAAACGGAAAGGCCGGGTTGTGCTTTTTCATCACCTCTTCCATTGCGGAAAGGACGCTGGTTATAGGCATACCCGCCTCCGTCCTTACGTACATGTTGTAGGTATAATTGGGATTGTTGTAAAACATAACCGGATCGCTCGTACCGTACATATCACCGTACAAATAGTCTTTTACAACTCCGATGACCGTGTATGTATCGTCGTTTCGGCGAATTGTCTTGCCAATTGCGCTTCCTTCACCCATTAATCTCGCAAAAGACTGGGTAATCAGGACATTGGTACTATCCGTATCGATATTATCGCTAAAACCGCGACCTTCCATAATTTCCATTCCGGCAGTATCAAAAAAATCATTACTAATGTATCTGTGGGAAATGAGCACATCCTCGGTATCTTTGCCGCCCTGCCATTCAAGTCCAGAGCTATTGTTGCCATCAAAAAGAATATTGCTATTCATAAGAGCAACGTTTTCCACCGTGCCAGAGGCAATCATTTCTTTCTGTATCGGAACGAAGTTTTTTAGAATATCGCCATTTACCGGAAGTTGTATAAGATTCTCTGGTTCGTATCCCATGTTACGGCTTTTTACGTGCTGCACTTGTTGGTATATTATGATGGTGCTGATAATGAACACTATGGAAACTGTAAATTGGGTCACGACCAGTCCTTTTCGTATAAATGTTGCACCCCCTTCTTTGGTTTTTACCCCTTTGATTACCTCTACCGGTCTAAAAGAGGATAAATAAAAGGCAGGATACCACCCGGCGAGAAGACCACAGATCAAGGTGATGCCCAAAAGGGAACCCAGGTGCAAGGGATCCAAAAGGCGGAGCACCAATTGTTTTTCAATAAGGATATTGAACTGGGGCAACAAAATCAGTAGCAATAAAACACTCACAACGGTTGCCAAGGTTGCCGTGATCAAGGCTTCGGCTATAAACTGGGAAATCAATCTTTTTTTCCCGGAACCCAACACCTTGCGTACGCCTACTTCTTTTGCCCTTTTTTCGCTCCTTGCTGTAGCCAGGTTCATAAAATTGATACAGGCGATCAACAGGATGATAAGGGCGATAAGGGCAAACAGGCGTATATAGACTATCCGTCCGCCTACCTTTTTTCCGTCCTCGAAATTAGAGCGTAGGCGCCAATCTTTCATGGGGTGTAGAAAGGCATATCTGCCCTTTTCTTCCATTTTCGAAGGGATCAGTTCCCGTACTTTTGCATTTACCGTTTCAAAATTAGCTTCTGGCGAAAGCTCTACAAACGTATCGGCAAAGCCGTTTCCGTATTCCCTCATCCACTCTTTACCAACGGCATATCTTTCAAAGGGAGCTACCCACTCAAAACCAAAGGTTACGTTATCGGGCAAATCTTCAAAAACCCCTGTAATTCGATAATTTGTATCGTTGTTCACTCGGACCACCTTACCCAAAGCAGTTGTATTTTGTCCGTAAAGTTGGGCGGCCATTTCCTCTGAAATAACAATAGCGTCAAAATCCTTAAATGCAGTAGTGGGGTTTCCTTCTACGAATGAAAGACTGAACATGCCTAAAAAATCGGGGTCCACAAATCGCCCGAATCTATTGATACCTTTCTCATCTACAGTAAATAAAAGGTTTTCCGAAGTTGTTCTGGCACTACCCACAATCCCCGGAATCTCATCTTTCATCGCTTTTGCCAATGGTCCGGGAGTGGACTGGTAAAACGTTCGCCATTCCCCCTCAAATTGATTGTTTGTCGGCACATAATATACCCG
>DASSWC010000288.1:0-2846 GCA_035705395.1 Pricia sp. | reverse complement strand
ACGGGGAGGACATTCCCGTGGCCCATGGGTATCCTTTGCGATTGATAGCCGGGGGATGGCCGGCTTCGGTCTCCGGAAAGTGGTTAAACCGGATCAGTATCCGCAACAAGATCCACGACGGGGCCAAGATGGGGGGTATGTCGTATCGGGTACCCTGTAATTCCGTTGCCCCGGGAGAAAAGGTGGACGAAACGGATATGTGTATCATCGAGTCCATGCCTATAAAATCCCTGATTACCTACCCCAAATCCGGGGCGATGCTCAACGAGGGGCAAAAATTGAATATTCGTGGCCATGCCTGGGCGGGGGAGCTAGAGGTAGCGAAAACGGAATATTCCATCGACTTCGGGGCCACCTGGCAGAATTGTCCCGTAGAAAAACCCGTTAATCGGTTGGCATGGCAGCATTTTTCTGCGGAAATCGATTTTCCTAAAAAGGGCTATTACGAGGTTTGGGCCAAGGCTACGGATTCCAATGGAATTGCACAGCCAATGGTACTGCCGGGATGGAATCCTAAAGGGTATCTGAACAATGCCTGCCATCGGATTGCTGTAAAGATCGTGTGAGGTATGTCACAACATCGGAAATTCTGGAAAATTTCAAGACGTGTCTACCGCTTTTTGATTGTGGTCTGCGTTCTGGCGCTCATTTCAGGCGTGGTCATTTTCTATGGGAACGACAGTGAAAGTGCTATCGGAAAAAAGGGGAAGTCCGAATATTCCACTTTTACGGATGAAGATTCCGATCACATCGAAAACGGCATCCACGTGCGTACCGGACTTGTGGATGCACCGGGACTGCAAGAGACTGTAAATAATTGTACCAGCTGCCATTCCGCCAAACTGGTTATGCAGAACCGTATGAGCGCCGAACGCTGGCACGCCACCATCCGTTGGATGCAGGAAACCCAGAACCTATGGCCGCTGGGTGAGAAAGAAGATATTATCGTCAATTATCTGGTGACCAATTATCCACCCAAAAAAAAGGGTAGGCGGGAGGCACTGGCCAATGTGGAGTGGTATTCGTTGGAGTCGAAGGAGTAGCGATCACTTCGCAAATGGAAAAGCTTAAATTAGTTCTTAAACAAAAATCCGAATCCCAAACGTTGGAGCATCTTTTTCTCAAAGCTCCAGAAGAAATTGAATTGGCCAAAAAGCCATCCAAACGCCACCAAAAGCACTTGGTATACGGGGAAAATCAGCAGGATACGGGCCGACCAGTACAGCCAGGTATTCGTTGTATCGGGGTGCAGGCCAAGATATTCGGTCAGCGGCACCGCCAGTTTCGCGGAGGCCGAACCGGTTACGGCAAATACAATGAAAATTAGGGCAATCTGAAAATTGGAGTCGATGCCCCAGCGTTTTTTAAGTTTTTCCATATCTCATAACTGCAATGGCAAAGATAACAAATCAAATCCTTGGCAGCCAAGGCCCGAGCCGTTGATTGTATTTTCGTTGGAAAAAGACGAAATAGTTATACAGCTTGTAGTTGACTTCGTAGCCATAATCTATCGACGGGTCGTAGTCAATTTGCAATTCGTAAAGGCCACCATATCGTAAAGGTTGCATCGCTCTTTGGTTCCAATTGCTCACATAGATCTGGTTGCGGTTTTCGAGATAGGATTGGGAGTAATATCCCTCGGGTTTTGCGATACTGGCGAGCCACGTACTGAAGCCGGGTTCGATGACAATGATTTCGTATTCCGTGCTGTCACTGGCAATTTTGACCGTGTCGGCTTCCTGCTGCTCAAAGGCCAATTTTTCGCTATCCGTAATTTGCACCGTCTTTTTTGTACCTGTACAGCTGCTGGCAATACCCACGGCAAAAAGCGCCAGGATCCCAATTTGGATTCGTATTCTCTTCATAGCTTTTAATATTGGGGGTTAGCTATTTTACTCCAAATTCCGTACCAATAAAGTAGAAAAAAACCGTACAGGCACGCCATACGGTTTTTGGGTGTTGATTTTATGAGGCAGTTTGAATCCTATTTTCCAAAAAGACCTCCCAACATGCCGCCGATACCGCCTTTCTTTCCGCCGAGGGCTAGGGAGGCAACGTCGTCGAGAATGCTGCCATCGTTGTCGGAATCCAGGAAGGATTCAATAAGGGATTGTTGTTTGTCGGCTTTTGCGCCGCCTCCCATCATGCTGTGCAATAGGGACTGGATACCGTTGGAATCGCTGATGTTCCCTTGTTGTTTCTTTTGACCGATCATACCCATCAGAATGGGAGCGGCCATTTTAAGGATAGATGCCACAGAACCGGCATCCACGCCGGATTTTTTACTGATGGCATTTTCAACCTGTGCCTGTTTGCCACCGAGTACGTGGCCTAATATTCCGGCGCCGTCCTGTTTGACGGAATCATCCACACCGCCATCGAACAGGCCGCCCAAATTGTTCAGAATACTGCCATCGTGCTTGTTCGAAAGGGCATTCATCAAACCTTGTGCCCCTTCGGGCGTAGCGGCGTTTTTCTTCATGGCGCCCATTAAGAGCGGTAGCGCCATGGTAAGAACACTACCCGCCTGATCGGTGGAATTACCGGTCTGATCGGCCACCCCGCTTATCATTTTTTTGCCCACTGGGCTGCTTAATAAATCCAATATTCCCGACATTTTATCTGTTTTTTGGGTTACGACACAATGTACGGAAAAAATCCGTTCATCGGGAAAATTACGAGAATTAAAGTGTTGAAAAAGAGCTGCATTGTCAGATTATGCCTTGCTATCGGTTTGAGAATCTTGACTTCACTGGGAACATTGACATCTTCCACTATTTCAATAGCGCAATGATCTGTTCCGCCAGTTCCGATCCGATCCGGCTTTGGGCCTCTCCGGTTGCGGC
>DASSWC010000287.1:0-4542 GCA_035705395.1 Pricia sp. | reverse complement strand
GTATACGGCGTAGGCGATAATGAGGGCTGCGATAACAAGTTTGATATTTTTATTGAACATAATCTTAAACGTGTTTGCCGGGCGGGAATTACCGGTGAATTAAATTCACTACTCCATAGAATCATCCACCAGTTCATAGGTTATGGTCGATGTTATGATGGTCGGAATTACCTGGTTTCCCATTTGGACCATGGTCGAGGTGCCTTCCGAGCGGCCTTCTACCGTCATTTTTTCAATAAAACCTGTATGCCGATCCGTCGTAATCCGGGTTTTTTGGTTGCCCGACAGTTTCATGGTGGTGGCCATTTCGGTGAGGTCCATGTTTACATATGCCGTACCACTAATACTGGCCTCTTCATCAGTCAGTGCATCCAAGGTCCATGTATTCTCGGCACTCAGTTTGCCGGTATATTCATTTTTCCAGCTATCGCCTATTTCCACCGGATTCTTGGGATAGATAAACGTCATCTGTTTATAACTTTCCGAAAGCGCTTCGGAACCGAATTCCTTTTGGAGGGATTTTTTCATCATGTTCAGTGAAAACTGATCCTCTAAACCGGAGGCCTCGGTCATTTTGACCACCAGGCTGTCGCCGCCCTCGACTCCCAAAATATCTCCTGTTTTGGCCAAAATCATTTGAACGGGACGGTTCAAGAGGCTATTGAAAATTTGGGACTGCATATCGCCTTCGGTCACATCCTTGGCCTGTACGTTCATCAGTTCGCCCTGTATGCTTGAAGTCATTTTCAGGTTGAGATCCTTGAAAATCATGGCGATTTCATAGGTGCTGTCACGTTCGGTGAGCACTTTGAACTCAAGAATACCGTCGATATGGTTGACAATTTCGTGGGTCGAGCCATCGAGTTCTTGGGTGATGACCTGTTTGGCATCCTGTTTTACCGTAAACACATCATCTTTTTTAAGCCGATATTCCAAAACGGACTGTGCGGATAGTATTGCACCGCCAAAAAGCAAAAAAAATAAGGGGAACAAGTATTTCATAGGTTGTGTACCGTCAGCTATATTACAGGCTGCAAAAGTAGTAAAAAAGGGATTCGCGAAAGGCGGAAGTCCCGTAAAAATAATTTTGTCAAATCCATTGCATAAGCAAAAAGCCTTTGTATATTTGCCACCGGAATTTTGGGGACGGCCCAAGGCTTCCAAAACCACGAAAAGTTTCAAAAAATGCCCGGACAGAAGAGAACATATCAGCCATCGAAACGGAAACGAAAGAACAAACATGGGTTCAGGGAACGCATGTCTACCGTAAATGGACGGAAAGTGCTGGCCCGAAGAAGGGCAAAAGGAAGAAAAAAGCTATCTGTATCCTCTGAGCCGCGACATAAAAAATAATGATTCCATTTTATAAAATAGTTAAGGTGTTACTTTTTTAAAGTAGCACCTTTTTTTTGCCTACCCCTTTTCCATAGAACCATAAAGAACACTGTACAAAATGCCCAAAAGAGAAGATTTAAACACCATTTTAATCATAGGCTCGGGCCCCATCATTATCGGTCAGGCCTGCGAATTTGACTATTCAGGATCCCAAGCGTTGCGCAGCCTTCGCGAAGACGGTATCGAGACCGTGCTCATCAACAGCAATCCGGCCACGATCATGACGGATCCATCCATGGCCGACCATGTGTATTTGAAACCGCTGACCACCAAGTCCCTTGTCGAAATCTTAAAGGCCCATCCGCATATTGATGCCGTGTTGCCGACCATGGGGGGGCAGACCGCGTTGAACCTGTGTATCGAGGCCGACGAAAAGGGGATTTGGGAGGATTTTGGGGTTGAGATCATCGGCGTCGATATCGATGCGATAAATATTACGGAAGATCGGGAAAAATTCCGCGAGCTGATGTTGAAAATTGGGGTAGGAATGGCCCCGCAGGCCACCGCCACCTCCTTTTTACAGGGGAAGGAAATCGCCCAGCGGTTCGGATTTCCATTGGTCATCAGGGCTTCGTATACCTTGGGCGGCGACGGGGCATCGATCGTCCACAAAAACGAGGATTTCGACCAAATGTTAAGCCGCGGTCTTGAAGTATCGCCGATTCACGAGGTCATGATCGATAAGGCCCTCATCGGTTGGAAGGAATACGAGCTGGAGCTACTGCGAGATCACAACGACAATGTGGTCATCATCTGTGCCATAGAAAATATGGATCCAATGGGGATTCATACCGGCGATTCCATTACGGTCGCCCCTGCGATGACCCTTTCCGACCGTACGTACCAAAAAATGCGGGACATGGCCATTCATATGATGCGCAGTATCGGCGATTTTGCCGGGGGATGCAACGTGCAGTTCGCCGTGAGCCCCGATGACAAGGAAGACATCATCGCGATCGAAATCAATCCCAGGGTCTCCCGCTCCTCCGCCTTGGCGTCGAAGGCAACGGGATATCCCATCGCCAAGATTGCCACTAAATTGGCCATCGGCTACCATTTGAACGAGCTGGACAACCAGATTACCAAATCCACTTCCGCCCTGTTCGAACCTACCTTGGATTACGTTATCGTCAAGATTCCACGGTGGAATTTCGATAAGTTCGAGGGTTCCGACCGTGCCTTGGGCCTTCAGATGAAATCCGTCGGCGAGGTCATGGGTATCGGTCGCTCGTTTCAGGAGGCGCTGCACAAAGCGACGCAGTCCCTCGAGATCAAGAGGAACGGCCTGGGCGCCGACGGCAAAGGCTACAAAGATTACGACAAGATTATCAGTAAATTGACCATCCCGAGTTGGGACCGGGTCTTCGTCATATACGATGCCATCCAGCTGGGCATCCCTTTAAGCCGCATCCATGATATCACCAAAATCGATATGTGGTTTTTGAAACAGTACGAAGAACTGCACTATCTCGAGAAGGAAATCTCCACGTATACCATTGCCACCATAACCCGGGAACTGATGCTCGAAGCCAAACAAAAGGGCTTCGCCGACCGGCAGATTGCCCATATGCTCGATTGTTACGAAAGCGAGGTACATAGAAAGCGGACGCAGGAAATGGGCATCAACCGGGTCTATAAGCTGGTGGATACCTGTGCGGCGGAGTTCAAGGCGATAACGCCTTATTATTACTCCACCTTCGAGGAGGAAATCGAAAAACCGGACGGTACCCGCTATGTCGAAAATGACAGCGTGGTCACCGACAAGAAAAAAATCGTGGTGCTCGGCTCCGGCCCCAATCGGATAGGACAGGGCATCGAGTTCGATTACTGCTGTGTACACGGGGTGCTCGCCGCGGCGGAATGCGGTTATGAGACGATCATGATCAATTGCAATCCCGAAACCGTATCCACCGATTTCGATACGGCGGACAAACTCTACTTCGAGCCGGTTTTTTGGGAACATATCTACGACATCATCCTGCACGAAAAACCGGAAGGCGTCATCGTACAGCTAGGGGGTCAGACCGCGTTAAAACTCGCCGAAAAACTGGATAAGTACGGTATCAAGATCATCGGCACCAGTTTCAAATCCCTCGACCTGGCGGAAGACCGGGGCAGTTTTTCGGAACTGCTGAAGGAAAACGATATTCCCTACCCCCGTTTCGGAGTAGCCGAAACTGCCGACGAGGCACTGCAATTGGCTGATGAGTTGGGATTCCCCCTGTTGGTGCGGCCTTCGTATGTACTCGGTGGGCAAGGCATGAAAATCGTTATCAATAAAAAAGATCTTGAGGAACACGTGGTGGATCTGCTCCGAAAGATTCCCAATAACAAATTATTGCTGGACCATTACCTGGACGGCGCCATCGAGGCCGAGGCCGATGCTATCTGCGACGGCGACGAAGTCTATATCATCGGTATCATGGAGCATATCGAACCCTGTGGCATCCATTCCGGGGATTCCAATGCCACGCTTCCGCCCTTTAATCTGGGGGAGTTCGTACTGCAGCAGATCAAAGACCACACCAAAAAAATCGCACTGGCCCTCAACACGGTGGGACTCATCAACATCCAGTTCGCCATCAAGGACGATATCGTGTATATCATCGAGGCCAACCCAAGGGCGTCACGTACCGTACCTTTTATTGCCAAGGCCTATGGGGAACCCTACGTGAACTACGCGACCAAGGTGATGCTCGGCGAAAAGAAAGTAAAGGATTTCGATTTCAAACCCCATTTGAATGGTTTTGCCATCAAACAGCCGGTATTTTCGTTCAATAAGTTCCCGAACGTCAATAAGAATTTAGGTCCCGAAATGAAAAGTACCGGAGAGAGTATCCTGTTTATTGACAGTTTGAAAGACGATCAGTTTTATGACCTGTATGGGCGGCGGAAGATGTACTTGTCGAAGTAAAACTGAAGAGTCCAGATGTGGTGCCTGCCTGCGAAGCGAACGAGAAGCGTTGGCTTTAGGGCGGGGTAGGGTTTAGGGCTTGGAATTTACATCAGTCTTCCCATTCCGTATGAAAAACGCCCTCCTTGTCCAATCGTTCATAGGTATGCGACCCGAAATAATCCCGTTGGGCCTGTATTAGGTTCAAAGGCAACCGGGACGAGGTGTAGGCATCGAAATAGGTCAGGGAATTG
>DASSWC010000286.1:0-8692 GCA_035705395.1 Pricia sp. | reverse complement strand
GGTAGGGGGCGGAGCGATTTGCTCAACATCATGAAATCCTTGACCATTACGGTCTTTTCGCCGACCTGTGTCGTAAAAAGTTCGCCCTCGATACCGATAATATCCCCGATATCCAACAGTTTTTTATAGAGATCGTTGTAGCGGGATTTGTCCTCTCCAGGGCAAATTTCATCCCGATTGAAATAGACCTGGATGCGGCCGGTACTGTCCTGCAATTCAGCGAAGGAAGCTTTCCCTTGAATGCGGCGGGACATCAGCCGCCCCGAGACGATTACTTTTTTTCCCTCTTTATAATCCTCCTTAATGCTTTTGGTGGTGGCATTTACGGGATATAAGGCAGCCGGATAGGGATCGATACCCATATCCCGCAGTTTTTTCAGTTTTTCCCTTCTTACGGTTTCCTGTTCCGAGAGTTGCATACGTTGGTCCTTTTAGGGGGACAAATATACGGTATAGCACTGAAGATTTGTCGATCTGGAAATTTGAAAATCAACGGATACCTTATACTTGGTACCTCCGGTATTCCATTTCAACAGAAACCATAATGGTTGTAACAAATTGGAAATTCGGGCGTCCTATACGTACATCATCCATCAAAAAGCTTTCTAAAATGAGTCTGATACGCGTGTTGCTCGCCATCTTTTTTCCACCCTTGGCCGTTCTTGGCAAAGGCTGCGGTTCTTTTCTGATCGTACTTCTGCTAACGCTCTGCGGATGGGTGCCGGGGGTGATTGCGGCCTTGGTGATATTGAATAATCCCAACTGAGAATCGTATCTTTGTGGAATGAACAAGCAGGTCATTCTTAATGATTTAGGAATTAGGGACTACAAACCAACCTGGGATTACCAAGAACTGCTTTTCCAGAAGACGGTGGACATTAAAATACGGAACCGGCGGGAAGGTGCCGATTTGAAAACGCCCAACCATTTTTTGTTCGTCGAGCACCCGCATGTCTTTACCCTCGGCAAAAGCGGTGATATTAAAAACCTGCTGGTCGATGATAGGCAACTGGCCGCGAAGAATGCCAAATTTTACAAAATCAACCGGGGGGGCGACATCACCTACCACGGCCCCGGGCAAATCGTAGGTTATCCGATCCTGGACTTGGACAATTTCTTTACCGACATTCATAAATACCTGCGCTTTTTGGAGGAAATGGTCATTTTGACCCTGGCCGAATATGGTTTGAAGGCCGAACGTTCCCAAGGAGAGACCGGGGTCTGGCTGGATGCCGGCACTCCCTTTGCCCGAAAAATATGTGCCATGGGCGTTAGGGCCAGCCGGTGGGTGACCATGCATGGGTTAGCGCTCAACGTGAATACAGATCTCGGGTATTTTGACCTGATGGTGCCTTGTGGGATAAAAAACAAAGCGGTGACCTCCCTGAATGTGGAACTGGGGCGGAAGGAGATCGATATGGTCGAGGTCAAGCAAAAATTAGTGGCCCATTTTAAGAGGCTTTTTAAGGCGGAAATCGTAGCGGCGAAAACCTCGGCTCACATTGGTTCAGGTTTCTAACTGGGATTTTACCCAATTAATTGCATTTTTCACGTATTGGTACTGCGTTCCTCCACCCCGTTAAGGTCAACTCTGGCCCAGCGAAAGGGTCGTCAACGCCATACTGCTTATAACATTCCCGTTTTCCTTGTAGGTTTCCTGTTTTACCATTCCTATGTCCTCCGCCAGCCATAATCGATTCGGAAATTTATGCGTGGCCCCCATGGTCTTCGATTCCGTTTCGCCATAGATTACAAAGCAGTCGAAAGTACCGGCTGCAGTAGTAACGCTTTCCCTTTTCTCGACCTTGCGGTTGATCATGTTCACGTTAATATCCATGTTCATACCGGCCATACTGATCCTCATAGCCACGTTGGCATCGTCCAGGGATTGGCCTACGCTAAGGTCATTGGG
The DNA here is from genome assembly GCA_035705395.1 of Pricia sp. Lineage (GTDB taxonomy): Bacteria > Bacteroidota > Bacteroidia > Flavobacteriales > Flavobacteriaceae > Pricia. The sequence continues at coordinate 6,780 of DASSWC010000286.1, read as the reverse complement.
CACCTCGATGTCCGTGCCGGTAATCTCATATTCCATATCCTTGAATTGTTCCAGCATGGTATCGGGTATTAGGGAATTGTAGTCGATTTTGATGCCATTGCCCGTACAGGTAAAGGCATAGTCGGATGCGAATACTTCCTTTCCTTTCTTGTCGGTAAACTGGATCTGCATGGTTGCCGTGGTTTGGTTCCCTTCATCCGATACATCAACAACTTTGTAGTCTGTCATCCCATCCGGCTTCCCTTTTTTATCATACATGGTATACTGAAACGAAGAACCTTCTTTTAAGGGATAAAATTTACTACAGTTGTCCTGTGAAAACCCGAAAAGGGAAAAGATAATTGCAATGCCTGTGGTAATACTGATTTTTCTCATTGTAAATTGGGTTATTGGATTAAAAGTGGTTTTATTAAAAGTAATACATTCCGTCCTATTAAATAGGGACTACCAAAAGCTACAAGGTAAGAAATTCTACCCGTCGGTTCTGGGCTTTGCCATCATCCGTAGCGTTGTCACCGACAGGTTCCGATTCTCCCTTGCCATCGGTAAGGATGCGATCTGGGGCTATACCGTACTGCAGTTCCATAGAATTTTTGACCGCTGCCGCCCGTAGCTTCGAAAGGGATAGATTGCTAGCCGCATCGCCTTCGGCATCGGTATGGCCAATAATCCTTATTTTGACTTCGGGATTTTCCTCGAGCACCCCGGCAATCTCACGAATGGTTGCGTATGATTCGGGCAGTATGTCATCGCTACCCGATGCAAATTGTATGGCGGTCGTCGATAACCGGCCCTCAGTAATCAACTTACTTCGGGTATCGATACCGGCTTTTCCTATCCTGAAATTCGTGATATATACCTCGTCCTTACTGGGGTCGTCCCGTAGCCCTTTGGTTAAAATTTTAAAGGTAGTTACGGCATCAGGTACCAAGCGGGGCACATCGACCAGTTTATTGTCGTTCATCCATACCCTCATCCGGCTCTTGTTGACCGCTATTGAAATACGGGATTGTCCGTCGATGAGCGTTCGATAGTCCTTCCCTATAGTGTTGCGTATTTGCCGTTCACCATTGACGACCTTCTCCAAAACGCCGGGGGAGGATATCCACGGACAGGGCGAAAGTTCGACCATGGCCATGTTGTTGGGCCTTTTGAATAAGGGAGTATCTTCCAATAATAGTTTTATCCATGCCTGCGAGCTGGTATTTCGGTCCAGGCCCTGAACTAAAAGGTCGAATTCAATGGTATAGTTCTCGGGAAGGGATTCATTCGTAATCGGCACATAGGTCGAACTACCGCTCAGGCGAAACCATTGGGCCCCCTCTATCAATACGATTTCACCACTGCCGTTGGTATCCCATTTAGCGGGAAAATCCCCTTGTGCATCCTTGGCAAAATCGTCTTCGAATAAGGGCACGGCTCCGGGTTCGAAGTCCGGGGCCCGATGCACCCTTTTTTCAGATTGCCGACTTTCGGTGGCATTATTGACGGTCGGAAGCGGTTCAGAATCGCTAGGTTCGCTACTCGATTCCGTCGGGGAAGTATCAGGTGGGTTTCCCGTGGGAACGGGACTCCCACTACTCCCACTTTGTTCGGTATCCTGTTCAAAAATACTATCCAGCGCCTGGTCGGTCTTTTCTTCGGTTTCCTTTTCGACTCTCCGTTCCACGGTACGCTCGGCGGCCCTTTCAGCGGCCTTGCCCAATTTCTTGAGCAGTTGTCCGTTCGCTTGGGGTGTAAGGGCAAGTAAAAAGATAGTGGCCAATATCAATCTTTGCGGAACGGCATACTTTTTCATAATCGGGTTTTTTAAATTTAAAAGCGGGTCATGATGCGATGGTGGGGTGCAACAGAAACTGTATTGTACCAACTTTATGATTCGAAAATAGAAAGGTTGACCCTAAATGGAATGCGAAAAGCTGTATTTGGTAGTGTAAATTGTATACATGGGGGTCAAGAGTGTATGAATGGTATACACCGGGAGACGTGATCGATGATCGCGATAAAAGGCTAAATTTTCGCTACAATGCGAGTGTCAGCTGTTCGGGCAACTGCCGAAAACTGCGCCGATGGTAGGGGGTGAGTCCATATTTGCGTATGGCTTCCCGGTGTTCCCGGGTAGGGTATCCCTTGTTCCTTTTCCAGTTGTACATGGGATATTCCTCGTGCAGTCTTTCCATATAGGCATCACGATAGGTCTTGGCGAGTACCGAGGCTGCCGCAATGCTCATGTACTTTCCATCCCCCTTGACGATGCATTCATGGGGAATGTTCGGGTAGGGGGTAAAGCGATTACCGTCTACTATGATGAATTCCGGAAGCGTTTTAAGCTGTGCAATGGCCTTGTGCATAGCTAGGATGGATGCATTCAGGATATTGATCTCATCGATTTCTTGCGGATGTACGTGCGCGACCCCGAAACAGGAACATCCTGATTCAATGTGGGGTCTTAGGAATTCACGGCTTTTATGAGAAAGCAATTTTGAGTCGTTAAGCAGCTGCGCGTCAAAGCCGCGGGGCAATACCAAGGCCGCCGCCGTGACCGGCCCCGCAAGGCAGCCCCTGCCGGCTTCATCGGTACCGGCCTCATTTTGATATTTCAATCTTTGTTCAAGTATAGGAGGATTTTGTTTCGACATATTGAGCTCTCTTAAAAAACAGATAGTGTTTTCTCAGCAACAAAGTTAAAATTTTCGGAAACAAATAGGTAGTATGCATGCATAGTAGTTATGCCGTAAATCAGCACGTGATTTTAACATAAGAACCCGAATATGTTAATTAAATCTTGTTTTATTAGATAAAATTTAGCAATTTTACCGCCGACTAAATCAAAAAATAGTTCCTATGAAACAGAAATTCAAATGGATTTTAACACCGTTATTGGTGTTGAGCATGGGCCTTTTGTACGCTCAAGAGAAAACCATCTCGGGTACGGTGACCGACCAGAATGATTTGCCCTTACCAGGGGTCAACATTGTAGTGCAAGGCACTACCACAGGCACCCAGACCGATTTTGATGGCAATTACTCCATAGAAGCGGAGGAGGGTCAGGTGTTGGTGTTCACCTATATCGGCCAGGCCGAGGTTCAACACACCGTAGGCGCCGGCAACACGATAGATGTACAAATGGAAGAGGATGCACAGGCGTTGGATGAGGTAATAGTAACCGCCCTGGGTATCGAAAGAAAGCCAAGGGAACTTTCCTACTCCGTCGCGAAAGTCGATACCGAGCAGCTTACCCAAACCCGATCGACCAACGCTGCCACCGCAATGGTCGGAAAAGTTTCAGGGATGCAAATCAATACGATCGGGAATGGGGTGAATCCAAATACGCGGGTAGTACTTAGGGGAAACCGATCCTTGTTGGGCAATAACCAAGCCCTTATAGTCATTGATGGATATCCCAGTAGTAGGGGCGCTTTAGATCGCCTCAATCCCGATGATATCGCGGAAATTAACGTATTAAAAGGCTCTAATGCAGCTGCTCTCTACGGCTCGGAAGCTTCGAATGGGGTGTTGGTAATATCGACCAAAACCGGTACGGACAAATTGCAGATATCCCTTACCAACTCTTTCCAGCACGAACAGGTAGCCTATTTGCCCGAATTGCAGGACGAGTTCGGTGTAGGCGGATTTCCCGATGGCACCCTTTGGCCTCTGGAAAATGTGGCTTGGGGCCCCCGTTTTGATGGAAGGATGGTCGATGCCAGTGAAACCTACCCTGATGGTAGGGTGCTGCGGGTACCTTATTCCCCGATTCCGGATAACCATGAAAGCTTTTTTAGAACCGGAAGTACTATCCGTAATAGTGTAACGCTGCAGGGCGGTAACGAAGAAGGCGGTTTTCTAATGTCCCTGGACCATGCCAACGTCGAAGGGGTCGTACCGCAAGATCAATTTAACCGGACAAATGCGCGCCTAAAGGGCCATTGGAACTTTGGTAAACTTAAAGTGGGCGGAAATATGTCGTTCTATAGATCACACGCCAATGTGGTGACGGACGGCGGACATCAAGAACGGCCTTTGTTCTGGTACATCTACAATACCCCGCTACATTTACCTATTACCCAATACAAAAATTGGAGGACGGGGGAGTTTACAAGAAACGAGGTTTCGTTTTACCGTTTTTATGAAAACCCTTATTTTATTGTAGACACACAACGTGCTAAAACCGATATCAACGAATTTACATTTATCGGCGATGCCAAGTATGAGTTTACCGACTGGCTATCCGCGACGGCTAGAGTTGGATACACCCGTTTCAATTTGGAGGACAAAGAAGAGAAAGGGGGCTTGACCTATGACTTTGAGATAGAAAATGATTATGCCACCATAGCAACATTTCCGCCAAGTACGCGGGATGAAGCGGATAACAGTACCCGGGTAAACAGTGATGTTATAATCAGTTTGGATAAACCGATCGGCGACAATTTTAATATAGCTGCCAACGTCGGACATAACCTTCGTATCGAAAGCTCGAAAGAAATTGTGGTTGCGGGGAATGGACTGATACTCCCGGGGTTTTATAACGTTTCCACAAGAACGGGTAATCTGGAAGGAAGTGAAACCTCTTCGGATTATAGAAAAGTAGGGGTCTATGCGGATGCCACCCTGGGTTTTAAGGATTTTCTGTTTCTCAGCGGATCGGCAAGAAATGACTGGTCTTCGGCATTGAACAAGGATAACCGATCCTATTTCTATCCAGGTGGCGGAATCTCCTTTGTTCCTACTTCCGCTTTTCCGGGCATGCAAGGCACCCTAAGGTATTTGAAGGCAACCTTTAACGTGGCCAAAACGGGTAATGATCCAAATCCTTATGCCACCAACAGGACATTTTTTGCTCCGGACGGGTCACAAGGGTATGGGTCATTCCCTTATGGTTCTACCGCCGGTCTATCCTTATCTTCCACAGAGCCCAGCCCCGATTTAAAACCCGAATTTACCACCTCGTTGGAGGCAGGTATCGAATTTGGTCTATTTTCGGGCGACAGGCTTTCGGGAAGTGTTGCGGTATATAAAACGAACACTACCGACCAATTGGTACCCATCAATACCTCACTGACGTCCGGTGCTCGGCAGATTTTTACCAATTTGGGAGAGATCGAGAACCGCGGACTTGAAATTGATTTGAACGGTACCCCCATACGCGCACAGGATTTCTCTTGGGATTTGGGAATTAATTACTCATTTATTGAATCCGAAGTTATTTCCCTTACGGAAGGGGTCGATGAAGTAGTCGTAGGTGGACCCTTCGTGGACAATGCGGACTACGGTGCCGTCATTGTAGCCCAAGTAGGTGCACCTTACCCGTTAATTAAAACAACGGATTATCAAAGGGACGACCAGGGCCGGGTAATTGTAGGTGAAGACGGCGATCCTGTAGAAGCAGGGGATTTACAGGTACAGGGGAAAACTACCCCGGACTACATCGTGGGCCTGAATACCACGCTCAATTTTAAGAACTTCAGTCTCTATGCCGTGATGGACTATCGAACCGGGCATGTATTTTATAACACGCTTGTAGATGCACTCGAATTTACCGGGTTGACGAAACACAGTGCTACTTCCAATAGACAGCCTTTCATATTTCCCAACTCAGTGTACGCCGATGGCAACGGGGGCTTCGTCGAGAATACGAACCGACCGACTTCTGGGGGCGGAAATAACTTTTGGAACGACTACAACGATACCAAGTCCAACTATGTCACCGATGCGACCACATTAAAGTTAAGGGAGGTTTCATTGGGCTACACTTTTGACGAAAGGGTTACCGACAAGTTGGGTATACAAGGCCTTGGGGTTAAGCTATACGGGAGAAATCTCTTGATGTTGCGACCGGATGAAAATGTGTATAGCGATCCGGAATTCAATTTTAATTCAGGGAACGCCGTAGGCTTTGGTACGCAAAGCCAAACTGCACCGACACGGCAGTACGGTCTTAGTTTAACGGCAAAATTTTAAAAAATAAGACAATGAAGATAAATAGACGAATAAGCAAAAGCTTAATGCTAATTTCCATCGCCCTGCTTGTTGCCAACTGTAGTGATGATTTTTTCGATGTGAACGACAATCCCAATAATCCGCCTGTATCCACGCCCGGTTTAACCTTACCGGTGGCACAGCAACAGCTTGCGGATCTGAACGGGACAAGTATGATGTATATAGGGCAATATTTTGTCTACAACTATGCAGTGCCTTCCAATTGGTCCGCCAATGGTGATCTTTTGAGATATAATATTACCAGTAGCTTTTATACGGAAATATTCGAAACCCCGTATGCCGATATCTTCAAGAACCTTACTTATGTAGAGAACTATGAAGACCCGGCCGGCATTTTGGATTATAGCGCCTATGATGTTATTGCCGAAACCCTTTTTGGCTTTCAGTACCAATATTTGGTAGACCTGTATGGCGATGTGCCCTATACCGAAGCCAACCAACGCGGCCTTAATACCACCCCAAAATATGACGATGCCGAAACGATTTACAAGAGCGTGATCGACTCCCTGACTTCGGCTGCGGTCTTGGCTTTAAACCTACCGGCCGAGAATGTGGCGGACCCGGGTGCCAGCGATATCATTTTCGGTGGCGAGATGACCCAATGGGCGGAATTTGCCAATACTATCAAATTGCGGATGCTGATACGTTTGAGCAATACGGGACAGGACGCTTACATCCAAGAGCAAATGGCAGCTATCGCGGCCAACGGTGCCGGTTTTATCAAGGCCGATGTGACCGCGAATCCCGGATATTCTCAAAATGAGGATCAACAGACGCCCG
>DASSWC010000285.1:0-16927 GCA_035705395.1 Pricia sp. | reverse complement strand
GAGGGAAGCCATACCGGCCATTTTTAAGGGGCGCGATGAAATGGACTGATTTAAATTTTTCGCTTAAACGCACAAGGTTTCAATCCGTTTAATATGAGGAATATAATATGAAGAAAATCCAGAATCCAAAAAAATCCGATTGGAAGGCCGTCCTAGAACGGCCCGGCCAAAGCATGGATGCCATCGAGGAGACGGTAAATGCCATTTTTGCGGAGGTCAGGGCCGATGGGGACAGTATTCTAAGAAAATATACCGAGAAGTTCGATGGTGCCATGTTGACAAATCCTGTGGTCTCAAGGTCGGAAATTGAGGCCGCGAAAAATCAGGTTTCAGGGGAGTTAAAAGAGGCCATCCAACTGGCCAAGAAAAATATCGAGACTTTTCACAAAGCCCAGATAACAGATAAAATTGAAGTTGAAACTTCTAGGGGAGTCCGCTGCTGGCAAGAAAAGCGGCCGATCCAAAAAGTCGGCCTTTACATTCCCGGGGGTACGGCCCCGTTGTTCTCCACGATTTTGATGCTGGCCGTTCCCGCGGCAATAGCCGGTTGTCGGGAGCGGGTTTTATGTTCCCCGCCGGATAAGGATGGGCAATTACATCCTGCGATTTTGTATACTGCGGACCTGTGCGGGGTCACGCAAATTTTCAAGGTGGGGGGCATTCAGGCCATCGCCGCAATGACCTTTGGCACCGAAAGCATACCCCAAGTATACAAAATATTCGGTCCGGGCAACCCGTACGTCACCGTAGCCAAACAGATGGCCACAAAGTACGGCGTGGCCATCGATATGCCCGCCGGCCCTAGCGAACTTTTGGTGGTTGCGGACGATAGTGCAGAGGCCTCGTTTGTGGCCTCGGATTTGTTGAGCCAAGCCGAACATGGTATAGACAGTCAGGTAATATTGGTATCGACGTCCAATGAATTGATCGAAAAAGTCGAAAAAGAAGTAGAAAGTCAGCTTGAAAAATTGCCGCGGAAGGAAATCGCACGAAAAGCCATTGACAACAGTAGGTTGATTTATGTCGATAATGACCGGGATGCCATCGACCTGATCAACGAATACGCCCCCGAGCATTACATTGTATGCGTAAAAAATGAAGATTTTTATCTGGAAAACACGTATAATGCAGGCTCCGTCTTTATCGGCAATTATACCCCGGAAAGTGCGGGCGATTACGCCTCTGGAACCAACCATACGCTCCCGACCAACGGCTACGCAAAGCAGTACAGTGGGGTGAATTTGGACAGTTTTATGAAGAGTGTGACCTTTCAGAAGATAACCAAAGAGGGCATCAAGACGATTGGCAATACGATAGAGATCATGGCGGAAGCGGAAGGGCTTCAGGCCCATAAAAATGCGGTGACATTGCGATTGGAACATCTAAAGGAGTAACACGGAACGAAGCGGCGCTGTCCGGGCGATAGCAGTTGGGCGTTAGCGGTCGCGCGATAGCGGTCCGGTCGATAGCCTTCAAGGGGGTGCGATGTCCAGACGCCCGAACACATATCAAAAGAATACAGAGGTGTTTTATGAATTTCGATTTGGATAAAATTACGAGGGCAAACGTAAAGGGCCTTAAACCCTATTCCTCCGCCAGGGACGAGTATATCTCCGACGGATCGGAAATGGTATTTCTCGATGCCAACGAGAATCCCTTTGAAAACGGCGTAAACCGTTATCCCGACCCGCAGCAACGCCGTTTGAAATCCGTTTTATCGCAACGAAAAGGCATCCCTGTGGAAAATATCCTTTTGGGCAACGGCAGCGATGAGGTTCTGGACCTGATTTTTCGTGCCTTCTGTGAGCCCAAGGTGGACCACGTGATTACCCTACCGCCAACCTATGGCATGTACAAGGTGCTTGCGGGAATCAATAACGTCGAAAATCGGGAGGTGTTGCTGACCAAGGGTTTCCAGCCCGATGCAAAAGGCATTCTGGAGCAGATGGACGAACGTTCCAAGTTGTTGTTTCTATGTTCCCCGAACAATCCCACGGGCAATAGTTTTTCAGGGGAAAAAATCATCCCGCTACTTGAAAATTTCACGGGTTTGGTAGTTATCGATGAAGCCTATATCGATTTTTCCAACGAAGAAAGCTGGAGTGCGAAATTGGATCAATATCCCAATTTAATCATTACCCAAACGCTTTCGAAAGCGTTTGGTATGGCGGGTATTCGATTGGGCATCTGTATAGCATCCGAAGAAATTATATCCGTTCTGAACAAGATAAAACCGCCGTACAACATCAACGAACTGACGCAGAACCACGCCTTGAAAAGATTGGAAGGCATTTCGAGGATACGTTTGGAAATATCCGAAATCCTGAATCAGAAAAAGTTGGTTTTAAAGGTGTTGAAACACATTGAATTTATTGAAAAAGTATATCCATCGGATGCTAATTTTATACTGGTAAAGGTCGACGATGCCGCTAAGCGGTATGAACAGTTGTTAACCTTAGGCATTGTTACCAGAAACCGCAGCAGCCAACCGCTGTGCGAAAATACCCTGCGGTTTACGATCGGTACGCCCGAAGAGAATATTAAACTGGTCATGGCACTCAAACAATTAAATTAAGTCAGCAACGATGAGCAGTATAAAGAATGACACGCCCCCCATGAAACCCGTTTCATCCGTTTCCACCGGACGCAAAGTCCTTTTTATCGATAGGGACGGTACCCTGATCAAGGAAACCGTCGACGAGCAGATCGATGCCTTCGAAAAAATGGTCTTCTATCCGAAAGTCTTTACTTTTTTGGGGAAAATTGCCCGGGAAATGGATTACGAACTGGTCATGGTCACCAATCAGGACGGGTTGGGCACCGCCGTCTTTCCCGAGGATAGCTTTTGGCCCGTTCATAATTTTATTCTAAAATGCTTTGAGAACGAAGGCGTTGTTTTTGATAAGGTGTGTATTGACCGAACCTTTCCGACGGACAACGCCGACACCCGAAAACCGGGTATTGGCCTGTTGACGGATTACCTTTCGGAGACCTACGATCTGGAGAACTCCTATGTTATCGGCGATCGCCTGACAGATGTGGAATTGGCCAAAAATCTGGGTTCCAAAGCTATCTTTATCAATGACGATACGCATTTGGGTTCGGGCGAGATCACGGTAAAGCGCGAGGCCTTGCATGCGGCCATCGCCTTGGAAAGTAATGATTGGGAAGCGATTTACGCGTTTTTGAAGTTGGATAGCCGACGGGCCGAAATTGCGCGAAAGACCAACGAGACGGATATCCATATCGCGCTCAACCTCGACGGAACGGGACAAAGCGATATCAAAACGGGCTTGGCCTTCTTCGATCATATGTTGGACCAATTGGCACGCCACGGCCAAATGGACTTGAAGATTGCGGTCGACGGCGATCTTGAAGTGGACGAACACCACACTATCGAGGACACGGCCATCGCCCTGGGGGAGGTATTCCGGAAGACGTTGGGCAATAAACTCGGCATCGAGCGCTACGGCTTTTGCCTGCCTATGGACGACTGTCTGGCCCAAGTGGCTATCGATTTCGGAGGCCGCAACTGGTTGGTCTGGAAAGCGGATTTCAAAAGGGAAAAAGTGGGGGATATGCCCACCGAAATGTTCCATCATTTCTTTAAATCCTTTTCCGACGGTGCCAGGGCGAACCTGAACATCAAGGCCGAAGGAACTAACGAGCACCATAAGATCGAGGCGATTTTCAAAGCCTTCGCCAAATCCATAAAAATGGCGGTAAGACGGGATGTCGAAAAGATGGTGCTGCCCAGTACAAAAGGGATATTATGAAAATCGTCATTATAAATTACGGTGCCGGCAACATTCAAAGCATCAAATTCGCCGTAAGGCGTTTGGGACTCGAGGCGGTTTTGAGCGACGATGCCGAAGTAATCCGTCAGGCCGATAAGGTGATTTTTCCCGGGGTGGGCGAAGCGAGCAGTGCCATGAAAAAGTTGCGGGCTAGTGGCCTGGATGCGGTTGTTCCCACTTTGAAACAACCTGTTTTGGGCATTTGCCTGGGCATGCAATTGATGTGCCGTTCTTCGAAGGAAGGCCATACGACTGGACTGGGTATTTTTGATGTTGATGTGCTTCGATTTGGTGTGTTGAAAGCGCCGAATAGCATGGGATTAAAAATTCCGCAAATCGGATGGAACCAGATATTTAATTTAAAATCCCAACTTTTCGAAGGGATCGATGAGAAAGACCATATTTATTTGGTCCATAGTTTTTACGCCCCCTTATGCGAAGCGACCATCGCCGAATCCGAATACGGGATGAAATATAGCGCCGCCTTAAAAAAGGACAATTTCTACGGAACACAATTTCATCCGGAGAAAAGTAGTGCTGCAGGGGCAATGATTTTATCAAACTTTATAAAGCTATGAGGATCATTCCCGCCATTGACGTAATAGACGGCCAATGCGTAAGGCTTTCCAAAGGGGACTATGACACAAAAAAAGTCTATAACGAAAATCCCTTGGAAGTCGCCAAGCAATTTGAGGCGCACGGCATGGAGTATTTGCATCTGGTCGATTTAGACGGGGCGAAGTCCAATCACATCGTAAACTACAAAATTTTGGAACAAATTACCTCGAAAACCAGATTAAAGGTTGATTTCGGCGGGGGATTGAAATCCGATGAGGATTTGCGTATTGCCTTTGAAAGCGGAGCGCAACAGATTACGGGAGGAAGTATAGCGGTCAAGGATAAGGATACGTTTTTAGGTTGGTTGGAAAAGTACGGCTCGGAGAAAATCATCCTAGGGGCAGATGCCAACGCGGAAAAAGTGGCCGTCTCCGGGTGGCAGGAAGAATCGACGGAAAAGCTGATTCCCTTTATTACATCCTATCAAAAAGAGGGAATTCAGTATGTTATTTGCACCGACATCGCCAAGGATGGCATGTTACAAGGCCCTTCCTTCGATCTGTATAAAAAGATACTCCGGTTCGCCCAAGCCCCGTCCGGAACTGACAACGGTATTTCGGAAGCCCTGGCGCGGAAATCAGCACTAAAATTAATCGCCTCAGGTGGAATATCTACTTTTGACGAGCTTCCCAAGCTTGCGGAAATCGGCTGCGAGGGAACAATCATTGGCAAGGCCATCTATGAGAATCGGATTGGTTTAAAACAGCTCGAAAAGTTCATAGTACGGCAAACACGGTTGTGATGAAGATACACAAACAGCCCAGTACAATTGACTGAATATGTTAGCGAAACGAATAATTCCCTGTCTGGATATCAAGGATGGCCGCACCGTCAAGGGCGTTAACTTTATCGACCTGCGTGATGCGGGCGACCCTGTGGAACTGGCCGAAATCTACAGCCGGGAAGGTGCCGACGAACTGGTGTTTCTCGATATCTCCGCAACGGAACAAAAAAGAAAGACGTTGGCCGAATTGGTCTATCGCGTCGCTGAAAGAATTGATATACCCTTTACGGTCGGTGGGGGCATCTCATCCGTTGAGGACGTCGATGTATTGTTACAAAACGGGGCGGACAAGGTGTCGATCAACTCCTCCGCCGTAAAAAATCCGCAGTTGATCAACGATTTGGTGGCGAAATTCGGGTCGCAGTGTATCGTGGTGGCCATAGACGCCAAGCAGATCGCCGGGGAATGGATGGTGCATTTGGTGGGGGGCAAGGTACCCACGGAACGGAAGCTTTTTGAATGGGCCAAGGAAGTAGAGGAACGGGGTGCCGGCGAAATACTGTTTACCTCCATGGACCACGATGGCACCAAGAACGGCTTTGCCAATGAGGCCTTGGCACGGTTGTCGAACGATTTGAACATTCCCATTATCGCATCCGGCGGTGCCGGAAATCCGCAGCATTTCGAGGAGACCTTTACAAAAGGAAGAGCGGATGCCGCCCTAGCCGCTAGCGTTTTCCATTTCAAAGAACTAAAAATCAAAGATTTGAAAATGAAGTTGCAGGCCAACGGAATACCAATGAGAGTATGAATATTTGTCCGTAAAAAAGTAAACCGTGACAGAACGCGGGGGTAGTGCCCCAACTGAACTTTTAACTGAGATCGGCAACCCCGACCGACACCCTAGAGAAAACGGATCATGAAAGTAGATTTTGACAAAAATAAAGACGGTCTGGTACCGGCTATCATCCAAGATGCAACGACCAAAAACGTCTTGATGCTCGGCTATATGAACGAGGCTGCATTGAAAAAAACCCAGGAAACCAAAAAGGTCACGTTTTTCAGCCGGTCAAAAAAACGGCTATGGACCAAGGGGGAGGCGAGCGGCAATTTTTTGAATTTGGTAGCAATAAGAATGGACTGCGACAACGACACGTTGTTGATTTCCGTACAGCCCGAAGGCCCAACCTGCCATACGGGCAGCGATACCTGCTGGAACGAGGAAAACACCTTGAGTTTCGGTTTTTTATCCCAACTGGAAGAGGTCATCGAACAACGGCGTACTTCCTCTGACGGAAGCCGATCATACGTTGCATCCCTCTTCGAAAAAGGCATTAACAAATTGGCCCAAAAAGTAGGGGAGGAGGCCGTTGAAATGGTCATCGAGGCCAAAGACGATGACGACGCACTTTTCCTCAACGAAAGCGCCGACTTACTGTTCCACTATTTGATGCTACTGCAGGCGAAAGGTTTTACCCTAAAGGATATTGATGCCATTTTAAGGGAGCGACACGAAAAGTAAAATGGACGGGGCAGTAAGCCATACATCTTAGCAATTGAAGTAATTGCCTACGCTGATGCTGCCCGCCATCCTTCCATTGCCCATTTTGCCCCAACACCACACCATAAAGAATTTCTCGAATTCCGTCTCCGAACAAAGAATTTCTCGAATTCCGTCTCCGACCTTCGAAGCGTTAAGGTTTCTTAAAAAGCCCCACTTTAATATCCAAAAAGCTTATTTTTAAGCTATGGCTATGAATGCAAGAAAAGGATTCCGGTTCGCTCCCTACAAAGCCCTGGAACAAACTCCCTTTGAACGATTATTCGATATTTTTCAGGAACTTATTACCCATACCTCCGGCGATTTTGACGAGGCCATCGACTGGTTACGCGAGCTGGACAAGGAGTATGAGCTTACCGATGACACCTATACGATCGACGATTTTATTGAGGAACTGAAGGCCAAGGATTATATCCGCGAGGAGTTCGAGGATGGAGGTGGACAGATGGGGGAGCGTGGGGATGGTGAAGCGGGCGATGAAGATGGTGACGGCAACGGCACGGGAAACATATCCATTACCGCGAAAATGGAACGTATCATCCGCAAAAGGGCATTGGACCAGATTTTTGGAAAACTCAAACGCAGCGGTGCCGGCAACCACAAAACCGGAAAATCCGGCCAAGGCGACGAACATACGGGAGATTTGAGGGAATATCGCTATGGTGACAGCCTGCAAAATATCGCCATGACCGAAAGCCTTAAAAATGCCCAGGTCAATCACGGAATCGGCAACTTTAATCTCAGTGAAGAAGATCTGGTGGTCGAGGATACCCAGTACAAGGCCCAAATGAGTACGGTGCTGATGATCGATATCAGCCACAGTATGATTCTCTACGGCGAAGACCGCATTACGCCGGCGAAGAAGGTGGCCATGGCCCTCGCCGAACTGATTACCACCCGATATCCGAAAGATACTTTGGAAATTCTAGTCTTCGGCAACGATGCCTGGCCCATTCCCATCAAAGATCTGCCCTATCTGCGGGTCGGCCCGTACCATACCAATACGGTGGCGGGACTTCAATTGGCCATGGATATGCTGCGTAGAAAAAGGAACACCAACAAACAGATTTTTATGATTACGGACGGTAAGCCCAGTTGTTTGCGCCTTCCCGATGGCAACTACTATAAGAATAGTGTGGGTTTGGATGCGTATATTGTCGAAAAATGTTACCACATGGCCCGACAGGCCCGGAAGCTTCACATTCCCATCACTACCTTTATGATTGCCCAAGACCCCTATCTGATGCAATTTATCCGACATTTTACCGAAGCGAACAAAGGCAAGGCCTTTTTTACGGGCCTGAAAGGATTGGGAGAAATGATTTTCGAGGATTACGAAGCCAATCGGCGAAAAAGATTGAAATAAAATGAGATGAACGATGGAAAGAGGAAGGACGAAAAGATGAAAACGTAAATGCGATACCGCACACAAACTTGGACTTTGTTTTTTGTCCTTGTTCCTTTTGTCATTGCTCTCTTTATCACCAAAAAACTATGAATTTGAACCACTCCGAAATTACCACGCTGGGCCAATTAAAGGCCGCCGGGTACCAGACGAAAAATATCAAGGACGAACTCCGGGATAACCTAAGGGAGAAAATAAAGAATGGCGAAGAAACTTTTCAAGGCGTCTGGGGTTACGAAGATTCTGTAATCCCCGAACTGGAAAGGGCGATACTTTCCCGACACAATATCAATCTATTGGGACTACGCGGGCAGGCGAAGACCCGATTGGCCCGGCTGATGGTCCGCTTATTAGACGAGTGGATTCCTGTTTTGGTGGGCTCAGAGATCAACGATGACCCGATGAAACCCATGTCGCGATTTGCCAGGGATCTTATCAAAGAGAAGGGCGATGAGGCCCCAATCGAGTGGCTGCACCGTGACGAACGCTTTTACGAAAAATTGGCCACACCCGATGTGACGGTGGCGGACCTGATTGGTGATGTCGATCCCATAAAGGCGGCCAACCTCAAATTGTCGTATGCCGACGATCGGGTCATCCATTTCGGGATGATTCCCCGGGCGAATCGCTGTATTTTCGTCATCAACGAACTTCCCGATCTGCAGGCGCGGATTCAGGTATCCCTCTTTAATATTTTGGAGGAAGGTGACATTCAAATCCGTGGTTTTAAACTACGTCTGCCATTGGATATCCAATTCGTGTTTACGGCGAATCCCGAAGACTATACGAATCGCGGAAGTATTGTAACGCCTTTAAAAGACCGAATCGGTTCTCAGATTTTGACCCATTATCCGGATACCATTGAAATCGCCCGTAAAATTACTGCCCAGGAATCCCGTCTCGATCAGCGCCAATCCGATGCCGTATACGTTCCGGACATCGCCAAAGATCTGTTGGAACAGATTAGTTTCGAAGCACGCAATAGCGAATATGTTGACGTTAAAAGCGGCGTAAGTGCACGTACCAGTATCACAGCGTTTGAAAATCTTCTGAGCACGGCCGAACGAAGGGCCCTTTTGACCGGTGCGGAGAGCACCATGGTCCGGTTGAGCGACTTTTTAGGTGTCGTACCGGCCATCACGGGTAAAATCGAATTGGTCTACGAAGGGGAGCAGGAAGGGGCCGATACCGTGGCAAACATACTCATCGACGAGGCGGTGAAGTCCCTCTTTCCCGAATACTTCCCCAAAATCAACAAATTGGAAAAGAAGGATGCCGAAACACCCTACGACGCGTTGATACACTGGTTTTTTCAGGGTGAGGGCTTTGAGTTGTTGGACGATTTCACCGATGAAGAATACAAACGGGCCTTGGATCGCATTCCGCAGCTGAACCGTTTGGTGGGGCAGTACCAACCGGATTTTCCAAAAGAGGATATATATTTCTTAAAAGAACTGGTACTCTGGGGCTTGGTAGCCCACAAAAAATTGAGCAAAAACCGATTTTCTGAGGGCTACCAGTTCAAGGATCTATACGGGAGCTTTATCAGCAAGTTATAAATAGGCGAAGTCCAGATATGACAACAGCGTCATTATTCCCAAGTATCGATATGCCGGTTCATATCGTCGAACTTGTAATCGCCTACCAGTTCTTTACGGTAGTGTAGGATCATAAGTGTCAATATCAATAGTAGAATATGCAAGGAAAAGATGCAAATACCAATCGGCAAAAAGGTGCTGGGAATCACGTAGGTAGATAATTCTTCGTAGGTGGCAAGGATGCCCAAAATCTCGGCAGTCTTGAACACATAGATCAAGAAAGCGCCATAAAGCATATATTCTACATTACGCATTAAGGGATCTGTCAATTCATCCTCTTCGATCTTAAACTTTAAAACGTATAAAAAAGTGAAATGTATCAAGGTGATTAACGGAAAAACATAATTGTCAGCGATGGAAAAATAAAAATTGTTCGAATAAAGTCCGTAAAAATCAAATATGATAAGCAGCAACAAAACCACAGCCGTTAGGTAGACGGTGCGTTTCCAAGGCAATATTCGTAGAACCAATTCCATCAAAATAAATTTATAAGTCCAACATTTGGCATGTTTGCCTTATATACAACGCATGGGACTTTTGGAATATTCAAAAAATTCGACGAAACGCAATTTATGTTGTCAAGACACGATACTAAGACGTAAAATACCCCGATTCCATCGATTTTTCAACGTAGCCATTCACGGGTAGAAGATGGGTCGGGGAATATCGATATCCTATATTGCATCCATTTGCGGCCTACTTTTACATCCGTTGGAATTTTACTAGGTTTACCTTCTAAAATCCGTCCACCAAAAAAATCTATTTCCCGTGCGAAAATCAAATATACTGGGTAAGCGTAAATCCAAGAAGGTCTCCCTCTTACAAAAGAAAAGAGGGAAGGCCCCAGGTACCATTACCTACATGGGAAACCGGGAAAAAGAGCGGAGTACCGTAAAGATTATGGAGTACAATGCCGACATGGAACAGGAGTTCACGCCCAAGTCGGTAGCCGAAATCGATATGCATACCAAACCCGGTACCATTACGTGGATAGATGTTGCGGGGTTGACCGACGAAGCGTTCATCGAAAAATTGGGAAAGGAATTCGGTCTGAATCCCTTGATTCTCGAAGATACCCTCAACATTGGCCAGCGCCCGAAAATCGACGAGTACGATACGTATATTTTTGGAATTTTCAAGATGTTGTACCTGAACGAGAATAACGAATTGGTACTGGAGCATCTCGGTCTGGTATTGTTGGACGATTCGGTGATGGTATTTCAGGAAGAGCCATTGCACGATGTATTTGACGGCGTTAGGGAGCGAATTCGCTCCAAAACCGGGCGTATAAGGTATTCCGGGGCCGATTATCTATTTTTTGCACTTTTGGATTCCGTTATCGACAATTACTTCGTGGTCTTGGAGAACATTAATCTTAACATAGAGACGCTAGAGGAAGAGGTTTACCAAAATCCCACGCCCGAAACTGCCATAAAAATACAGCAATTGAAAAAGGAAGTCCTTAAAATACGCCGATTGATATATCCGGTAAAAGAACTGATAAGCCGCCTTATAGATACCGAAAACCCCCTGATCACCAAAGACACCAAACTGTTTCTCCGCGATGCGCTCGACCATTCAGTGGAAATCAATGAAACCCTGCAGATTTATCGTGAAATGTCGATGAGCCTTTTGGAAATGTATATGAGCAACATAAGCAATAAGATGAACGAGGTGATGAAGGTGCTGACCATCATGGCCTCAATATTCATTCCGCTCACCTTTATCGTCGGTGTCTACGGGATGAATTTCGACCACATGCCCGAATTGCATTGGAAATATGGCTATTTTGGGGTGTGGGGGGTAATGATTTTACTATTTGTGGGCATGTTGATCTATTTTAGAAGGAAAAACTGGATCTGACGGCCGACTGCTGGTTATATTTTCCTTCTTATTTTATCGGAAAAAGCAAACGGCAAATTGTTTTTTTTCTATATTTTGCATGTTGAACCCTTAAAATAATAAAGATGAAACTTACAAAATCACTTGTTTTAGGAATTTTTTTTATTTCGTTCGCGTCGATGAACGCCCAGAGTCCGGATAGGGAAATCTCGGAAGAGACCACCCAAAAGAAATATGAAATGTACGAAGAAGGCCAATTGGTCAAGAAATCGGTTGTAATCCATACCACCATCCGTCAGGCAATCAAGTTCGATACCTTGACCGAAAACACAATCAATGCCCGCAGAATCCAAACGCCGAAAGAAATTACCAAAGTGGTAAACATAGATAACGATTCCGACGAAGCTTATGACGAAAAGATTCAATTCAGTTATACAACGGACGCCGATAAAAATTTTGTGATGAAAGTGAACGATGACGAAATATTCACGGCACTGGAGAACAGCAAGTACCTCAATGTAAAGGACAATAAGAACTTGTCGGAGGAAAATCTGAACGAAATGATCGTAATCACCGATGATAGCGGAAAGAAAATTGAATTATCCTTGGAAGAACACGAAGCGCAGGAATAGGGGAAGGAATCTCCTTTCGACGGACACTGTTGCGGAATTTCACGTCCCGTGACTTATCCCAACCTATGATTCCCGTTTCCTAGGGGATTAAAATACCTATTTGGATTTTCAGAGAAATTGAAATATTCCTCAAGAGAACAGATCTGACGATAAATACCGGTCCCCTCGATCGCAGATGACGGAAACGATTGTTCCGCTTTCCAAACTCTCGGCCAACCGTAGGGCCGCAGCCGTTGCCCCGCCACTGCTCATTCCTGAAAATATTCCTTCTTCCTTCGCCAAGCGTTTGGCCATGGCGATGGCCTCGTCTTCGCCGACCTCTATAATTTCATCCACTTTTCGGGCATCGAATATTTTCGGGAGGTATTCCTCCGGCCACTTGCGGATACCCGGGATACTGGCATCATCGGTCGGTTGCACCCCAACAATTTTAACGTGCTTGTTTTTTTCTTTAAGATACGCCGAAGTACCCATGATGGTACCCGTAGTTCCCATGGCCGATACAAAATGGGTGACCTTTCCTTCGGTATCCTTCCAGATTTCCGGGCCGGTGGTTTGGTAATGGGCCCTCCAATTATCATCGTTGGCAAATTGGTCGAACATGATAAAACCTTCGTTTTTCACCTTATTTTCCGCGTAGTCCCTGGCCCCTTCGATGCCTACATCAGCGGGGGTAAGGGTGACCTTGGCTCCATAGGCCCGCATCGTCTGCATCCTCTCCTTGGTACTATTCTCGGGCATTACGAGTTCGATTTTCAATCCGTAGCTACCGGCAATCATGGCCAAGGCGATGCCAGTGTTGCCGCTAGTCGCCTCTATAAGTTTGGAATTTTTGTTGAAATCTCCGCGTTCCAATCCGCTTTTGATCATGTTCAGCGCCGCCCTGTCCTTGACGCTGCCCCCGGGAGTATGGCCTTCCAGTTTGAAGAACAGCCTGACGTTCGGGTTGGTGTTCAGGATGCGGGATTCGACCAAAGGCGTATTTCCTATGAGATCAAGAATGGATTTAGACATTCGGTTGGGTTTTGATTTGGATTTCAGGGGTATGGAAAACAGTGGAATTTTTGGGGACGGATGCCGTTAGCCAAGCGTTCCCCCCGATAACGGAATTTTCACCGATGACCGTATCCCCACCCAGAATAGTCGCATTGGCGTAAATGGTAACATTGTCCTCGATTGTAGGATGGCGCTTTGTCTTTTGAAGGTGTTTGGCGACATAAAGTCCCCCCAAGGTTACCCCCTGATAAATTTTCACGTGTTTTTTGATAATGGCCGTTTCACCTATGACAACGCCCGTTCCATGATCAATATGGAACGAATCCCCGATCTGTGCCCCAGGGTTGATATCCACGCCTGTCTGCCGGTGGGCGTATTCCGTCATTAAACGCGGTACCAGTGGAAAGCCCTCCTCGTACAGTTCGTGCGCCAAACGGTAAATGGCGATGGCATAGAAACCCGGATAGGCCATGTACACCTCCTCGATGGAGAGCGACGCCGGGTCACAGTTCACGGTGGCCTCGGCATCAAGATTTAACCGGCGTAGGACTTCCGGAAGATTTTCGACATAGGAATCCCAGATTTTTTTACAGGATTTGTCGACTTCCCAACAGGCTAGGTCCACCAGCGCATCGAATTGGCTTTCCAAAAGCACCAGATTTTGTTCCACGGGTGTGTCTATATCGAACAGGGTGTAAAATAGGTCATTGGTAAAGGCTTCCGTTTTTTTCTTGAGGATATACCTGAGGTTGGGCTGTTTTTTGTGCCGGTTAATTTTGTCGATAATGGATTGTCGGTTCATGGGTGGAGGTTCGTTTTTCAAAATTAACCATAAAATTAAAGGCTTCCCCCCTTCATTGGTTAACTTTAGCGCAAATAAAAGGAAATAACAAGATTTTAAGCGTATGTTACATCCTACAATTACGAAGAAGGCCCTGTATTGCACTGAACCTGATATAACTATGAAACGGGCAATTTTCTATCTTATACTTCTTTTATTCGGTCTATTTTCTCCGCTATCCATGGCCCAAATAATGACCGTCAATGGACCCATTGAACCGGAGGGGATGGGCAAGGCATTGATCCATGAACATGTCATGGTCGATTGGATCGGGGCCGATAGTACCGGGTATCACAGATGGGACAGGGACAGTGTTGTACAACGCGTTTTACCCTATTTGAAAGCCCTCAGGCAATACGGCGTGGATACTTTTTTGGATTGTACCCCGGCATTTTTAGGCAGGGATCCCTATGTCCTTAAAAGATTATCGGATGAAACCGGGTTGCAAATCGTGACAAATACAGGTTTTTACGGTGCTAAGGACAATATTTATATTCCCGATACGGCTTTTAAAGCCACTGCTAAAGAATTGGCAAATCAATGGATAACGGAATTTGAACGTGGCATTGATTCTTCCGGTATCCGTCCTGGATTCATAAAAATATCGGTAGATCGGGATAGCATTTTGACCGATATGCATGAAAAACTGATCAGGGCGGCAGCGCTTGCCCATTTGAGCTCCGGCATGACGATAGTTTCCCATACGGGTCCCGATGCTCCGGCCTTGGCACAAATTGACATTTTAAAAAAAATGGGGGTTTCGCCGGAAGCCTTTGTCTGGACCCACGCCCAGAGCGGTACTATGGGTGGATATGCCAAGGCGGCGGAACAGGGGGCATGGATTTCTTTGGATAATATCGGCCCAGCATCCGAGACCATCGAATGGTTCGTAAAGACCCTATCCCAACTTAAGGCTAGGGACCTTTTGGACCATGTATTGCTTTCCCATGATGCCGGCTGGTACGATGTCGGGCATCCCAATGGTGGCGATTTCCGTCCGTACAGCGCACTGTTTACCCATTTGATCCCCGAGTTACGCAAAATAGGTTTTACCCAAGACGAAATAGATAAGCTACTTGTTAAAAATCCTAGACGTGCCTATGCTATTCGCATAAAGAGGCGCTAAAAGTCCCTTGTTCGACCGTTAAATTCCTCTTAACTCCTTCTATCTTCATGAGGATATGGCTAGTTTTAACCGTTAAGAAAATTGTATGAAAGTATCCAGAAATCCCTATAACGGAGAAAAGTTGTTCCAATTCAAAGACCTGAAGGATAACGAATTGGAAAAGAAACTTCAACAAGCGGATGAAGCGTTTCAATTTTGGAGGAAGACGGCTTTCGGAGAGCGGTCCAAACGGATGCTAAAGGTCGCGGAGGAATTGAAGGGAAATACGGACACCTATGCCAAGATCATAACCCAAGAAATGGGCAAGCCGATTAGCCAGTCCGTTGCTGAAATCGAAAAATGTGCTTGGGTATGTGAGTATTACGCCAAGAATGCCAAAATCCAACTTCAGGACGAAGTCATTGAAACGGACGCCGATGAAAGCTTTGTACGTTACGAGCCCTTGGGGGTGGTTTTGGCCATAATGCCTTGGAACTATCCCTTCTGGCAGGTATTCCGCTTTGCCGCACCAAACTTGATGGCAGGCAATGTCGGGATGTTAAAACACGCTTCGAACGTAATGAAATGCGGGGAGGTAATCCAGGAAATCTTTGAAAATGCCGGATTCCCCAAGGGTTGTTTCCAGAATCTCGTGGTCGGCAGCGAAAAGATTTCAGCCATTTTGCAAGACGATAGGGTAAAAGCGGTAACCCTCACCGGCAGTAAACCGGCCGGTGCGGCGGTAGCTTCGAAAGCCGGAGAGCACATCAAAAAATCAGTACTCGAGCTCGGCGGTAGCAATGCCCTGATCGTATTTTCGGATGCAGACCTTGAAAAAACGGTAGCTACCTGTGTCCAGGCCCGTTTCCAAAACACCGGCCAAAGTTGTATTGCCGGCAAACGTCTTTTGGTACAGGCGGATATTGCCGATGATTTTATGAAAAAATTCATCACAAAAGTAAAAGAACTTAAAAGCGGCGACACGATGGACAACGACACTTACATCGGGGTATTGGCCCGGGAAGATTTGGCGCAGGATATCGAAAGGCAGGTCAACGCCTCCCTGAATATGGGCGCAAAGCTCAAACTAGGCGGAAAAAGGAACGGTACTTATTTTGAGCCGACCGTACTATCCGAGGTTTCCCCAAAAATGCCAATGTTCAAAGAAGAGACTTTTGGCCCGGCGATCGGCATCACAACTTTCGACACCGATGAAGAAGCCGTACAACTCTCCAATGCGTCCGCTTTCGGTCTGGGTGTATCGATTTTTACGTCGGATATGAAAAAAGCAAAAAAACTCGCCCCCCAATTTGCAGAAGGCGCCGTATTCGTCAACGAACTGGTAAAAAGCGATCCGAGATTGCCCTTCGGCGGCATTAAGATATCCGGATACGGCCGAGAGCTTTCCGCCCACGGCATCAAGGAGTTCATGAACAAAAAAACGGTGTATCTTAAGAAATAGCTTTATGCGTAATTACATATTTAATCCTTAAACCACAACCCCATGAAGTTTGGAAAAGTAGAACAACCGGAACACATTGACTTTACCCTCCCCCAAGACCATCCCGACACTGAAGTAATACTTTCAAAAATCAACGACGAACAGCCGCTGAACGTGCGCGTAGGCTGTGCCAAATGGAACCGGCAAGATTTGAAGAATTTCTATCCTAGAGGCACGAAAAACGAACTGGAATACTATGCATCCCAATTCAATAGCATTGAGCTGAACGCAACTTTTTATCGAATTTTCCCGGCCGAACAATTTGCCAAGTGGTATGACAAAACCCCACAAAACTTTATGTTTTTTC
>DASSWC010000284.1:0-25427 GCA_035705395.1 Pricia sp. | reverse complement strand
TAAACTGATAGAATCCGACCAGACGCCCTCGATCTTTGGCCGGGGCGATTTCCGAAATATAGGCAGGAGCCGCTACGGTCGAGGCACCCACACCCAACCCGCCGATAAACCGGGCCGCGGCGAACGTAAAAGGGTCGTTGGCAAAGGCCGAACCAATGGCCGATACCGAGAAAAGTACCCCAATCCATATCAATGTATTTTTCCGGCCGATCCGGTTCGTGGGAATCCCCCCGAAAACAGCGCCTACCACCGTCCCCCATAGGGCCATTCCGATAACCACCCAACCGTGAAAGGTATCCGAAGAATTCCATAACAGTTGCAGTTGTTTCTCTGCCCCGGAGATAACCACGGTATCAAAACCGAATAAAAAACCCGCTAGTGCGGCGATCAAGGAGATTCTTAGTATTTTAGAATTCATGGGTAAAAAGTTTCGTGGTTGGTTTAGTATTTAGCGGATGTCGGAGCCAGCAAGGTACGGATATACTCCATAATTTGGGTGCTCGCCCCCTTGTTTTTGGCAATGTACGCGGCATTGATAGCGCCTGTTTTTTTACGGAGTTCTGGATTATCCAGCAGTTTTTTCAATAGCTCGCCGAAGCTCCAGGCATCCTTTACGGTCAAGATCCCTTTCTGCGCCACGAGATCCTCGGCTTCCTTAAACCCTTCGTAATGCGGTCCGATAATAACCGGAACCCCGAAGACGGCAGGCTCCAAAGTATTGTGTAGGCCCGTTGCGAAACCCCCGCCCACATAGGCGATATCGGCATAGCTATATATTTTGGTCAACAGCCCGATGGCATCGACGATTAGCACATCGAAGTCCCCCAAAGCTTGCTCCCCGATGTTCGAATATAGCAGCGTTTTTTTCGTAAGCGCCCCGGCCAGCCCGAGGATCTTATCCTTTTTAATGGTATGCGGCGCCAAAATATACTTCAGGTTTTTGGGCGCATGGTTGATGTGGTCGATCAGAATGGACTCGTCCTCGGCCCACGTACTTCCGGCTACGAGACATAGCCTATCCTTTTTGAAGGCGGCCATAAAATCGAGCTGGTTGTTTCGGTCCAAAATTTCCGACACCCTATCCAAGCGCGTATCCCCACTGACGGAGCTGTTCTTAATATGTAGGGATGCCAGTAGTTCCCGGGATGCTTCATCCTGCACGAAATAATGGTCGAAGCGCTCAAGGACCTTCCGCATAAACCCCCCGTACCACTTAAAATACACCTGTTCTTTTTTAAAAATCGCCGAAATCAGGATGGTGGGAACGTTCCGTTTATCCAGTTCCCTTAAATAGTTCGGCCAAATCTCGTACTTGACGAAAATGGCGAGCTGCGGTCGTACGATATCCAAAAAACGGGAAACACTTTTACGGGTATCCATGGGAAGGTAACAGACCGTATCGGCGGCGGGGCTCTTCTTTTTGACCTCGTATCCCGAAGGGGAAAAAAAAGTGACCAGGATTTTATGGCCTGGATATTCCGCCCGCAACCTTTCAATGATCGGGAGGCCCTGTTCGAATTCCCCCAAAGAGGCCACGTGCATCCAGATGATGGTATCCTTTTTGGAAATGTGATTTTCTAAAATCTGAAAGGATGCCTTTCTGCCGTCGACGAACAGTTTGATCTTGGCATTGAAAAACGCCAATATTTTCAGAAAGAACCACGAAAGCTTGACGATCAGGTTGTAGAAAGTGTACACTAACTCTGAATTTGAGGGCTAAATTACGTTTCTTTCATTTATTAGTAGAGGTTGGTTTTGTATTTTTGCTGCGTTCGGCGGCCAAATCGCCCCGATAGTCGATTATACGAAATCCATTCCATCATCGACAATCCATAAAACAGTTCCAAGGATGAAGAAAATCCAAATGGTCGACCTGGGCGGCCAATACGAGGGAATCAAGGAACAGGTGAATTCCGCCATTGCGGAAATACTGGAAACCTCCGCCTTTATTAACGGCCCCGAAGTAAGGGCCTTTCAAAGGGACTTGGAACAGTATCTCGGCGTTAAGCACGTCATCCCCTGCGCCAATGGTACCGATGCCCTGCAGATTGCCATGATGGGACTGGGACTGCAATCCGGGGATGAGGTGATTACAGCGGATTTTACCTTCGCCGCCACGGTCGAGGTCATTGCGCTTTTGCAGCTAACGCCCGTCTTGGTCGATGTGGATCCCGTTACCTTTAATATCGACATCGCAGCGGTGGAAAAGGCCATTACCCCGAAAACGAAGGCCATCGTTCCCGTGCACCTTTTCGGACAGTGTGCCGATATGGAAGCGCTGCTGAAACTGGCCGAAAAGCACGATCTTTTTCTCATCGAAGACAATGCCCAAGCCATCGGGGCCGATTATCGGTTCAAGGATGGGCGCCGGCAAAAGGCGGGTACCATCGGCCATGTCGGGGCGACCTCCTTTTTTCCGTCCAAAAACCTGGGGGCCTATGGCGACGGGGGGGCTATTTTCACGGATGACGACGAACTGGCCCATACCTTGCGCGGGATCGTCAACCACGGGATGTACGAGCGCTACCACCACGATGTGGTCGGGGTGAACTCTAGATTGGACACCATTCAAGCGGCCGTACTGCGGGCCAAATTGCCCAAACTCGATGCCTACTGTAACGCACGAAGAGAGGCCGCCCGAAAATATTCGAAAATCCTTGCGGGGCACGAGCACATCATCGTACCCAAAACCGTAAACGCTTGCGAGGGCATTTGTGAAGGTATTTGCGATGTCTGCGATTGCCATGTGTTCCATCAATACACCCTGCGGATAACTAACGGAAAACGGGACGAACTGATACGCCATCTGAACGGAAAGGATATTCCCTGTGGGGTGTATTACCCCATTCCGCTGCACCGCCAAAAGGCATACGCCGATGAACGCTATAACGAAGCAAATTTTCACGTGACGAACCAACTGGTGAAAGAGGTGATATCGCTGCCCATGCATACGGAGTTGGACGATGAACAGATCGGGTATATTGCCAATGCGGTAATTGAATTTGTAAACGGATGATACTATGAAAATACTTGTAACTGGGGGCCTCGGTTTTATAGGTTCGCACACCGTGGTCGAACTTCAGAACGAAGGTTTCGAGGTCGTAATTATCGACGATTGTTCGAATGCTTCCGAAGAAGTCCTGCAAGGCATCAATGCGATTACCGGTACCACGCCGCTGTTCGAAAAAATCGATTTGAAGGAAAAGGAAAAGGTCACGGATTTTTTCGAAAGGCACGGCGATATTGAGGGGGTCATCCATTTTGCGGCGTCGAAGGCGGTGGGGGAGAGCGTTGAAAAACCCTTGCTGTACTACGAGAACAATATTGGAACCCTGGTCTACCTCCTTAAGGAACTTTGCAAAAGGGACAAAGCTTGCTTTATTTTCAGTTCGTCCTGTACGGTATACGGGCAGGCCGACGAAATGCCCATCACGGAAAATGCCCCGGTCAAACCGGCGGAATCCCCCTACGGCAATACCAAACAGATCGGGGAAGAGATCATCCGCGATACCTGCAAGGTAACTCCTGCCCTGAATGCCATAGCGCTACGCTATTTCAATCCTATGGGGGCCCACCCCAGTGCCGAGATCGGGGAATTGCCCATCGGCGTGCCCCAAAATCTAATCCCTTTTATCACCCAAACAGGGGTCGGCCTTCGCGACCAACTTTCCGTTTTTGGTGATGACTACCCCACCGAAGACGGCACCTGTATCCGCGACTACATCTATGTGGTCGACTTGGCCAAGGCCCATGTACAGGCATTACAGCGGCTTTTGGAAGGTGAGAATCCCGAAAATTACGAAGTGTTCAATTTAGGTACGGGCAAGGGGAGTTCCGTACTTGAGGTCATTAAAAGTTTCGAGAGGGTATCGGGCCAAAAATTGGATTATAAAATCGTAGACCGAAGACCCGGCGATATCATTACCGCCTATGCCGATACCAGCAGGGCGAACGAGGTGCTCGGCTGGGAAGCGCGGTACAGCCTCGACGAGGCCATGAAATCGGCGTGGGACTGGGAGCGGAAAATCAGGGGATAGATTGGTTTCTCTCCACCAAAATACAGGCTATGTCAAAGTTGCCAGGCAAGTATCCGTTTTAATTTTCAAAGGGAAAAGCAGAGGGAACTGCAACAGGTTTGGCTGAAAGACAGGAACAATTCCGGGGCCGAAAATGCATCCTAAGAATGGGAAATATTGTATTTTTGTATCCACTTTATTGGCAATGGTCAAGACAGAGCTCCTTTCTATGGATAAGTATTCCTTTTTAAATACCGCACACGCCTCTTTTTTTGCGGATCTCTACGACAAGTACCTCAAGCACCCCGATAGCGTCGAGCCCAGTTGGCGTTCCTTCTTTCAAGGTTTCGATTTCGGAACGGAAAGCATCCTGGACGAACTGGAACTGGAGGAATCGGGGGCAAAGGGTGCCACCGATCTTCAGGGCCACATCAGCGCGGCGGCAATCAAAAACGGCCAACAATTGGAAATGCCGGAATTCCTACAGAAGGAATTCCAGGTCATCCGCCTGATCGACGGATACCGCAGCCGGGGCCACCTCTTTACCAAGACCAATCCCGTCCGCGAACGAAGAAAGTACGAGCCCACACTCGATATCGAAAATTTCGGACTGTCGGAAAGCGACTTGGACACCATCTTTAATGCGGGTGAGATTATTGGTATTGGGGCATGTACGTTGAACGACATCGTCAAGCACCTGAAATGCATCTATTGCGATGCCATCGGGGTCGAATATATGTACATCCGCTCCCCCGAACGTATCGAATGGATTCAGAACTATTTGAACGTCAACGATAACCATCCCGATTTCGATACAGAACACAAAAAACGCATCCTCAAAAAACTGAACCAAGCGGTTTCGTTTGAGGGCTTTTTGCATACCAAATACGTCGGTCAAAAACGCTTTTCGCTGGAAGGCAACGAATCCCTGATTCCCGCCCTGGATGCTATGGTCGAACGCGCCGCCGAAATGGGCGTGGAGCAGTTCGTGATGGGAATGGCCCACCGCGGGAGGCTCAACGTGCTCACCAATATTTTCGGTAAGGCCGCCAAGGACATTTTTAGCGAGTTCGACGGCAAGGATTACGAACAGGAAATTTTTGACGGCGATGTAAAATACCATTTGGGATGGACCTCGGATCGCAAGACCGACAACGGCAAAAAGATAAAGATGAACCTTGCGCCCAATCCCTCGCATTTAGAGGCGGTCGGCGCTTTGGTGGAAGGGATTACCCGGGCCAAGCAGGATACGCATTTTCCCGATGATTTCTCGAAGGTGCTCCCCATAATACTACACGGTGATGCCGCCATCGCAGGTCAGGGCGTGGTCTACGAGGTAGTACAGATGGAAAAGCTCGAAGGCTACGGAACCAATGGTACCGTACATATCGTGGTCAATAATCAGATCGGCTTTACCACCAACTATCTCGACGGACGCAGCTCTACCTACTGTACCGACGTCGGCAAGGTGACCTTGAGTCCCGTGCTACACGTCAACGCCGACGATGTCGAGGCCGTGGTGCACGCCTCGCTTCTGGCCCTCGAGTATCGCATGCGTTTTAAACGCGATGTGTTCCTGGATCTATTGGGATACCGAAAATACGGCCACAACGAAGGCGACGAGCCACGTTTTACCCAGCCGAAACTGTACAAGGCGATCGCCAACCACGACAACCCCAGGGATATTTATGCGGAAAAACTGATGCGGCAAGGCGTTATCGAGGAAGGCTACGTAAAACAGTTGGAAGAGGAGTTCAGGGCTTCCCTGGAAGAAGAACTGGAGGATTCCCGGAAAGAGGACAAGACCGAGATCACCGCCTTTATGGCCGATGAGTGGAAAGGCTTCGAAAACGTAAGGGAATGGGAGATGATGACGCCCGTAGACACCACTTTCGATAAAAAGAAACTTACCGAAATCGCCAACGTGATTACGGAATTGCCGAAGGACCAAAAATTCCTCCGCAAAGTCGATAAACTGATCAAGGACCGAAAAAAGCGATTTTTCGAGACGGACAATCTCGATTGGGCCATGGGCGAACTTTTGGCCTACGGCACCCTATTACAGGAAGGTTTCGGGGTACGTATGTCCGGTCAAGACGTCGAACGCGGTACCTTCTCGCACCGCCATGCGGTCATGAAGGTCGAGGAAAGCGAGGAAGAAGTGATGTTGTTGAATCATATTTCCGAGGACCAGGGCCGGTTTCAGATCTATAATTCACTGCTATCCGAATACGGGGTCGTGGGCTTTGATTACGGCTACGCCATGGCGAGTCCGAATACACTGACCATTTGGGAGGCCCAGTTCGGGGACTTTAGCAACGGGGCCCAGATTATGATCGATCAGTATATTTCCGCCGCGGAGGACAAATGGAAGATACAGAACGGATTGGTGATGCTGTTGCCCCATGGCTACGAGGGTCAGGGCGCGGAACATTCTTCCGCCCGCATGGAGCGGTACCTGCAACTCTGCGCTCGCGACAACATGTACATGGCCGATGTGACAACGCCCGCCCAGATGTTCCATATTTTGCGCCGGCAGATGAAGGTCAATTTTAGGAAGCCGTTGATTATCTTTACCCCCAAGAGCCTGTTGCGGCACCCGAAAGCGGTCTCGACGGTCGACGAACTGGCGAACGGCAGTTTTCAGGAGGTTATCGACGACGCTGGCGCAGAGGTCAAAAAAATCAAGAGCTTGGTATTCTGTACCGGAAAGTTCTATTACGATCTTTTGGCCGAAAAAGAGGAAAAGAATCGCGATGACGTGGCCCTAGTGCGGATCGAACAACTTTTTCCGTTGCCGTCCGAGCAGATGAAAGAGGTTATCGAAAAATATAAGAATGCCGACGATATCGTCTGGGCGCAGGAAGAACCTCGAAACATGGGGGCGTGGAGCCATCTGATGATGCATTTTAGCGACTCCGGTAAAATGCGTGTGGCCTCAAGACGCTTTTATGCCTCCCCGGCCGCGGGTAGTACGGTACGTTCGAAAATGCGGCACCAACAGGTCATAGACTATGTGTTCGACAAGAGCAAGGACAATATGACCAAACCGAAACCGCGGCCCAAGGAAGAGGAGAAGGAAGCAAAAGCATAGGGAGTCGCGAGCAGATCCATAGGATGCTCCGCTTATAATGAACCGGATGGATGGGTTTTTCGATAGAAAGGAATGACCTGCCCGAAAAGTCAAGCGCGGACGATGTGTTCAAACTTAGGATAATACAGTAAACAAGAGCAACATGATATTAGAAATGAAAGTCCCCTCCCCGGGCGAATCCATTACCGAGGTAGAGATAGCGGAGTGGTTGGTAGAAGACGGCGATTATGTAGAAAAGGATCAGGCCATTGCCGAAGTCGATTCCGATAAGGCCACTTTGGAACTACCCGCCGAAGCAAGCGGAACCGTTACCTTGAAAGCCGAGGTCGGCGATACCGTGGCCGTAGGGGAAGTGGTCTGTCTGATCGATACCGAGGGCAAGAAATCCGGGGGAGCCGACGAAGCATCGGATGATGCGGAAACGGATAAAAAGGAAGCCAAAAGTTCGGAGGGCGATAGCGAAAAGGATGGCGACCGTAAGGCGGATGACAAGGCGGTAAAGGAAAAGGAACAGGAAAAGGATGCCGATACTTCCGATAGAAAATCCGGCCAAAAAGACACCGCAAAGGCGCCGCAGCCTAATCAGGCCAAGGAAAGTTATGCGTCGGGTACCGCCTCCCCGGCGGCCAGAAAGATACTGGCCGAAAAGGATATCGATGCCACATCGGTAAAGGGCAGCGGAAAGGACGGCCGTATCACAAAAGAAGATGCGGTAAATGCCAAACCCGCCATGGGTACCCCTACCGGTGGCAACCGCGGCGAGACCCGTTCCAAACTGTCCATGCTGCGCAGAAAGGTAGCGGAGCGGTTGGTAAACGTCAAAAACGAGACCGCCATGTTGACCACCTTTAACGAGGTCGATATGTCCGCTATTTTCGAGCTGCGTAAAAAATATAAGGAAGATTTTAAGGCAAAGCACGGTGTTGGCCTGGGCTTTATGTCCTTTTTCACCAAGGCGGTCGTTAAGGCCTTGCACGAATATCCTACCGTAAACTCCATGATCGATGGGAAGGAAATGGTCACGTATGCGTATTGTGATATCAGCATAGCGGTATCCGGCCCCAAGGGTCTGATGGTCCCCGTAATCCGCAATGCTGAAAACCTGACTTTCAGGGGGATTGAGGACGAGGTGAAAAGACTTGCGACGCGTGCGCGTGAGGGTCAAATTACGGTCGATGAAATGACCGGCGGCACATTTACCATCACCAACGGAGGCGTATTCGGCTCCATGTTGTCGACTCCCATCATCAATCCCCCGCAAAGCGCTATTCTGGGCATGCACAACATCATCGAACGGCCGATAGCGATCGACGGCGCCATCGCCGTGGCCCCGATGATGTACGTAGCGGTATCGTACGACCACCGCATCATCGACGGCAAGGAGTCCGTCGGCTTTCTGGTCGCCATCAAGGAAGCCCTGGAAAATCCCCAAGAGCTGTTGATGGACGGCAATGTCGAGAAGGCCTTGGAGATGTAAATCCCACTAATCCACAAGCCAAGATTTCCTTAGTCCTTTTTGAACGGGAATCTTACCGATGCATATCCTTTTGGGGCATGCCGGCTATTTCAGGTACAGACGGTTTTTTCCATAGTCGATAACCGCTTTGGCCATGCGCAGCACGTCGGCCCCGATGATACCGTCGACGGTTGGGGAATTATGGGCGGTCAGCGCTTCGTTAACGTGCACCAGATCGAATAGTACGAGTTTCAATTTCTTTCTCTTCCAAGTGCCGATTTCGATGCGGTTTTTGGTGGAAATCAAGGTTTCCATATTGGTGGCGCCCGCTCCGGCTGCCTTAATTTCCGATGCTTCCGAATTCAGCTTGAAGAATTCGATCTTGTCAAAACTCACGCAGGTGTTCGAGGCCCCGGTATCCAAGATAAACCGGCCTTTGACGCCATTGATTTTTGCGCTTACCGCAAAATGATGGGTTTCGGTCCATTCCAGGGGAATCTTGACGTATTCTTTCTTTTTCAGGAGTCTCTTAAGGGATGCCATTTGGGAGGAGGTTGAGGTTGAATTGAAGCAAAGTCTCTTGGTGCCGTTCTTTTTTCAAATCACAAAGATAAGCCTATTTTTGCGGCATGAGAATAACCGATACGCATACCCATCTGTATAGCGAAGCGTTTGCCAAGGATAGGGCGGAGGTCATCCAAAAAGCTATCCATGCGGGGGTCGCGCGTTTTTTTATTCCCGCTATCGACTCCACTTACACCGAGGATATGTTGCGGTTGAGGCATGAATATCCCGAGAATATATTTCTTATGATGGGACTGCATCCGACCCATACAAAAGATAATTACAAGACAGAGTTACGGCATGTAGAGGAAATGCTGGCGGAGCACAAATTCCACGCCGTAGGGGAAATCGGCATCGACCTGTATTGGGAGCGGACTTTTTTCGAACAGCAGCGCGAAGCCTTCCGTTTTCAGATTGGCCTGGCGAAAAAGCACAAGCTTCCGATTGTCATCCATTGTCGGGATGCCTTCGACGAAATTTTCGAAGTGCTCGAAAGTGAAAAGGGCGACGATCTGTTCGGGATCTTCCACTGTTTTACGGGTACGCTCGAGCAGGCGCACAGGGCCATATCCTATAATATGAAATTGGGCATCGGGGGCGTGGCCACCTTTAAAAACGGAAAGATCGATACGTTCCTAGGTCAAATCCCCCTAAAAAATATCGTCCTGGAAACCGATTCCCCGTATTTGGCCCCCGTCCCGTATCGGGGCAAGCGGAACGAAAGTGCCTATATTATTAAGGTATTGGAAAGCGTATCCGAGATATATGGCACATCCAAAGAAAGAATTGCCGAAATCACGACGGAGAATTCGAAGGAAGTCTTTGGGATATAGCCCTTAAATCGACCTGATGACGAACATCCTATTAATTTATACCGGTGGCACCATAGGTATGGTAAAGGACTATACCACGGGGGTACTAAAGGCTTTCAACTTTAAAAAGCTCCTCAAGCACGTTCCCGAACTCCATCAACTGGACTGCCATATCGATTCGGTTTCCTTTGAACGTCCGGTCGATTCGTCGAACATAAACCCGTCGCATTGGGCAGACATCGTGACCCTTATCGAACGCCATTATGAAAGCCATGACGGATTTGTGGTACTGCACGGCAGTGATACCATGAGCTATACTGCCTCGGCGTTGAGCTTTATGCTCGAGAATCTGGCCAAACCGGTCATTTTCACCGGCTCCCAATTGCCCATTGGCGATCTGCGCACCGATGCCAAGGAGAATCTAATTACATCCATACAGATAGCCGCCCTCCGAAAGCAGGGTAGACCGGTAGTACGGGAAGTCGGTCTTTATTTCGAGTACAAGCTCTACCGGGCGAACCGCGCTACCAA
Organism: Pricia sp.; assembly: GCA_035705395.1. Classification (GTDB taxonomy): domain Bacteria; phylum Bacteroidota; class Bacteroidia; order Flavobacteriales; family Flavobacteriaceae; genus Pricia. The sequence continues at coordinate 14,954 of DASSWC010000284.1, read as the reverse complement.
GATCAATGCCGAACATTTTCAGGCCTTTGCGTCATTGAACTATCCGCCCTTGATAGAATCCGGCGTACATCTCAAGGTGTTCGAGACGTATCTTTTAAGGGGTAATTCGCGGAAAAAATTCAAGGTACATACGGCAATGGACCGGAATGTGGCCGTCCTAAAACTGTTTCCCGGTATCGGTGCCACGGTATTGGAATGTATGCTAAACATTCCCGAATTAAAGGGATTGGTCTTGGAGACCTACGGGGCCGGCAATGCCCCTACCGAACCCTGGTTGTTCGAAAGCCTAAAAAAAGCAATGGCGAGGGGGATACATATTATTAATGTCACCCAGTGCTCCGGGGGCAGCGTACACATGGGTCAATACGAGACCAGCGAACAGCTTGAAAAATTACAGGTCATTAGCGGTAAGGATATTACGACCGAAGCGGCCATTACAAAGTTGATGTACCTTTTAGGCAGCGGTGTCGGCGCCAAATTGTTCAAAACCGTATTCGAAACCCCATTGCGTGGGGAGATGCAATAAAAAACCGGGATTAAATTTTATCAACTAATATTTTTTTCGTTATTTGCCCAACCCAAAACGGAGGTAACCCGAACCAGGTTCTTCGGGAAAATACATAGGTTGTTTTTTTTGGCCAAGGTAAATTCCCCAGGTAGCACTGTTGTCTTGGATCGGGTGGTGAGACATCGTATATCGGGATGGGAATGACATCAAAAACGGAATGTCCAAATTTTCCGGACAGAATTAGAGAGGTGGCCGAGTGGTCGAAGGCGCACGCCTGGAAAGTGTGTATACACCAAAAGTGTATCGAGGGTTCGAATCCCTTCCTCTCTGCAAGAACATAAAGATTTTGCACAATAAATTATTGTATTGGTGAATTCTTTATTAGTTTAGATTAAATTTATACATTGATAATCGGTCCGGGACCGTTCGGTGTCTGTACATTTTAGGAACACGGGTGCAGTAATACCGGGCGATACGAACGGATCGCTTTATTTCCGCAGGGAAATTTTACTTTTTTTATCGTGATTTTTTTTTATCTTTAACCCTATTAATAACTAATCTAAGTTCGAAAAAATGAAAAAATTATTCTCTACCCTAGCCGCCGGCGGTTTGTTTGTACTGGGCACGGACACTGTAAATGCAATGGCAACTACCGCCGCGATGCTTCAAGACGCCGCCCCCGAGGAAGTGGAAAAGGGCTTCACCCAAGTCCTAAAGGAAATGTTTATCCAGGGTGGCGCCAGCTTTATGGGTATCGTTCTCCTATGTTTGATTTTGGGCCTAGCGGTAGCTATCGAAAGGATTATATATTTGAACATGGCGACCACCAACACCGCCAAACTCAAGCAGCAGGTAGAAGATGCATTGGCATCGGGCGGTGTCGAAGCGGCCAAGGAGGTTTGTAGAAACACCAGGGGCCCTGTTGCCTCTATCTACTACCAGGGGCTGGATAGGGCAGGCGAAGGAATCGACAATGCGGAAAAGGCGGTTGTCGCTTACGGTGGAGTGCAGATGGGACAGTTGGAAAAGAACGTATCCTGGTTGTCTCTGTTCATCGCCGTAGCGCCCATGCTCGGGTTCATGGGAACGGTAATCGGTATGATCCAGGCCTTCCAAAAAATTAGCGCGGTAGGTAACCTAAGTGCCTCGCTGATCGCGGGCGATATCCAGGTAGCGTTATTGACGACGGTATTCGGACTTATTACGGCCATTATCCTACAGATTTTTTACAACTACATCATCGCGAAAATTGACAGCATCGTCAACGATATGGAGGATTCTTCCATCGTTTTGATCGATATGTTGGTCGATCACCGAAAGGATGTTATTGTAAAGAAGTAAACCTAAAAACGGATTAGATCATGAACAAAATTGTAAAGATTCTATTGATAGTTATAGGTTTGGCCGGTGCCGTATTATGGTTTATGCTGCCCGAAAGCGATGTTCCAGTGGGTGAAGCCTCACAGAACGCCGCCCTTAACGCCATGTTCTGGATTACCTTTATCCTGTTGGGGATCGCAGCGGCCGCAAGCCTTATTTTTTCGTTTATACACTTGTTTTCCAATCCGGCAAGTATCAAGAAAACGATTTTTGTGATCGTAGGATTTCTCCTGGTCGTGGCCATAGGCTACGTATTGGCGGATGGTACGGACGTGAGTATTGAAGAGATGGCCAATCGCGGTATTGACACCAACGAAACCATAATCAAAAGGATCGGAGCCGGAATCAACGTGTTTTTCATTCTCGTCATCATTGCCGTAGGGGCCATGTTATGGGGAGGCGCCAGAAAGACAATCATCAAAAAATAAAGCTATGCCTAGAAGAGAAGCACCACCAGAGGTAAACGCGGGCTCGATGGCCGACATCGCATTTCTGTTGTTAATATTTTTCCTGGTCACCACGACCATCGATACGGATTCCGGTCTTGACCGTATGTTGCCGCCCTTCGAACCACCGACCGAAGAGCCACCGGTCATTAAGGAAAAGAATATCTTTACGGTAAATATCAACCGTAATGGGCAACTTCTAGTGGAAGAAGAGCTTACGGACATCAAAGATTTACGGGAAAAGGCGAAGACCTTTTTGGACAACGGTGGAGCGCCTTCAGGTTCTCCCGAATATTGCAGTTATTGTCAAGGACAGCGGAATCCGGAATCTTCCGATAACCCCACAAAGGCGGTTATCTCCCTTAAAAACGATAGGGAAACGAAGTACGGCACCTATATTACCGTTCAAAACGAGCTCGTCGGGGCATACAATGAACTACGGAATAGGGCGGCACAGCGCCTGTATGGTAGGGACTTTACCGAGATGGAAGCGGATTATCTGGATCCGGAGACCTCCGACAATGTCAAAGACGACCTGAAGGAAAAGGTTAAGCGTATCCAAGATCTGTTTCCCATGAAACTTTCGGAGGCCGAAACCGAGAACACTAACGAAATTTAAACTCTAAGGATATGTCAAAGTTCACTAAGAAAAAGGATGCGGGCTTGCCAGCGGTGAACACTGCCTCCTTACCGGATATCGTCTTTATGCTGCTGTTCTTTTTCATGACGGTAACCGTAATGAAAGATAGCACGCTAAAGGTAGAGAATACGCTGCCCAATGCTAGCGAGACCAAAAAGCTGGAAAAGAAGGATAGGATAATCTATATCTATGTCGGGGAACCTACTTCGCAATACCAGTCCAAATTCGGGGACGAGGCGCGGATCCAATTAAACGATAAGTTCGCTTTGCCTTCCGATGTTGGGCCCTATATTTTGGCGGAAAGGGCCAAAAAAGCGCAAGAGTTGCAAGACGTGCTGACCACCGCATTGAAGGTAGATAAAAATGCCAATATGGGATTGATTTCGGATATTAAGCAAGAACTGCGCAAAGTGAATGCCTTAAAAGTGAATTATACGACCTATGAGGGAGACGCCTTCACCAATTTACAGGAATAGCGTATACAAATAAATCAAAAAAACGCTTTGAACCCATAGGTTTGAAGCGTTTTTTTATGGGTCTACGACACGGGTATGATACGGATTATAATCCTTGGACTTCTTTTGACATCTTCGGCATCGACCGCACAGGTCTATCCCGATTCCGTTTTACGGGATTCCCGATATTTGGAAGATCAATTCTATATTGGCCTAACGTATAATTTTCTGGTCGACAAATCCGAAAGCATCAACCAAAGAAATCTTTCTTATGGACTTCAGGCGGGGATAATCAAGGATATTCCCATCAACCAAAACCGAACCACCGCTTTTGGTATCGGGGTAGGGTATGGCGTCTATTCATACTACTCAAACCTCAGGGCAGTGGAGACCATAAGTGCGGTTGACTATAACATCATAACCGATACCGACAGTTTAAGAAGAAATAAGGTCGAAACCCATATGCTGGAAGTCCCCCTTCAGTTTCGCTGGCGCAATTCCAATGCGGTGGATTATAAATTCTGGCGTATTTATGCTGGGGTAAAACTGGGATATGTTCTCGGTGGCCGATCGAAGTACGTGTCCGAGAACTCCAAAGCATCGTTTTACAATCCCGATATCCGAAAGTTCCAATATGGGCTTACCTTTGACTTTGGATACAATACGTTCAACCTACATGCGTATTACGCCCTAAACCGGCTTTTTGAGGGGGGTACTACCGTAGAAGGAACTGAAATAGAATTGAAACCGCTTCGGATCGGACTTATATTCTATATTCTGTAATCGATTCCTTCCCTACAGCCAAAACTTCACCAAAAGTAGTTGGGATAATAAACCGACCACAAATCCGATCAAAAGCTCGGCCTTTGAATGCGCCTTAAGGTAAAGGCGAGAGCTGGCAACCAGACCGGTCGCAGCAGTAAGCAGGCTTATTGCCAACGTAATATTCTGTTCGAAATGGATACTCAGGCCGATCAGGAACATAAAAAGTCCGCCCATCCCCATAAGATGCAAACTGGTCTTGAACTTAAAGAAAAGGAGCACCAAAGCGGTCATAGCGGCAAGAATAAGTCCCACAAAAAAGAAATGCAGTTCCAGGTTGTTGCTGCTTGGCAGCACTTTGTACACGATCATCAGCAGTAGAATGATATGTATGTACAGGGGGTATTTGCGTTCCGTAATCGTTGGCATAAACGCGGTGTTCACGGCGCCGATATTCCGGAGTATCAAAAAGGCAATGATGGGGATAACTATCGTAAGGATAAATATGGGCAGTATATTCGCTATCTGAAGGGCAAAGGGACTGTATTTCGGGGTTATCCTAAAGTAGACCAACGTACCGGCCAGGGGCACAAACAACGGATGGAAAATGTACGATACGGCCTTGCAAAAGATTTTCATCAAATCTTCTTTCGCAATCGGGCCACTGAGATGTCCAGTTGTTCCCTGTATTTGGCAACGGTACGGCGGGCGATGGGATAGCCTTTTTCCTTAAGGATGGCCGCCAGCTTGTCGTCGGTCAACGGTTTCTTTTTGGATTCTTCCTTGATTACGGTTTCCAGTATTTTTTTGATTTCACGGGTCGACACATCCTCGCCCTGATTGTTTTTCATGGATTCCGAAAAGTATTCCTTGATCAGGTGGGTGCCATAGGGCGTATCGACGTATTTGCTGTTGGCTACCCGCGAGACCGTGGAGACATCCATATCGATCTCGTCGGCAATATCCTTTAATATCATAGGGCGCAGGTTGCGTTCGTCCCCGGTCAAAAAATATTCTTTCTGATAGTTCATGATTGAGCTCATGGTAACGAACAAGGTCTGTTGCCGTTGGCGGATGGCATCGATAAACCACTTGGCGGCATCCAGCTTTTGTTTGATGAACTGCACGGTATCCTTTTGGGACTTCGTTTTGTTCTTGGCATCCTTGTAGCCTTTCAACATGTTGCTGTACTCCCTCGAAACATGAAGCTCGGGCGCATTTCTACCGTTGAGGGTCAGTTCAAGTTCACCTTCTACGATTCGAATCGAAAAATCGGGCACCACATGCTCTACGACGCGATTGTTGCCCGAATACGTTCCGCCGGGTTTGGGGTTGAGCCTTTCGATTTCAGCGATGGCGGCCTTGAGCCGTTCTTCGGATATGTCATGTCTTTGCAAAAGTTTCTTGTAGTGTTTCTTGGTAAATTGATCAAAAGATTTCTTCAATAGTGCAATGGCCAGATCAATGTCGGGGCTTGGTTCTTTTCTTTCGAGTTGAATGATTAAAGATTCCTTCAAGGAGCGGGCTGCTACTCCCGGCGGATCTAATTTTTGAACGATTTTGAGAACCTTTTCAATAACTTCTTCTTCGGTATAGATGTTTTGGGTAAATGCCAGATCGTCAAGTATATCGGCCAAGGGTCGGCGTATGTATCCGCTCTCGTCGACACTGCCGACCAGAAATTCGGCAATGCTCCATTCCTTGTCGTCGAGATAGACTGTATTGAGCTGGTTCAGTAAATATTGGTTGAATGAAATACCGGCGGAATAGGGAACGTTCTTCTCCTCATCGTCGGCGCTGTAGTTGTTGGCCCTGGTACGGTAATCGGGAATCTCGTCATCACTGAGGTATTCATCGATATTGATTTCCTCCGTATCGATGGTCTCGTTGTCCCCTTCCTCGTCTTGGTAGAGGTCTTCGAAGGCTTCATCAATGGGATCCTTTTCCTCCTTGCCGGATTCCAGGGCGGGATTTTCCCCCAATTCCTGCTTGAGCCGTTGTTCGAACGCCTGGGTAGGCAATTGGATCAGCTTCATCAGCTGTATCTGCTGCGGCGATAGCTTTTGCGATAATTTGAACTGTAGGTGTTGTTTGAGCATTGGCGCTATTCTTGCACAGTAAAGTTACGATTTTCCGATCAGAATTCAGCATTTTGGGGCGTTCTGGGAAATGGAATTACGTCTCGGATATTGCCCATACCTGTAGCGAAAAGTACCAAACGCTCAAAACCAAGTCCGAACCCGCTGTGTACCGCGCTGCCGAATTTGCGGAGATCGAGATACCACCATAGCTCTTCTTCGGGAATGTCAAGGGCCGCCATTTTTTCCTTTAGAACATCCAGGCGCTCCTCACGCTGTGAACCCCCCACGATTTCCCCGATCCCGGGAAACAGGATGTCCATCGCACGTACCGTTTTTCCATCCTCGTTCAGACGCATATAGAACGCCTTTATCTTTGCGGGATAGTCAAAGAGGATAACGGGACATTTAAAATGTTTCTCTACCAAATAGCGTTCGTGCTCGCTCTGCAGGTCCGCGCCCCATGCATCGATGGGATATTGGAATTTTTTCTTTTTGTTCGGCTTGCTGTTCCGAAGGATATCGATAGCCTCGGTATACGACACCCTTTGAAAGGTGTTATCGGCAACGAATTTCAGTTTTTCGATCAGGGCCATGGTACTGCGCTCGGTCTGAGGTTTGGATTTCTCCTCGTCCAGTTGGCGTTTTTCCAGAAACTGCAGGTCTTCGTGACAATTTTCAAGTAGGTAGCGGACGACGGACTTAATAAAGTCCTCGGCCAGGTCCATGTTATCGTCCAGGTCGTTAAAGGCCACTTCGGGTTCGATCATCCAGAATTCGGCGAGGTGCCTCGAGGTGTTGGAATTCTCGGCCCTAAAGGTCGGGCCGAAGGTGTATACCTTGCCCAAGGCCATGGCATAGGCCTCCGCCTCTAATTGGCCCGATACGGTCAGGTTGGTTTCCTTTCCGAAGAAATCCTCTTTAAAATTGATGGATCCGTCCTCGTTCAAAGGGGGATTTTTTCCGTCCAAGGTCGTCACCCGAAACATTTCGCCCGCCCCCTCGGCGTCCGATCCCGTAATGATGGGGGCGTGGAAATAGTAAAATCCATTTTGGATAAAATAGCGATGAATCGCAAACGACAAGGCCGACCGTACACGCATGACGGCGGCAAAAGTATTCGTCCGAATGCGCAAATGTGCCTTCTCGCGCAGGAATTCCAATGAATGTTTCTTGGGCTGTATGGGATAGGTCTCGGGATCTGCACCGCCGTGAACGAAAAGTTCCTTTACCTGGATCTCTACGTTCTGGCCCTTGCCCAAGCTTTCGACCAAGGTGCCGTTCACCCTCAGGGCCGCCCCGGTATGGATCTGTTTTAGGATATCGGTATGCAGGGTTTCGAAATCGACGACACATTGAATATTGCCCAAGGTAGAACCGTCGTTCAGGGCGATAAACCGATTGCTACGAAAGGCCTTGACCCATCCGTTCACGGTAACTTCCTGTAACAAAAGATTTTTGGAAAGAAGTTCTTTAACGCTGTATGATTTCATGCCCTGTCGATTAATTTTAGAAGCGCAAAGATAGGATTTTGAAGAAAAACAATCGGTATTGAAGGGTATTAATCCAATACGTTCGGCTTCCCGGCTGGGCTCGATGTGACGGATCAGGTATCCTCTCCCTCTTTCGGAAGGATATCGATTTGGGGTTCTTTCAGGTAGCGCTTGCTGGCGATGTTGCGTTCTAGGGACAACAACAACGACGGAAGTAAAATGAGATTAGACAACATGGCGAACAATAAGGTGGCCGAAACCAGGGAACCCAAGGCAACGGTGCCGCCAAAATCCGAGATGATAAAGACCGAAAAGCCAAAGAAAAGTACAATAGACGTGTAGAACATGCTCACCCCGGTCTCCTGTAGGGCGGCATAGACCGATTTTTTGATTTGCCAGCGGTTGGCCGTGAGTTCTTGACGGTATTTCGCCAAAAAGTGAATCGTATCGTCCACCGAAATCCCAAAAGCGATGCTGAAGACCAAAATCGTCGAGGGTTTTATGGGTACCCCAATAAAACCCATAACGCCCGCGGTAATCAGCAAGGGAAGCAAATTGGGAATCAAGGAAATAATAATCATCCTGAAGGAGCGAAACAGGTAGGCCATAAAGAGGGCGATCAAGAAAATGGCGAAGGCCAGGGACAGCACCAAATTTTTCACCAAATATTTGGTACCTTTCAAGAAAAGCAGGGCACTACCGGTCATATAGGTATCGTAGCGATCCGGCGGAAAAAGCTTGGTCAGGCTTTCCGAGAGCCGCTCGGTAATCTGCTCCATCCTCTCGGTCTTTACGTCTTGAATAAAGGTGGTGACCCGGGCCGTCTGTCCGGTACTATCGACAAAATTTTTGAGCAAGTCGCCGTTGCCCACCGAGTTTTGGGCCATACTCATGATAAAATTGCTCTCTTGTTTCGTGGGCAGCTGGTAATATTTCGGAAGACCCTTATAGAACGCCTGTTTCGAATATTTTACTAAGTTGACTACGGACAACGGTTTCGAAAGTTCGGGTATTTCTGTGATTACCTCGTCCAACCTATCTATTTTTTCAAGATTCGTGGCGCTCATGACCCCTTTGGGTCTTTTGGTGTTGATGACAATCTCGATGGGCATGATACCGTCAAATTCCTTTTCAAAAAAGCGGATATCCTTAAAAAATTGGGCATTTTTGGGCATATCCTCAATGGGGCTTCCCGAAATTTTGATTTGGTAAATGCCTATGATGCTAGCAATCAACAATATGAGCGATACGATATACACTGCGATTCTTCGGTGCCGCACGATATTCTCCATCCGGCTAACAAATCCATCGATCCATTTCTTGTTTAGATGCCGAAGATGTCGGGTTCTAGGAAGGGATAGATAGCTATAGATGATCGGGATGATCAATAGCGAAAGGATAAAGATGCCGATGATGTTCAAGGAGGCCACAATACCAAACTCTTTCAGGAGTTTACTGTCGGTAATAATAAACGTAGCAAAACCGGATGCCGTGGTTATGTTCGTCATCAGGGTTGCGTTACCGATCTTAGAGATGACCCTTTGCAACGAGAGCGCCTGGTTACCGTGTTTTTTGACCTCTTGCTGGTATTTGTTGATCAGAAAGATACAGTTGGGAACGCCGATAACGATGATGAGCGGGGGGATCAAAGCGGTCAGCACCGTGATTTCGTATTGCAGCAATCCCAAAATACCGAAGGCCCACATCACCCCGATAATCACTACGCACATGGAGATAAAGGTGGCCCGGAAACTCCGGAAAAAGAAAAAGAAAATCAGCGAGGTGACCAGGAGGGCCGCTCCGATAAACTTGCCGATCTCGTCGATGATGCTTTGCGAATTCATCGTGCGTATATAGGGCATGCCCGATACGTGCACGTCAAGGCCGGTTTCCTGCTCGAAATTTTCAACAAGATCGGTGACCTCTTGCAGTATAAAATCCTTTCTCACAGAGGTGTTTACGATTTCCCTGTCGAGGTTGGCTACGGTCCTGACGGTACCGCTTTCCGGGTTGTAGAGCAGGTTGTCGTAAAAGGGAAGGTCGTTAAAAAGGTGATCTATAACGGAGTCCAATTGGGACTGGGTCGCGATCTTGGAGTCTATGAGCGGCTTGAGCACGAATTTTTGGTCGGTGGTATCCCGCTTGAGTTCCTGCAGGTTGTCGAGCGACAGCACAAAATCGATTTCGGGAAAGGCGGCCAACTGCTTGCTGAACTTGTTCCAGCGATTGAGTTTCGCCGGCGTAAACAACGAAGAATCGCGAATCCCGAATACGATGGCATTGCCTTCCTCGCCAAACTTTTTCAGAAACTGCCGGTATTCAAGATTTACGGGATGGTCATCGGGCAGCAAATTGGCCTGGGAGTTGCTGAACCGCATATTTTCCCACTGTAGGCCCAGAAAAACGGTAATGGCTACAATTAGTACGAGTATCAATATCCGGTTGCGGAGAATGACGCTCGCCGTTTTTTCCCAAAAGCCTTTTGTGAATTTTGACACTGAGTTGCGGTTTCTGTCCTTACACCTTCATGATTTCCGCTTCCTTGGCATCCAAAAAATCGTCTATCTTTTTGATATAGGCATCGGTAAGCTCCTGTACGTCGACCTCGGCGTTTTTTTGTAGGTCTTCGGAAACGTCGAGCTCACGGATTTCCTTGTTAGCTTCCTGGCGGGCATTGCGGACCGCGACCTTGCCGTCCTCCGCCTCGGCCTTGGCCTGTTTGACCAGTTGTTTTCGGCGTTCCTCGGTCAGTGGCGGTACGTTGATGATAACAAAATCGCCGTTATTCATGGGATTGAAACCAAGATTGGCGTTCATGATCGCCGTTTCTATCGGCTGTAGCATGTTCTTTTCCCATGGCTGTACCGAAAGCGTACGACCGTCGGGGGTGTTGATGTTCGATACCTGCGAAAGGGGCGTCTGCGCCCCGTAATAATCGACCATAACGGAAGAGAGCATGGCAGGGCTGGCCTTGCCCGCACGGATTTTTACGAATTCCTTTTCCAAATGTTTCATAGCGCCTGCCATGCTTTCCTTGGCGGCATCTAGGATAAACTGTACGTCTTCGTTCATAATTTTAATTTAAAGGTTTACGACCGTTCCGATATTCTCGCCTTCCACGAGCTTCAACAAATTCCCTTTTTTGTTCATGTCGAAAACGACAATCGGCAGTTCGTTTTCCTGGCTCAGCGTAAAGGCCGTGGTATCCATCACTTTCAACCCCTTTAAAATTACGTCCGCAAAGGAAATGGAATCGAATTTGGTGGCGTCCTTGTCCTTTTCCGGGTCGGATGTATAGATACCGTCTACCCGCGTACCTTTGAGGATCACATCGGCCTCGATTTCAATAGCCCTGAGTACCGCTGCGGAATCTGTTGTAAAATACGGATTTCCCGTACCCCCACCAAAAATCACGACCCGTCCTTTCTCCAAATGACGCATGGCGCGCCTGCGGATAAAAGGTTCTGCCACCTCGTTGATCTTAATCGCAGATTGCAAGCGGGTCTGAACGCCGGTATTCTCGATGGCATTTTGCAGGGCCAGGCCGTTGATGACCGTCGCGAGCATTCCCATGTGATCGCCCTGTACACGATCCATACCCTTAGCGGCGCCTGCAAGACCCCTGAAGATATTTCCGCCCCCGATGACGATGGCAATTTCTACACCCCTATCCGCCACTTCCTTAATCTCTTCGGCATATTCCGCAAGGCGCTTGGGGTCGATCCCGTATTGCTTTTCGCCCATAAGCGCTTCGCCGCTGAGTTTTAAGAGTATCCTTTTGTATTGCATCCGTTGCGTTTTTGTTAAAGATTTGGTAAGGAGTTCGGAGGCAAAAATAATGAAAAATTGTTAGCAGGGCAGAAGAAAAAACCAAGTTGGATAGGTCGTGGGTATCCTTAATTATTTGCTAATCATTGTGGTTGGATCCGTTAATTTTTATAACCTTGTAGCTACCAAAAATCTACAATTTTACGTGTGAAACCTCAGGAAATAGTTAATAAAGCCGAGGTTTCGTAAAAATCCCCTTGAAAATGAAAATTCTAAAAAAAATAGTGCTGTTGGCCGTCGCGAGTGTTACTTTGTATGGTTGCGGTTCAACAAGAGCATTGGTTACGGCCGATAAGGCGACCATTCAAACGTTTTTGGACCTTAAAAACGTGGTTGATGACAAGGTGTCGGTAACGGTAGACCCCGGCGCCTTTACTTCCGACGAGGTTACCTTCTATATTCCCAAAACGGTTCCCGGAACGTACAGCACGGATAACTACGGACAATATATCGAAGGTTTGAAAGCCTTGGATTACCAAGGTAATGAATTAACGGTTTCAAAGGCCGACGAGAATACCTGGAACATATCCGACGGAAAGAAGCTGGACAAGCTTACCTATTACGTCAACGATACCTATGATACAGAGGCCACAACGGAGAATGCCGTCTTTTCCCCAGCGGGGACGAACATTCTAGAGGATGAGAATTTCATGCTCAACCTGCATGGTTTTGTCGGATATTTCGAAGACCTGAAGGAGGTGCCCTATGAAATTACGATCAGTGCCCCCGAAAATTTGCAGCCGACAACGACCTTATCCATGAAAGCGACATCCGCCAGTGAGAAGGATGACGCTAATCCTGGGGATGTCTCCAAGCGAAAAGATAATTCCGGGCAAGGCGGCGATACGTCGGAAGAAGCCGATGTAGCCAAAAGCGGAGGTGCGAGCGAGCATAAGGAAGCCGGTCAGAGGGATACGGATACGTTTTTCGCCAGCCGGTATTTCGAGGTCATCGACAATCCCATTCTTTATGCCGAGCCCAATACCGAATCCTTTCAGCTGAACGACATCGAGGTGACGCTCAGCGTGTATTCCCCGAACGATGTTTACCAGGCCTCGGACCTGAAGGAAAAAATGGAGACCATGATGTGGGCCCAAAAAGCTTTTTTGGGGGATATCAACAGCACCAAAAATTACGATATTCTGCTGTATCTCTCCAAATTGGATTCCACGGATGCCAGTGGTTTCGGGGCCCTGGAGCATCATACCTCCACAGTGGTCGTATTGCCCGAAGCCATGCCAAAGGACCGTTTGGAGCAGGCCATGATTGATGTGGTTTCGCATGAGTTTTTCCATACGGTAACCCCTTTGAATGTGCATTCCAAGGAAATACAGTATTTTGACTTCAACGACCCCAAGATGTCCCGACATTTGTGGATGTACGAGGGCACTACCGAATATTTCGCCAACCTGTTTCAAATTCAGCAAGGCCTGATCGACGAAAAGGAGTTCTACCAGCGGATGATGACCAAGATCAACAACGCCAAGTCCTACGACGATTCCATGTCATTTACCACCCTGAGCCAAAATATCCTAAAGGCACCTTACGAGAAAAACTATGCTAATGTCTACGAAAAAGGAGCGTTGATCAATATGGCCTTGGATATCAAGCTGCGGGAACTGAGCGATGGTGAAAAAGGAGTGCTGTGGTTGATGAAGGAGCTTTCCAAAAAATATGGAAAGGATACGCCTTTCGAAGACGATGAGCTGATCGATGAGATTGTGGCGATGACCTATCCCGAAATCCGGACGTTTTTCGATAAGCACGTCATCGGAGACGTTCCCATCGATTATGAAGCCTATTTGGCCAAAGTGGGACTGAAAATGGAATCGGGAGAGAAGGCAACCGGCTATTTTCTCGATGGGCAGATACCCTTTATCGATGTCGATCCCGCGAACGACAATGCAGTGTTTATTCGAGAGGGTATCGAACTCAATAGCTTCCTTATCGACCTGGGCGCAGAAGGAGGGGACATCATCAAAAGCATCAATGATACCCCGATTACCCTTGAGACCATGCGAACGATTATCGGACAGAGTTTTGGTTGGTCTCCCGATACCGAGGTCACCATGACCGTGCAACGCGGGGATGAGGAAATCACGCTTGAGGGGAAAGCGGGCAAGCCCGTGATGCAGGTTCAGACTATCGTGCCGGTAGAAAGTGTAAGCACGCAGGAATCCAATTTGAGGGAGTCATGGTTGAAGGCTTAGAGCTATTGGATTTTATTTCTCGTCGTTCCTTGTAAAAGGAACAAACCGTACCGGCAATAATTTTTTAGTTTTCAGTTCACCCTTTTTTTTCGTGCCCAACACCAAGTGTTGAACACTTTGAGGTCCGCCGCGGGGGATAATGATCCGCCCCCCTTCCTCGAGTTGTTCGACCAGGGCGGGGGGAATTTTCTCGGCGCCCGCGGTGACGATTATGGCGTTGAACGGACTTGCATCGGGCCAGCCGTGGTAGCCATCCCCAATCTTGACGTTGACATTGGCATACCCTAGCTCCTTCAATGTTTTCCTGGCCTTTTGGCCTAAACTTTCAACAATTTCGATGGAATATACCGAATCTACGATTTCGGCCAGAACGGCCGCTTGGTAACCCGATCCCGTGCCAATTTCCAAAACCTTGTCTTGGGGTTCGAGATCGAGGGCCTGGGTCATAAAGGCGACAATATAGGGTTGGGAGATGGTCTGCCCCTCTCCGATTGGCAAGGGACCGTCAACATACGCTTTTTCTTTTAGCCGATCGGGAACGAATTCATGGCGGGGTACTTGTTCCATCGCATTTAGGGTGGCCTTGTCGGTAATATCCCGATTTTGCAGCTGCGTTCGTATCATGTTTTCCCTTGCGGTTTTATAATCGGTCTGGCCCCATGCCCCTGGTATTGAAAAAAGTAGGATTATGAGGAACCTTGGGGTCATCGCAGTTTCAGGATTAAAGATTAAACTGTTGTTAGGTTACTACTGTTAAGTTACTACAATAATCCCAATCGTCCAAAACGAAAAAAATCCACCGTTTTACAAAGGTGGATTTTTAAAATGGTTTTGTTTCCGATCGCTTATCCCAATGCGACCCTTTTGAATCCCGTGATCTCAAGATTGGAAGCCACGGATTTTACATATTGGGAAACGCTTTGTTTACTGTCCTTGATAAAATCCTGGTTCACCAAAGTGTTGTCCTTAAAGAATCTTTTGAGTTTTCCCTGGGCGATTTTATCCAACATTTGCTCGGGTTTGCCCTCTTGGCGCAGCTGGTCTTTGGCGATTTCTATTTCCTTGTCGATAACGGATTGATCGACACCTTCTTCGTTCAAGGCGACCGGATTCATGGCCGCGGCTTGCATCGCGACATCCTTGGCGGCTGCACC
>DASSWC010000283.1:0-2512 GCA_035705395.1 Pricia sp. | reverse complement strand
GCCGGTACATGGACGACGGACGATGATACGAACGCTTCCGTGGCCGATTTGCTGCACAACTACAAGATCAAACTCAACGACCTTCAGGGGAATTTGAGAAGGGACAAGTTCACGATTTCGGTGGGGGACGAGCTTCCCGCCGGTATCATGAAACTGGCTAAGGTCTATATCGCCAAAAAGCGGAAGCTAAAGGTCGGAGACAAAATGGCGGGCCGCCACGGTAATAAAGGCATTGTTTCGCGTATCGTACGACAGGAAGATATGCCCTTTTTGGAAGACGGCACCCCGGTCGATATCGTATTGAATCCGCTCGGCGTTCCCTCGCGGATGAACATCGGACAGATTTACGAAACCGTGCTCGGTTGGGCCGGTCTTAAATTGGGCAAGAAGTTTGCGACCCCGATATTCGATGGGGCCAGCTTGGACGCCATCAATGAGTACACCGATCAGGCGGGCATACCGAGATTCGGCCATACCCATCTTTACGACGGGGGCACCGGTCAGCGTTTTGACCAGCCAGCGACGGTAGGGGTCATCTATATGTTGAAATTAGGCCACATGGTCGACGACAAGATGCATGCCCGTTCCATCGGGCCCTATTCCCTCATCACGCAGCAGCCCTTGGGCGGTAAGGCCCAGTTCGGTGGCCAGCGTTTCGGGGAAATGGAAGTGTGGGCCCTGGAAGCCTATGGCGCCTCGGCCACCCTCAGGGAGATATTGACCGTTAAGTCCGACGATGTCATCGGAAGGGCCAAGACCTACGAGTCCATCGTTAAGGGTGAAACCATGCCCGAACCCGGATTACCGGAATCGTTCAACGTGTTGATGCACGAGCTTAAAGGTCTCGGCCTGGATATCCGATTGGAGGAATAGGGAAGCACGCCAGGCCGAACCTGTCGCACAGGGAGACAGGCTCGGCCGGGCATGTCAGGTCGAGCGCAGTCGAGACCGAGTAGGTTAAGAATACAACACATTAACAAATAGCACATTAGAATTATGGCTAGAATAAATGATAATAATCCAGTAAAAAGGTTTAACAAGATTTCCATCGGACTCTCGTCGCCGGAAGCGATTTTGGCGGAGTCAAGGGGAGAAGTCCTAAAACCGGAAACCATCAACTACCGCACGCACAAACCAGAGCGTGACGGACTTTTTTGCGAGCGTATATTCGGCCCGGTCAAAGATTACGAATGTGCCTGTGGAAAGTACAAGCGTATCCGGTACCGCGGTATTGTCTGCGATCGCTGTGGGGTAGAGGTGACCGAGAAAAAAGTACGCCGCGATAGGGTGGGGCACATCAATCTGGTGGTGCCGGTCGCCCATATCTGGTACTTCCGCTCGTTACCGAATAAAATCGGATACCTTTTGGGACTGCCGTCCAAAAAATTGGACATGATCATTTACTACGAACGCTATGTAGTAATCCAGGCCGGTATCGCCAAGGGCCCGGAAGGCGAAGACCTCGAAAAACTGGATTTTTTGACGGAAGAGGAGTATCTGACCATTATGGAATCCCTTCCGCCCGAAAACCAATATCTGGATGAATCCGACCCCAACAAATTTATCGCCAAAATGGGAGCGGAATGCCTTATCGACCTTTTGGGCCGAATTGATTTGAAGGAACTGTCCTATGAATTGCGCCACAAAGCCAACACCGAGACTTCCAAGCAGCGAAAGACCGAGGCCCTAAAGCGGCTTCAGGTGGTCGAAGCGCTGCGGGAATCCCAGGACAACCGCGAGAACCAACCCGAATGGATGATCATGAAGGTCATTCCCGTCATCCCGCCCGAACTGCGTCCTTTGGTACCCTTGGACGGGGGGCGTTTTGCGACTTCCGACCTGAACGATCTCTATCGTAGGGTCATTATCCGAAACAACCGTCTGAAAAGATTGGTGGAGATCAAGGCGCCCGAGGTCATCCTAAGGAACGAAAAAAGGATGCTTCAGGAAGCCGTCGATTCCCTTTTCGACAATACGAGAAAGGCATCCGCGGTAAAAACGGAATCCAACCGCCCCTTAAAATCCCTTTCCGATTCCCTGAAAGGAAAACAAGGGCGTTTCCGTCAGAACCTTCTTGGAAAACGCGTCGATTATTCCGCCCGTTCGGTCATCGTCGTAGGTCCCGAGATGAAATTGTTCGAATGCGGCCTCCCCAAAGATATGGCGGCCGAGCTGTACAAGCCCTTCGTCATCCGGAAATTGATCGAAAGGGGCATTGTCAAAACGGTCAAATCCGCCAAAAAAATCATAGACAAGAAAGAACCTGTCGTTTGGGATATCCTTGAAAACGTCTTGAAAGGGCATCCGGTACTGTTGAACCGCGCCCCGACCCTTCACCGATTGGGTATCCAGGCGTTTCAGCCGAAACTGATCGAAGGGAAGGCCATCCGCCTGCATCCCTTGGTGTGTACTGCATTTAATGCGGATTTCGACGGCGACCAGATGGCCGTGCATTTGCCCTTGGGTCCCGAGGCTATCCTAGAGGCACAGCTGTTAATGCTGGCCTCGCACA
>DASSWC010000282.1:0-3609 GCA_035705395.1 Pricia sp. | reverse complement strand
GTGGTATGTTTTAGGATGATCAACCCCCCATATTCCTTGTCCCCGGTGTCATTGACGGAGGTCACCACCTCTCCATCGAAAAGCGCGTGGACGGCCGTACCGGCAGGGAGCCAAAAATCCGTCCCTAAATGTAGGGTCCGCTTTTCGGGTCCGCTATTGCCGATACGCCCGTACTCCGAAGTCGTATAGACGGTTCGGGATTCGAGATATCCTCCCGCGATTATTTTACGGGGATGTTGTTGCTGCAGCCGATCGATCTTGAACTGAAAAAGGTCCAAGTCGTCAAAATCCGTTTGCATGCCTAGCCAGCGGCTTGCAACGCTTAGATCCAAAGGATGGATTCCGTCTTTGCCGATCGTGGGAAACAGTTCCGATATCCGAAATGCCTTGTTGCCCGCCCATTTTTCGAATGCGGCCCGACGCGGATGTGCTTCGAATCCACAGGCCTGCCGAAAACTGTACAGAGCGAAATCCGCATTGATGGTATACCATTTTTGAAGCAGCTCCCACGCCGGTCTTTCGCTGATCCGCAAATAGGAGTTGTCCGGTTCCTCGTATTTACTTAAGGCGGATTTGGTGACCGAGACGACCAACCGCATGGCGATGGCGGCATACAGATGTTCGAGCTCCCGCTCCTCCAAAGGAAAGGCGGAATGGTAGCCCCGTATTACGGGCAAAGCGGCGTCCAGCGGATCGTTCTGCCCCATAATGGCGTAGGCACAGGCAATCGCCAGGTCGTTGATTATTTGGGTATGGATGGCATCCCCAAAATCGATTACCGCCTTAACGGTCGGGTGTACCGGTTCTTCGGAAACGATCAGGTTGTTGTCGTTTGCGTCGTTGTGCACCACCGCCTTTCGGAGAACGCCGTATTCGACGCGCCCACGCGCAAACCGGTCCTGAAAATCCCTTAAAATTTGCCGTTCTTTTTGGTCGAATAGATCGAGATGGTCCCGGGTCCACAGCGATCGGGCAATATCCCATTCCAGTTCCCGATACGCTTGCGGATGATCAAATCCCTGCAGGGTTCGGGTCAACCGGCCGCATTTTTCACCCAAGCTGAAGCGTAGGGCCCCCAACTGCGGAATGACGTGGCTCCAAAGCCTTCCCGGCACCCAGGTTAGCAGGCGTACCATACGCCGGCGGCCATCCTTGTCCGTAAACGAGGTCAAGGGGTTTCCCTTGGCGTCGTTCAAGGCCTTTGGTGCGATCGTATCCGTCTCTTTTTGTGCAATATGCCGCAAAAGTTCCTGTTGAAAATGCACATAGTCCTCATTTTCATCGGGACGCGATACTTTCAGGATATATCCTTCCCCGGCATCCACCTCGAGCCTAAAATTACAGTCGACGTAACCGGGTAGGGGGGTGGCCCTACCCTTGACATCAAAATGTTCCCGGGCAATTTTTTCCGCTTGTTCGGGGGATATCCCTAAAGAAATGTAATTCATATTTTGATCAGTTCCATGAACGTGATATGGCCCGGACCGCCCTGTGTTAATTCCGTACTAAAATTAATCTTCCTGTGGTACAACCGGGATAAATTTACAATATTGGACGCAACAAAAACAGGGTATCTTTGATTAAAGAGCAGCATGTAGTGCGGGGGTTGATTCAAGAAGAACATGTAGTGCGGGCGTTGGTCGCTTGGACACCGGCAAGGATATCCCTGAACCTAAAAGGTATGCGTATCCTTCTTCTGGGGGTTCTGCTTTCGTTTCCGCTTTCCTCCATTCCCCAAACCGCCATTTCGCTTTCCTCCATTCCCGAATCCTCCATTCCCCAAAATTGCAACAACACCCTTTCCGGCACGGTTACGGACCTTCACGATGGATCGGCGCTGGCCGGGGCGACCCTTATCGTGGCCGGCACGGAACAGGTGGTGGAGACCGATTTGGAAGGTAAATTCGTTATCCCCGATCTTTGCGAGCGTTCCTATTCCATACAGGTGTACCATCCGTATTGTTTGACCCGCGGCTTTACGGTCAAGGTGACGGGGGATACGGAAAAAAACTTCCGGTTGGAGCATCATTTGGAAGAACTGAAAGAGGTCACTCTGAGTGGAAAGGCCGTACCCGATAAAACCAAGACGCTTAATGAAAATGAAATTTCAGAGGATGAACTGGAACGTTTTAGCAGTGGTTCGCTCGGGGATGCCTTGAACGGCATCAGCGGTGTTTCTTCGTTGAACACGGGGAATACGGTAGTGAAGCCCATGATCAACGGACTTCATAGTAGCCGTGTCCTTTTGATCAATAACGGGGTGCGGATGGAAGATCAGCAGTGGGGCGCGGAGCACGCCCCGAATGTTGACGTGAATTCCGTAGGCCGACTGACCCTGATTAAAGGGGCTGGCGCCCTACAATACGGTGGGGATGCCGTGGGCGGGGTCATTGTGGCCGAAGCCCAGAAAGTACCCATTATCGATAGCCTTTACGGCAAAACGATTTTGAGCGCAGCTTCCAACGGTCGTGGGGCCGCCTTGACCTCCCGATTGACCAAAAGTTACCAAAATGGATGGTACGCTACGGTGCAGGGCTCGGTAAAACGTTTTGGCGATTTTGAGGCCCCGGATTACGTATTGAGCAATACGGGTACGTTCGGACGGAACTTTTCCCTGCATGTGGGGCGCAACCGCTTCGATTATGGTCTGGAAGCCTATTATTCCCTTTTCAAAAATGAAATCGGTATTTTAAGGGCATCCCATTTGGGGGGGGCACAAGACCAAATCCAGGCCATCGCCAGTGACCGGCCCCTGATTATCGACGACTTTACCTATGTCCTTGAACCGCCGAAACAAGATGTGACCCACCATTTGGCGCGGATAAAGGGCTTCAAACGGTTCGACGGCCTCGGAAAATGGAGCCTGCAGTACGATTTTCAGCGGAACAACCGGCTGGAATTCGATATCCGTCGCGGGAACGATAGGGGAAACGCCTCGTTGGACCTGCAACTGGATACGCACACCCTGAAGATCGACTTCGATTCCCCTTTGACCAACACGGCGGCCCTTAAGGCCGGGTTGATGGGGCGTTATCAGAACAACTTTGCCGATCCCGGTACCGGGGTACGGCGTTTGATCCCCGATTACGACCAAACCGATGTGGGCGTCTACGGGATCATCGATTACCGGTTGAACGGGCATTGGTTGTTCGAGGCCGGTGGGCGTTTTGATTATAGCTATATGGATGTATTCAAATTTTACCGCAATTCGCTCTGGGAATCACGGGGCTACGACCAACGATATCCGGGCATCGTGGTCGAGGAACTCGATAGCCAGATTTTGGTCAACCATGAACCGGATTTCCGGAACGTTTCGGCCACCTTGGGCAGTACCTATTCCTTTGGAGAGGTCTATACGCTTTTATTTAATTATTCCCTGGCGTCGCGTGCACCCAATCCCTCCGAGTTATACAGCGAGGGACTGCACCATTCGGCATCCCGTATCGAATTGGGCGATCTGGGTTTCGATTCCGAAATCGGTCACAAACTCGCATTGACCTTGCAAAGAAAGGGGGACCGTTTCAATTTTTCCGTCCAACCTTTCCTTCAATCCATTCATGATTTTATCCTAATAGAGCCGACCGGGGTGCAACAGACCATTCGCGGCAA
>DASSWC010000281.1:0-15279 GCA_035705395.1 Pricia sp. | reverse complement strand
AGAAGAAAATCCCACCTATGAGCAGGTAGCCCGTGGGATGACAGATCATGCCGAAGCGGTCAAGGTCTATTACGACCCTGAAACCATCTCCTTTCCCGAGCTAGTGCAGATTTTTTTTGGGTCCCACGACCCCACCACCCTTAACCGGCAGGGCCCTGACAGGGGACCCCAATACCGTTCCATCGCATTCTATCAGAACGACGAAGAGAAAAAGGCAATAGAAAATTATATCAAGGTCCTACAAGATCAAAACGTCTATCAGGGCGAGCCCATCACAACGGAAGTGACCGCGTTAAACGAATTTTATGACGCCGAGGAATATCATCAGGACTACGAGCGCAAGCATCCGAACAACGCGTATATCATCAATGTTTCGATACCCCGTCTGAACCGCTTTAAAGCCAATTTTTCGGACTACCTCAAGAAAGACGCCCATTAAATGCTACCATTCAATTACATTTGATAGGAATATAGCTGCCCCCATGCCTTGTTTGCGGCTGATCCGGCCCACGACTGTTTCAAGCATGATTTTTAATAGGGCCCTGGACAGAACTTCAGATTTCGACCAGCAAATTCAGTTTTACGGTAATGTTGTCGCGGGTGGCCTTGCTGTACGGACAGATTTCGTGGGCGCCGTTCACCAATTTCTCCCCGGTTTCGGTGTCCACGGTTGGCAGCAGACAATCGAGGGTAACACCGATAAATAATCCGTCTTCATCCTTGTTAAAACTTACAATGGCGGTTACGCTAAAATCGCCCAGATCGTCGACATCATGGTCTTGGGCGACTACCTGAATGGCGCTTGCAAAACACGTGGCGTACGCCGCGGCGAACAATTGCTCGGGGTGGGTAGATTTCCCATCCGTTTTGCCTTCGTGATTTGGCATCTTGATAGCCATATCGATGGCTCCGTCCTTACTTTTCACGTGACCGTCCCTACCGCCGGTATTCGTCGCCGTGGTTTTGAAAATAGTTTTCATGTATATGCGTTTTGTAAATTCAAATCCATCCGAAGATAACCTTTGTACCCCTGAAAACGCTACCCGGGATATTAAATTTATGTGAAAAGGATATTGTCGCCCGGAAATCAACGGTGTTGATAGCGTAAGTTGTAATTTTAGGGAACACAACCTCAAAAAGGACATCTCTTGGGCATTGAAAAAGAAAAGGATGGGAATGGATCACCCGGTATACAAAAGGGAAAATCCATCATGCGTTCCGCCGGTACTGCGCAAGCACCCCCAACGAAGGGTTCACGTACACGGGCTAATTCTGCCGAAGATTCATCCGATGCCCTCGTTCAAGGGATAATCAAAGGGGATACCTCCGTTTTGGCACGGGCCATCACCTTAGTAGAGAGCCACCGAAAGGACCATCGCGAAAAGGCCAACTCCGTACTTGAAAAATGCCTGGCCCAAAAAGCGGGTAGCGTCCGGGTCGGCATCACCGGGGTGCCGGGGGTCGGTAAGAGTACTTTTATCGAATCCCTGGGTTCCCTATTGACATCCCGGGGCAGCCGTGTTGCCGTGTTGGCCGTCGACCCTTCAAGTACCGAGAGCAAGGGCAGTATCATGGGCGATAAGACCCGTATGGAGCGCCTGGTCAAAAATCCGCACGCCTTTGTCCGGCCTTCGCCCGCGGGCACTGCGCTAGGCGGGGTGGCCCGAAAGACCCGCGAGACCATCATTTTGTGCGAGGCAGCGGGATACGACACCGTGCTGGTCGAAACTGTCGGGGTCGGTCAAAGCGGGACGGCGGTACACGGAATGGTGGATTTTTTCCTGTTGCTTCAGCTTTCCGGTGCGGGCGATGAGCTCCAGGGCATCAAAAGGGGTATCGTAGAAATGGCCGATGCCGTGGCCATCAACAAGGCCGATGGCAGCAATCGGGAAGCGGCAGAGGCGGCGGCCAGGGAGTTTAAAAGGGCGCTACACCTGTATCCCCCTAAGGATAACGGGTGGAAACCTAAGGTATTGACCTGTTCCGCCTCGGAAAACCAGGGCATTTCAGCAATTTGGGAGGTGATACTCCAAAACATAGAAAAGAATAGATCATCGGGCCATTTTCAACAAAAACGCCAACGCCAAACTAAAAATTGGCTCTACGAATCCATCGAGGATCGGCTGAAATCGGATTTCTTTCAAAACAAAGCGATTGCCGCTGCCGTCGAGAAATCGGAACGTGCCGTGCTGGCGGGATCCATTTCTCCCTTCCGTGCCGCGGAACAATTGATAGGTAGGTTTAAAAACAAAAGCTAAATTTGCCCCAAACCGATACCATGCATCCCGTTACCCATTCGTTACTTTCCCTGGTCATTCCCCTTTATAACGAAGCGGGTAACGTGGAACCCCTGACGCAAAAAATCCACGAGGCCCTGTCCGGTTACGATTACCAGATCATCTACATCGACGATTTTTCGACCGATGCCACCCGTACAACCGTCAACGCCATGCGAGACGGAAAAGTGCACCTTATTTGTCTAAAAAAGAACTACGGGCAGAGTTTGGCCTTGGCAGCAGGCTTCGATTACGCCCAAGGGGAGTACATCATTACGATGGACGGCGACCTGCAGAACGACCCCAACGATATTCCGAAAATGCTCGAATATGCCGTCACCGATGCGTTCGATCTGGTTACCGGTATCCGCCAAAAACGACAGGACTCCCAATTGAAAAAATTTCCCTCGAAAATCGCAAATTTTTTGGTACGGCGGGTCACGCAGCTGGATATCAAGGACAACGGTTGTGCCCTGAAAATCTTTAGGAGGGAGGTCGCCAAAGACCTGAATCTCTACGGCGAGATGCATCGTTTTATTACCTTGCTGGCCTATTTGGAAGGTGCCCAGATCAAACAGGTACCCGTAAAACACTATGCACGGCATGCCGGTGTTTCGAAATACGGACTCGAGCGGGTGTTCAAGGTGGTGGCGGACATGATGTTACTGCTGTTTATCCGTAAGTATTTTCAAAGGCCCATACACCTGTTCGGTATTTTCGGATTTTTTCTGATCATTGCCGGCGTGCTGATCAATATCTACCTGATGATCGTCAAGTTCGGCCTGGGCGAGGATATCGGAACACGCCCTTTGTTGATTTTCGGACTGATGTTCATCTTGGGGGGCATTCAACTGTTCACCATCGGCATCGTGATGGAGCTACTGATACGTACCTATTACGAATCACAGCAGAAACGGCCGTACCGTATCAAAAAAATATCCATAGGTGGCAACGTGGCGTAAACAAGGGGTTGCCCTACTTAAAATCGCCATCAGCGCCGTCTTGGTCTACTTTGTCTTTACCAAAGTGGATTTTGAGGAGGTTTGGGGCATCCTTCGAAAATCGAATCCCACTTATATCGCCTTGGCCTTACTATTCTTCGTGATTTCCAAAGCCGTATCCGCCTTCCGGCTGAATCTGTATTTTCACCATCTCGGGGTTTTGCTTACCCAAAAAAGCAACCTAAAACTGTACCTGCTCGGTATGTTCTACAATCTTTTTCTTCCTGGGGGAATCGGCGGTGACGCCTACAAGGGCTACCGCATCAAAAAAAACTTTGCCGTACGCACCAAAAAAGTGGCCGCCGCACTGGTACTGGATCGGATGAGCGGTATGTTACTGCTTTTTGTGTATGCCTGCCTATTGGCCATAGCACTGAAAGCCCGGATGTTGGGCGAGCATCGCATCCTGTTTGCTTTGGCCATGGTCGTTGCCGTTCTGGTGTTTTGGCAACTGAACCGAAGGTTTTTCGGCGGATTACTTCCTGTTTTTTGGAAATCGGTCGGCTATTCCGCATGCGTGCAAGGCCTGCAACTGATCAGTCTGTACTGTATTTTGAACGCTTTATCCCTCCAAAGCCATACGCTGGCCTATCTGTTCGTATTCCTGGTATCTTCCATCGTTTCGGTATTACCCCTGACCATCGGGGGTATCGGCAGCCGCGAGGTTACCTTCTATTATGGGGCCCTATGGCTTGGACTGGATCAGGATGCCTCCATCGGCATTAGCATGTGCTTTTTTTTAATTACGGCCGTTGTTTCGCTTTTAGGCATCTATTTCCATTTCAAAAGACTGGAGTTAGTGGTGACCCGTGAACCATAGGGATAATTGCATCTAAACTAATAGACCTTTACACTTTTTTGAACTTACTCGCGAGATTTCAATTGCCCTTGGGTTCGCTCTATTATTCGCACTTGAACCCGAATCTTAATACATGTGTATCAAATGCATACTATGCAAGGTGCGTTCGCGCGTGGACGGGTTTAAGAAACGGGTGCTCAATCGGGTAATCCTAAAATCGCGGTTGGAATATTGGCGGTCCCAATCGAACCCTTGCTCCCGCAGGTCACGAAGCTCGGTATCGCTCACGTAGAGCCAGATGTCGTGCTTTTTTTCAAGGTCTTCAAAGGATATGGTGGACACCGGGTGTCGGTTGTAGAAATCAAGGGACCAGGTGTGGAAATCCGAAGATTTATGGATATTGTCAACGGGAATGTCCTTTTCGGCAACGATCTGGGCCATACGTGACCCGGCCTGATAGGTCAATAGGTTTGGATAAAAATGTAGGTTCAGTACGGCGTTCAATAGGAGTGCACTGTATACCGATAAGGTGATAACGCGAAAATAGTAGTCCTCCCGCTTGAGACAGAAATAGACAATGACGAAAAGCAGGGCAACAAGCAGTATCGATGCATACCTATGCTTGAACGGAAAGACATAATAGCACAGCAACATGGTGGCAATGAATACGATGCTCAAGATAAAATATTGTACTACCAATAGGATTTTTAGGGTATTACGCCGGGTCGATGTGTACAGTCCACATAAATAGGAAGCCGCTAGCACCGCGAACAGGGGAATGATGATATTCAGGTAATGGGGAAGCTTGAACTGTGAAAAACTGGCGATTAAAAAGAAAAGCGAAATGGTTCCAAAGGTCAAAAATTCCGTTTTGGGACGATAGGCGAATTTGGATTTGAAAAGGGATTTTGCCCTAGCCCCAAAAGCGGCAATACCTAGGACCGTCCACGGAAGGAATACCCAAAGGAAGGTATGGAAGAAGAAAAAGTAATCGCCGCTGTTACTGCCCATTCCCTCGCCACTGAGCCGCTCGAAACTCTGTTCCCAAAATATAAAGAAGATACCGCTGCGGTCTCCCCTGCCCCGGATGATTTTTTCGGGATGCATGTCGAACTGCAGGTAATACGCATATAGCATCGGGGCGATGGCCAGGGCAAAGACAAGTAGTGCCACCACCACTTTATAACTAAGGAAGGCGCCCCACTTACGGGTATAGGCCAAATGGCAAAGCACCGCCAGACCGATGACCAGTAAGGCGATCTGTCCCTTGGTGGAAAATGCGAGTCCCGCCCCCACAGCGCCCAGGGCAATGGCCAGAAGCGACCGTTTTTCGATGTAGACGGTCAACTGCCAGATTGCAAAAATGCTGAATCCCGTCAATACGGCATCGGTTCGGACATCGATAACGGACAGCATGATGGTCTGCGCCGTCATAAAGATGAGGGCCGCCAACTTTCCGGTATCGGTATTGTAGAGCAGTCTGCCCAGGCCAAAGCAGCTGTAGGCCCCTAAAAGTGTAACAAGAAGTGCGGGAATGCGGTAGGCCCAATCATAAAGTCCAAATAGCTTAAAGGACAGCGCCGCAAGCCAATAGTGCATGTGCGGTTTATCCAAGTACTCCTCAGTACCCTTGAACAGATTGATAAAGTCGTTTTCCTGGTACATACGCATCGCCATTACGGCGAACTGTGCGGAATCGTTCTCCATCAAGGTCACGAACATTCCGGCAACATACACCAAAACGATCATAACCAGTAAAAGCCAGTATCTTCGGTTGGATATCATTTGGGGAACCTATCTATCGCAAAGATATACAACTTTACAAACAACCCGCTTACCATCAGGCCGATTACGGCCCCGGAAAGCACATCCAACGGAAAATGGACGCCAATGTAAACTCTGCTGTACGCGACCAAAAAGGCCCAGACCATCAGGAAAATTCCGATATAGCGGAACTTGAATTTCAGCAACAGCGTAAAGAAAAAGGCCACGGCAAAATGGTTCGCCGCATGGGCGGAAAAATATCCGAATTTGCCCCCGCAGGAACTTTTCACCAATCGCACGGCCTCATTGATTTCGGGGTCATAACAGGGCCGTAGGCGCTCCACCCCCTCCTTAAAAAGATTGGCCAGCTGATCCGTGGCTGCGATCATAAGCGCGACGGCCACCACGGCCATTGCGGTCTTTTTTAATCCGAGAGTACTGTAGGAAAGGATGAGCAACAGCAAGTAGACGGAGATATTGACAACCCCCAGCTTGTCGGTCATCAACAACCAGAACCCATCCCAATTTTCGCTGCCCAGATGGTTGAGAAAGAGGAAGAGTTCTTTGTCGTAATGGATAAGATCGTCCAGCATATCTTGTTTCGGTAGGATTAGGGTATATCATAACGGGAAATCTCCCGATCGTAAAAAGCGTTGGCCTGCCCGATCAAGCTTTCGGTTTCGGCTTCCAGTTCCCTTTCATCCTCCTTTGAAAAATCCTCGAGCCACTCCACTTCATCATTTTCGAGGTTGATGATAAAACGCGGATATTCGGTATGAACGACAAATACCGCGGAGGGATAATCGGTGTTATCGCCTAACAGAAATTTTGGGAATTCCATATGCATTTTTTTGATAAACTAATAACAGACCATGAGCCTCATAGCCTCCTGCTCTTAACCTCTTCTCCTACCATATAGTCTCCTGCACTTGACTACTACATCCGGCTTCCGGTTTTAACTTGCGGTACGCGGCCTCAACTCGCGGCAGCTAAATTATATCTTCTGGACCGCCGTCAACCTTTTAGTGAGAAAATCGAAGCGAATATACAACAGAATCGCCGAAGCGGTCAGGCCCGCCAACAGTCCGAACCAAATGCCGGTACTTTCCAGGTCGGTATGGAGCCCGAGATAGTACATGACCGGGAAACCAATGGCCCAATAGGCCAGAAAGGTAATGAGGGTGGGAATCTTGACATCTTGCAAGCCCCGCAGCGCCCCCAATACAACGACCTGTATGCCATCGGAAATCTGGAAGAAAGCGGCCACCAGCAGCAGCTCCGCCGCCAGGGCAATCACGGCGGCGTTATCCGCCATATGGGCCACATCGTTCCCATCGAGATACAGGGTGGGAAACCAATGGCGGCCGAGTAGAAAAAGGGCGGCAAAACCAATTTCCAACAAAAAGGTAAGCAAGAAAATGGACTTGGCAATACGGCGTAAATCGTCGAAATTCCGCAATCCTTTTTGAATGCCCACCCGGATCATGGCCGTTACCCCAAGGCCCATCCCGAACATAAAGGTCATGCTGCTCAGATTCAGCGCGATCTGGTTAGCCGCCTGGGCATTTTTTCCCAAGACCCCGGATAGCCAGATAGCCGAAGTAAAAATAGCGACCTCGAAAAACATTTGCAAGGCCGATGGAAATCCGAGGCCGATGATCTTGTCCATCACCCGGCGTTCCAACTTTCGAAAATGGAATCCCGTTACGTAATATCGGAATTTTTCCCGGCGTTTAAGTAGGTACCAGAGATAACCCACCATAAACAACCGCGCGGCCAAGGTACCGATAGCAGCACCTACGATACCCAATTTTGGGAAGCCGAACGAACCGAAGATCAACAGATAATTCAATACCACATTAATCACATTGGCCAGTATCGTCGCATACATCGGATATTTTGTTTGGGACAAGCCTTCCGAAAATTGCTTGAATGCCTGAAAGATAATCAGCGGCACCAATGAGAAGGCAACCAGATCGAGATAGGGTATGGCCAATTTGACCACTTCCGGCGGCTGTTCCATCGCGTACATCAAGGGTTTGGCCAACAGGATGATCCCGAAAAGCGCCACCCCCAAAACCGTGCAGAGCACCAGTCCGTGCTTCAAGGCGCTTTTGCCGTCCGCCTTTTGGCCCGCGCCGTCGGCCTCGGCGACCAAGGGCGTAATAGCGGTCGAAAATCCTATGCCGAGGGACATGGCGATAAATACAAAGCTGTTGCCCAGCGATACCGCAGCCAATTCCGCCGTACCCAGCTGACCGACCATAATATTATCCGCCAACTGTACCAGCGTATGCCCCAACATGCCCATGATCACCGGCACGGCAAGCTTGATGTTATAGCGGAATTCGCGGGTGTAGGCTTTCAAGGGAAAATGTTTATGGTTTTGGGAATTTCCTAGCTGGATTGGTTTGAAGTTTAATTCTTGTTTAATAGATGTTCAAGATTCAAGGCAATTAAGGTTTGAGACAGGTTTAATCGATACCTTTGAACCTTGGCCGTGCCTCGGACATTTAAACCTTCTTCGCCTCCTCCCAAAAAACATCCATTTCGGCCAGGGTCATGTCCCTTAACGGTTTGTCGAGTTCCTTGGCCTTTTGCTCGAGGTATTGAAAGCGGCCAATAAACTTTTTGTTGGTGCGTTCGAGGGCGTTTTCAGGGTCGATATCCAAAAAACGGGCATAGTTGACGAGGGAAAACAGCACGTCACCGAACTCCGCTTCCCGTTTTTCCGGATCACCCGATTCGATTTCCCCTTGCAATTCCCGCAATTCTTCCTGTACTTTTTCCCACACCTGTTCGGGTCTTTCCCAATCGAAGCCGACGCCGGCGACCTTATCCTGTATCCGGTTGGCCTTTACCAGGGCGGGGAGGCCCATGGGCACTCCTTCCAGTACGCTTTTTTTTCCTTCCCTCAGCTTGATATTTTCCCAGTTGCGTTTAACATCCCCCTCATCCTGCACCTCGACGTCGCCATAAATATGCGGATGCCGGTGGATCAGCTTTTCACAGATATCGTTGCACACGTCGGCGATATCGAAATCCCCGGTCTCGGAACCAATCTTGGCGTAAAATACAATGTGCAACAGCATATCGCCGAGTTCCTTTTTCACTTCCTCCCGATTATCGTCCAAAATGGCGTCACCGAGTTCATAGGTTTCCTCGATGGTCAGGTGGCGAAGGGATTGCATGGTCTGTTTTTTGTCCCACGGGCACTGGGCACGGAGCTCGTCCATGATCGAAAGTAAACGGTCAAAAGCCTGTAGTTGTACTGGTCTGGAATTCATGCGGATTAAATTTCATGCAAAAGTACGTGTCTGTTCGGGTTTTCTTTGCCGAATTTCAGTATCTTGATCCCTTTTAACAGGTATTTTTATGAAAATCTATTTGATTTCCCCCGTCGGCCTGGCGTTCATTTTTATGACGGCCCCTATATCGTGCAAGGCGCAGAAGACGAAGAATGCCGCTATCATCGCAAAAGGTGCGCAACTTGAACTGGTAGCCGATGGGTTCGAATTTACCGAAGGGCCTGCCGTCGACGGCAACGGTGATGTCTATTTCACGGACCAGCCCAACAATCGTATCGTAAAATGGAACGCGGCCGACAATTCCGTTTCGGACTACATGAAACCTGCGGGGCGATCAAACGGACTTTATTTTGACCATGACGGCAACCTATTGGCCGCCGCCGATGAAAAAAATGAACTTTGGCGTATCGACAGGGATAAAAAGGTGACCGTGTTGGTAACGGATTTTAAGGATAAAAAATTGAACGGTCCCAACGACCTTTGGGTCGACGGCCAGGGGGGCATTTACTTTACCGATCCCTATTACCAACGCCCGTGGTGGGACCACAAAAAAGCCCCGCAGGACGCGCGGCGCGTCTATTACCTGGCACCAGGTAGCGATGCTCCCAGCATCGTGGCCGACGATAATTTTGACCAGCCGAACGGGATTATCGGGTCGCCCGATGGCAAAACGCTCTACGTGTCCGATAACGGCGCCAAAAAAACCTACGTTTATTCCATAAAGAGAAATGGTTCCCTTGCCGGTAAAAAATTGTTTGCCGATATGGGTTCCGATGGCATGACGCTGGATAATCTGGGGAATGTGTATCTCACCGGCGATGGCGTCACCGTTTTCGACCCTTCCGGAAAGCAGATACATCACATTCCCGTACCGGAGAAATGGACCGCAAACGTGACCTTCGCCGGACCCGAACAAAAAACGCTTTTTATTACGGCGATGGATTCAGTCTATACTTTAGAAATGGCCGTCCACGGCGTGCGGTAGAAATTTTGTAAATCACCCTAAAACTGACGCCAATGGATTGGAAGAACCTTTTCGACGAAAAAGAGGCCCAAGAAACTGTAGGTCGAATCAAAGCCCTGACCCCGGAATCCCAGCCGGAATGGGGCAAAATGAACGTCTCGGAAATGTTGGCGCACTGCAACGTTGCCTATGAACTGGTGTATACGGACAAGCATCCCCAACCGAATGCTATCCAAAAATTTCTGGTGCAAGTTTTTGCCAAAAAAATCGTAGTAGGTCCCAAGCCCTATAAAAAGAACCTTCGCACGGCACCGGTATTCCTGATTACGGATGCGCGGGATTTTGAGACCGAAAAGCAACGTCTGATCGAGCACATCGGAAAAACCCAAAAACTGGGCGCTGAACATTTTGACCGGAAGGAGAACCATGCTTTCGGAAAATTAAATGCTACGGAATGGAATACCATGTTCTCAAAACATCTCGACCACCATTTAAGGCAATTTGGGGTGTGATGGAAAAAGCCATACCATGTTATTTATTATTTCTATCTTTTCGAACGATTAAAACGAACAGGGAAACATCCTCCTAAAAACCAACCCCATGACCGTATATCTTTTTGAATTTATAGGAACTGCCATGCTAATACTTATCGGTAACGGCGTCGTAGCCAATATCGTACTCAAAGGCACTAAGGGATCGGATTCGGGATGGACGGGCATTGCCCTGGCCTGGGGCATGGCCGTTTTTATCGGTGTGTTTATCAGTGCCGATGTGAGCGGTGCCCATATAAATCCGGCCGTGACCCTAGGTCTGGCGACGGCCGGGAAATTTGCGTGGGAGCTTGTACCCGGCTACATGTTGGCCCAGGTTCTGGGGGGCATGATGGGAAACCTCTTGGTATGGCTAGCCTATAAAAAACAATACGAGGCCACGAAGGATCTCAGGGCCATATTAGCCACCTTTTCCACGGCCCCAGCCATTCGGAGTCCCTTTTGGAACTTCGTCACGGAGGCCATCGGCACCTTTGCCCTCGTCTTCGGGGTATTTTATATCGCGGGCGGTACCATTTCTGACGAACCCATCAAACTGGGAGCCCTTGACGCCTTGCCGGTAGCACTTTTGGTGGTAGGAATCGGGTTTGGACTGGGCGGCCCTACCGGTTACGCCATAAATCCCGCCCGGGATCTGGGCCCGAGGATCATGCATGCGCTGCTACCGATCAAAGAAAAAGAGGGTAGCGATTGGGGCTATGCCTGGGTGCCGGTCGTCGGCCCCTTGTTCGGGGGATTTTTGGCGGCTCTGGTCTATTTATGGATAGGGGTCTAAGCCACAAACTCCCTTGCAGTATCGCAAATAAAAAAGTAACTTGCCCGATCAGACCGTACCATGAAATTTTATCCTCTCGTCTTTATCCTTCTCGCCGTATCAATGCCATTTACGGGTAGTGCCCAAGATCCTTCACGATTTAAGGATGAGGTCGAGGCCATCCAGAAGAAGTACGATACCGCTTTCGACCGTTCCGATGAAACCATAGTCTTTACAGGTAGTTCGAGCATCCGTATGTGGCAGGATCTTCAGGAAAGGTTTCCGCAACATCGGATTGTCAATACCGGTTTCGGCGGTTCGCAAGCGTCCGACCTATCCTTTTATATCTACGATTTGATACTTCGTTTCCATCCCAAAAAGGTATTTATTTATGAGGGGGATAATGATTTGTTCGCCAAAAAGAAGTCCGATGCCATAATAAAGGATCTAAAACAGATCATCAACGCCATCCACAGAAACGATTCCACAACCCAGGTCGTGCTCCTGCCCGCCAAACCGAGTATCGCCCGATGGAACTTGAGAAGTAAGTACATGCGGCTCAACCGCAAAATGGAGCGGCTCGCAGAGGACAATCCCGCCGTGGAATATGCCAACATATGGGATCCCATGCTGGACGGCCGGGAGGTGAAACAAGATATTTTTATCGACGACGGACTGCATATGAATGCCAAGGGATACGATATCTGGCAAAACGTGCTGCGCCCTTTTGTGAATTGAGGTCAAAATCAAACCGTAGGTACTATGAAAATCCTGATCAAAAGCTTGCTGCTCTGCTGTGCGTTGGTAGCCTTCCTTTCTTGCGAACCCGGAAAAAAGAAGCGCGTGCTGAACTTTCCGAAGACCGATCTGGCGATGGAATACATGATTCCCAAGCCGATGAAGATTATCGCAACCCACGGCGGGTTCGCATTGGATAAATTTTCGGCCATTTATACGTCCCAAAATGCATCCGGTTTTCCGGAGGTGGGCGCATTTTTGGCGGACAAGATAGAAGCCAAGACCGGTTTGGATATTCCCGTGAACGTCGCCGAGGTTCCCGATCGGCAAGGCATCATCTACATCAACCGCTCGGACAGTCTCGAACTCGATGCCCCCGAAGCCTATCAAATCTACGTTACCGCCGATTCCGTTATCCTGAATTCCAACACCGCCGAAGGGGCGTTTCGCGGCATTCAAACCCTACGGCAGATCATCCCGGAAACCAGCAACGATACCTTGGCGGATTATAAGGTTTGGACCCTTCCTACGGGAAAAATCGTCGACCGGCCCGTTTTCGAATATCGCGGGGCCATGCTCGATGTCGCCCGGCATTTCTTTAGCGTGGAAGATGTGAAAAGGTACATCGACCTGCTCGCCTACTACAAATACAACGTACTGCATTTACATCTTTCGGACGATCAGGGATGGCGGATCGAAATCAAATCCTGGCCTAAACTGACCGAGGTGAGCGGCCCTACCGAGGTAGGTGGCGGGGAAGGGGGATTTTATACCCAAGAGGATTACAAGAACATTGTGGCCTATGCGGCAGCGCATTTCGTTACCATTGTGCCCGAGATCGATATGCCCGGCCATACCAATGCGGCCTCGGTGGCCTATCCCTTTTTAAACGGCAATGGTAAAAAAGTGGAGCCGTACACCGGTACGCGCGTCGGTTTCAGTACGTTCGACACCCGAAAGGATACCGTCTACGCCTTTATCGACGATGTAGTCCGCGAAATTTCCGAAATGACGCCCGGACCGTATTTTCATGTCGGGGGCGATGAAAGCCATGTCACGCAAAAAAATGATTATCGGTATTTCGTAGAGAAGGTGCAGAAAATCGTGCAAAAGTACGACAAACGCATGATTGGGTGGGACGAAATCGTGACGGCGGACATCGACACCACCGCCATCGTCCAATACTGGAGCAGCGGCGAAAATGCACAAAAGGCGGTCGATAAGGGACTTAAAGTCATTCTTTCCCCTGCCAAAAAGGCCTATCTCGATATGCAGTATGACAGCCTCTCCAAGCATGGGCTACATTGGGCGGCCTACATTCCGGTGGATACCGCCTATGTGTGGACGCCGGAAAGCTATGATGGTATTCCCATGGAGAATATCCTCGGCATCGAAGCACCCTTATGGTCGGAAACCATCAGCAGTTTCGACGAGCTCGCCTATCTCGCCTTTCCAAGGGCCATCGGCTATTCCGAGCTCAGCTGGTCGACTCCCGAAAATCGGGATTGGGAAAATTATAAGATAAGATTGGCGAACCAAGCCCCGTTTCTCGATAGGATGGACGTGAAGTATTACCCCTCGCCCCTCATTGATTGGAAGAAAAGCAAATATACCTATGAGGAAATCAGAAAGGATTAAAACTCGCTCCGGTGAACGGAACTTGCCATCGTTTTGATCACCGCTAAATAAAATCGAGGTTGTATCTGAAGACGGCTGTCCGATTTTATTCCGAAAAATCGATATGGGTGTCCGCGACCGGCGTCCTACTTCTTTCTGGCCGCCGGATTTTTTGGGGTTGTTTTCTTCCCTGAAGCTTTCTGACTGGCAGCTTTTTTGGCTACCGGTTTTTTGTCTTTGGCGTTTTTCGCACCGGATTTTTTCTCTTGGGCCTTTCTTTCTTGGGGCTTTTCCCCAGAACTTTTATCCTCGGGTTTTTTCTCAGTGGATGTGCTTTCCGACTTCTCCCCGTCCTCCTTTTTTTCTTCCTCCGAAAAATCGGTGACCCCGTTATCATGCAGAATATTATACCACTGGATAACCTTTTTAATGTCACTGGGGTAAACGCGAGCCTCGTCGTAATTGGGCAAAACCTCGAAAAAATATTCCTCCAACTTAATCTTGTCCTCTTTATGGCCGATCGACGTCTTTCCCCCGTCTTCCTTTTGCTGGATTTTCGCAAAAACCTCACGCAGCGGCAGTTCTTCCTCGAGCGTGTAGATGGCGATTTCTGCCAGTACGCTGACGTTGCTGCGCATGCCCACTGTAACGCGTTTCTTGTCAAGCAACGATTCCGCAACGAAACCGCCACGGGTTTGGGTAATCAATCGGTACAGGCCGGGCTTTCCGGCGACGGATAAAATTTTGTCTAAGGTCATATCACTGGTATCAATTTAGTGCGCTCGGCATCAATTATACGGCAAATATTACACTTTTCGGCGGATTTTCAGGACGGTTTAGCGTGCTTTTTTGAGATTGGGAAAGCGCATCCGGTAATCCACATCAATATTTCCCTTGGATATGCCGTTCAATTTTCCCTTCAGCATCCTCTTTTTTAAGGGGGACAGCTTATCGGTAAACAGGATGCCCTCGATATGGTCGTACTCGTGCTGAATGACCCGGGCCAATAGGCCATTATAGGTCTCGGTATGTTCCTTGAAATCCGCATCGTCGTAGGTAATCGTGATGATGGGCTTTCGTTTGATATCCTCCCGTATTTCGGGGATGCTAAGGCAACCCTCGTTATAGGCCCATTCCGTACCGGTTTCTTCCTCGATATGGGCATTGATAAAGGTTTTTTTAAAGTCCTTCAACGCATTGCGGTCTTCTACGGAGAGGTCCTCATCCTCCGCAAAAGGGGAAGTATCAATTACGAACAGGCGGAGTGGCAGCCCGATCTGTGGGGCCGCCAAGCCGACACCGTGCGCGTTGTACATCGTCTCGTACATGTTCTGCACCAATTGGTCGAGTTTGGGAAAATCCTCGGGCACCTCGCTACACAGTTTGCGCAAGACCGGGTCCCCATAGGCTACAATCGGTAATACCATTATCTCTTGTTTAAATAGGCCTGTAGGATGAGGGTCGCACTGATTTCGTCGACCAGGGCCTTATTGCTGCGTTGTTTTTT
>DASSWC010000280.1:0-11918 GCA_035705395.1 Pricia sp. | reverse complement strand
AGTTCGGAGACCATTTTTTCCGAATCCGTGACAAAATAGGGAGAAAGGTATCCGCGGTCAAACTGCATTCCTTCTACAACGTCGACATAGGTCTCTGTACCTTTGGCTTCCTCTACGGTGATAACGCCTTCCTTGCCCACTTTTCCAAAGGCCTCGGCGATAAGTTCGCCGATGGAATCGTCATTGTTCGCCGAAATGGAAGCGACCTGCTTTATTTTGTCAGAGGAATCACCCACTTTTTTAGATTGCTTTGCCAGATTGGCCACAACGGCCTGGACCGCCTTGTCGATGCCCCTTTTCAGGTCCATAGGGTTGGCGCCGGCGGCAACGTTCTTCAATCCTTCCTTGACGATGGATTGTGCCAGCACGGTTGCCGTTGTGGTTCCGTCACCGGCCAAATCGTTGGTCTTTGACGCAACTTCCTTGACCATTTGAGCACCCATGTTCTCCAGGGGATCCTTCAATTCTATTTCCTTGGCTACCGAAACGCCATCCTTGGTCACCTGTGGCGCGCCGAAGGATTTGCTTATGATTACGTTTCGTCCCTTGGGTCCCAAGGTCACCTTTACTGCGTTTGCCAAAGCATCGACTCCTCTTTTGAGGCCGTCACGTGCTTTCAAATCGAATTTAATATCTTTTGCCATAATAAACTTTAAATTTTTACCCGCGATGGCGGGAATCTAATGTTAGTGTTTTTATTCCGGCTACGACGGAAATTTTTTTATTGTTCTTCAAGCGTTCTTTCAAAAAGTTCTTGCCGATCCTCGCTTCAAGAGATACCCTGTTTGTGCGGGAATGGCAAAAAGAAACTTTCTAGATGACGGCCAAAACGTCACTTTCGCGCATCATCAGGTAATCTTTGCCCTCGAGCTTGAGTTCAGTACCGGCATACTTGCCGTAAAGCACTTTATCGCCGACCTTGACGGTTACCTTGTCATCTTTGGTGCCTGGGCCGACAGCGACGATCTTACCTTGTTGGGGTTTCTCTTTTGCCGTGTCGGGAATGTAGATACCGGACGCAGTTTTGGTCTCGGCTTCCATGGGCTCGATAAGTACGCGATCGGCCAATGGTTTAATGGTGACTTTTGCCATATTTATAGTTTTTAGTTTGAAAAATGAAATTCTCCTTTAAACTAGGCAGAAATTATGCCACGACATCAAAACTGACACTTTGTTAAAACAAAAATGCCAGCTTGTCATTAACGCTGGCATTTTAGGGTTTTTATGATGATAAAATATTCCGGTTTTTGGGGGGTGGACTCGCTAGGGTCTTCTTTTTTTGGGGATAGCCAGGTAGGGTCTTCTTTTTTTGGGGATAGCCAGGTAGGGTCTTCAGATATCCGGGTATTTCGCAACCGGACTGCTGAATTTTATTTACAAACTGTCCGTTGCCGAATTCGAATCGTCGGTCGCCGGAGCGGAAGGATTATCGGGCACGGTTTCCGGGACGGTTTCGGGAACGGTTTCCGGCACGGTCGTCTCCACGGGGTCACCGTTGAGCAGTTTTGAGTCGCCCTCGCCGAAATTTCCCTTCAGGGGCACATTGGAGGCCAGTATCAAGACGACCAACAGAATGGCAAGGGTCCAGGTACTTTTATCCAAAAAATCGCCGGTCTTTTTGACCCCTCCGACCACTTGGCTGCCACCGCCACCGAAAGAGGACGACAACCCACCGCCTTTAGGGTTTTGGACCATGATAACAAGTATCAAAAGAAAACAGACCACTATGATAAGGATGAGGAAAATGGTAAACGTACTCATTGTTCGTACAATTATTAGGTATGGGTCATTGGACAATGCGCTATGGGGCATTGTCCTTCAACCGTTCGACCGCCTTGATTCGATCTGCAAAGAAACCACTTTTTTCCGGATATTTCAAACTTAAAATTTTGTAGGCCTGTATGGCTTTTTTGAATTTTTTTTGCTCGAGATAGACCTTGGCCAGGGTCTCGGTCATCAGCTCTTTGGTATCGAATTTGACCGAATCCCCAATGGCTATTTTCGGGACGTCTTTCTGGGGTTGTATCTTGGGATTGTCGGCGATGAATTTGTCGATAAGATCGAATTTTTTCTGCTTGGGATTTCCTTCTTCCAAGGGAAAATGGATGTCCTCCATTTCCCTTTCGTCCAATCCTCCGGAAGGTTTTTTGTTTCTTTTGACCGGTTTGTAGGAGGTTAGGCGTAGCCACTCACCGAAGGAATATTTCTCTTTTTTGGTAAATGGAAGGGGCTCGCCGATTTCCAACTCCTCGGATGCCCTTTTCTTGGCCTCGGAAATCGCCTCGTCGATATTTGGGTCCTTTGAGGTAAAGAGTTTCGGGTCTAAAAGGGCATCCGCCTCGGCTTTGGAAAGTGGGAGGGAGGTATCTCGTGAAGTTTTGGTAGGGTCTTCCGAAGTCTTGGTTGCGACTTCCGAAGTTTTGGTAGGGTCTTCCGAAGTCTTGGTTGGGACTTCCGAAGGTTTGGATGTATCGCTGTCCGATTGCGGGATGACTTCTTCCGAATAAATTTCCGTGTCGATCAAGGCCGTAGTCCTGCCCGAGAGCCTATCGGCTGTAGTGTTCTGTAAAAATTTTTTCGAGGTGATAAAATCAAAAAGCACTTCACGATCGGCGGTATGGGCCGCGGTACGTTTCAGGGCTTTATTGTATTTAAAGCTGTTCAGGTTTTTGAGTCCCTTTAAATATAGGGCCCGGCCCGCCTGAAAATACGGATATTCTTCCAATACCTCTTCCAACTGGTGGGTCTGTACGGGCGAGACCACCTTGTCGGGATTTTGTAGCAGGTATGTGAAGTCTTTTGCGTTCATTCCCAATGCACTCTACCAATCTGCCAGAGATTCGTTAAATATATCTTGCGTAATCCGTTCGAAAATGACCTCCAGTGCCTCGCTTTTTATTGCGGAGGGCTGCGTCGCCGCCGGAAAGTCGTAAAAAAACGAAAAGCGTTGCTCGAAATCGGCATCTTCCTTCGTCTTGTTGTAAAAACGTACGTTCACCGCCATCGACAGGCGGTTTTGGGCGGCAGTCTGCTGGGCAGTGGCGCTCATAGGTGATATACGGTACTCAACGATTTCCCCTTCGTACAACAGATCGCCGTCGGAGGGGGTAAGGTCAAGGCTGGTCTGGTTCAAAATCCGGTCCTGCAGCGCCTGGGTAAAATCACGTTCCAATCCCGGTTCAAAAACGGAACCGGGACTCTGGGTGGCGTAGTTATGGAACCGCGGCACGGTAAATGACGTCGCTGTTCCCACGTCTCCTCCGGTAAAGTTGTAAATGCCGCAGCCGTTCAGACCCAACGCCATCAACGACAAAAACAGGAGTTTTAAAAATCGTTTTTTTACGGAACCTTCCTCCGTACTGGATTTACAGATCATACTGCTTAATTTTTCGGTAGAGCGTCCGCTCGGAGATACCGAGTTCGGCGGCGGCGGCCTTGCGTTTGCCGCGGTTGCGATCTAGTGATTTTTTGATGAGCTCTACCTCTTTTTCCTGTAAAGATAGGGTTTCTTCTTCCTCGATCTCTTCGGCGAAATGGTACTTGTCTTCCTGTGGTGACCTTGATGCGGAGTTTGTGGCCGACGAACCTTGCGAATCATGTTCGGGCAAGGACAGCACCTCCAGCGGATCACGGTCATCATCGGGCGGATCTTCCCCGTTATTGCCGTAAATTTTTTGGATAAGGCCTTCGTTCTCTTCCTGTACCTTTTCGCCGTCATTGTTCCGCATCAGGGCCAAGGTCAGTTTTTTCAGGTCGTTGAGGTCACTTTTCATGTCGAAAAGTACCTTGTACAGAATTTCCCGCTCATTGCTAAAATCGCCTTCGGATTTCTTTTGTCCGATAACGGCCGGCAGGTGCGTTCCACTGGAGTCCGGAAGGTATCCCTTTAACGTTTCCCAGGATACGGATCGGCTCTGTTCGAGCACGGAGATCTGTTCGGCGATATTACGGAGTTGGCGGATGTTGCCCGGCCAACGGTATTTCAGCATTACTTCAACCGCGTCGTCTTCCAAACGGATGGTCGGCATCTTGTATTTGGTACCGAAATCCGATGCGAATTTGCGGAAAAGGAGATGGATGTCGTCCTTTCGTTCGCGCAAGGGGGGAATGTGGATTTCCACCGTGCTCAAACGATAGTAGAGATCCTCCCTGAATTTTTCTTTTTTGATGGCCTCGAACATATTGATGTTGGTGGCCGCTACGATCCGTACATCGGTCTTCTGTACCTGTGAAGATCCCACTTTCAGGAATTCCCCGTTTTCGAGCACACGTAGCAACCGCACCTGGGTGGTCAGGGGCAGTTCGCCGACCTCGTCCAAAAAAATCGTGCCGCTATCGGCCACCTCAAAATAGCCGCTACGGGTCTGGGTGGCACCGGTAAAGGCTCCTTTTTCGTGGCCGAACAGCTCACTGTCGATAGTACCCTCGGGTATGGCCCCGCAATTAACCGCGATGTATTTGGCGTGTTTGCGGTGCGAAAGGGAGTGGATGATTTTGGGGATGGCCTCCTTGCCGACCCCACTTTCACCCGTAACCAACACGGAAATATCCGTCGGCGCGACCTGCACGGCCTTCTCCAACGCCCGGTTGAGCTTTGGGTCGTTTCCAATAATCTCGAAACGCTGTTTTATGGCTTGAATGGATTCCATTTATTTTCTAATAGTTCACGTGTTACTCCACCTTCCCAACAGCTTCCCCGATCAAGGTGGCCGAGGTACAATCATCCATCCGCACCATCACAAAATCCCCTACCTTATACTCCCCTTTCGGAAAAACGGCTACGGTATTCTGTGAGTTGCGCCCCATCCAATGGGCCTCCGATTTTTTGGAGGTGCCCTCTATGAGCACTTCCTGAACTTTGCCCAGATGCCGTTCGGTCTGTGCCTGGCAATGTTCGCGTTGCAGGGCGATAATTTCGGACAACCTTCTTTTTTTGACCTGCTGCGGTACGTCGTCTTCCAACTTGCGTTCCGCCAGCGTGCCCGGCCGTTCGGAATAGGCGAACATAAACCCGTAATCGTATTTGACGTATTCCATGAGGGAGAGCGTATCTTGATGGTCCGCTTCCGTTTCGGTGGGGAAGCCGGTAATCATATCCTGGGAAATGGCGACATCGGGAATGATTTTCCGGATGTTGTCGATGAGTTCGAAATATTCCTGACGGGTATGCAAGCGGTTCATCGCCTTTAAAATCCGGTCGCTGCCGCTCTGCACCGGCAAGTGTATATAGTTGCAGATGTTATCGTATTGCGCCATCGTACGGATGACATCCAACGTCATATCCTGCGGGTTCGAGGTCGAAAAACGGATACGCATGCGGGGCTGGGCCAAGGCTACTTTTTCCAGCAATTGTGCAAAATCAACGGCCATGGCCCTCTGCATGTCAGTGGCTTTGGCAAAATCTTTTTTCAGTCCCCCACCGTACCAAAGGTAACTGTCCACATTCTGGCCGAGCAGGGTAACTTCCTTAAAGCCTTTGTTCGATAAATCATTGACTTCCGCAAGGATGGACCGTGGGTCGCGGCTGCGTTCGCGCCCCCTGGTAAACGGCACCACACAGAAGGTACACATATTGTCACAACCACGGGTGATGCTCACAAAAGCGGTGACACCGTTGGAATTCAGGCGCACGGGCGCGACATCGCCATAGGTCTCATCCTTGGAAAGAATGACATTGACGGCGCTGCGTCCTTCGTCGATTTCCTGTATCAGGTTGGGTAGGTCTTTGTAAGCGTCGGGCCCCACGACCAGATCTACTATTTTTTCTTCTTCCAGAAATTGATGCTTCAGGCGTTCGGCCATGCATCCTAAAACGCCCACTTTCATGTGCGGACGTTCCTGTTTCACGGCATTGAATTTCTCGAGCCGCTTGCGTACCGTCATTTCGGCCTTTTCCCGGATGGAGCAGGTATTGACCAGCACCAGGTCGGCCTCGTTTAGTTCCTGGGTGGTATCAAATCCCTCCCCCGCCAAGATCGACGCCACGATCTCGCTATCGGAAAAGTTCATCTGGCAGCCATAGCTCTCGATATACAGCTTCCGGCCGTTGGCTTTTTGCCCTTCCAGCGATAGCGTAGTACCTTGTACCGATTCGTCGATTATCCTTTCCATATGCTAAACCATCCTCAAGTGCATCCGCTTTAACTAGCGGACGGCAAAGATAGCATTAAATCCAATTTAGTGACAATTTGACAGTACTAAAATTAATTTAAAATCCCACGCAACCTTATAGCATCCTGTGTATCTTAGAGATAGAATGCCCGAATACGTTTTGACGTAGTGGAACATTCCATAAGGTTCGACCGCTTTATAATTGACCACTTTAAAAATCCAGTACAATGAAAAAGATCCTATTGTTACCGCTTTTCGCCGCCGTATTTGGACTCCTTTCCTGTGAAGGGGATAGGGACGATATTTTGCCGGATTCACGGGAATATCGCATAGCAACTCCGTTGACCGCGGAATTATCGGCTTTTAAGGAAGAGGCCGTTGCCGTTACCGAGCCTGTGCCGATACAGGAATCGGGTAAAATTTACGCGTATAAAGATTATGTGTTTGTGAACGATGTGAGCCGCGGTTTCCATATTCTGGATAATAGCGACCCGAGCGCCCCCGAGAATATCGGCTTTATCAAAATGGAAGGTAACAACGATATCTCCATCAAGGATGACCGTTTGTACGCGGACAGCTACGGTGACCTGGTCGTACTCGATATTTCGGATATCGACAACATCCCTCCCGCCCGGAGGATGGAGAATGCCATTTATCAGGAATTTTGGTGTACCGTAGGATGGGATGTGGATTGGCCCGAGGCCGATTTTTTCGATTACGGCGATGTTGATCCCGCAAAGGAAGCCATTATCGGATGGGAAGTCAAAACTGAACGTCTGTCCCCTATCGATTTTGAAAGCAGGTTCGGCTACAATCCGGAAATGGTCAACATGGATATGGCTTTTAACAGCAGCGGGGCAGAGGTGGCCGCAACGCCCTCCTCGGACAGTGGGTCAGTCACCGGCCAAGGTGGTTCCCTGGCACGCTTTAAAATCGTGGGCGATTATCTGTATGCGGTGGAGTGGTCGAGCATCAATATTTTCGATATTTCGGATCTCGACAATCCGAAGGCCCAGCAAGAGGTCTTCGCCAATGGCGCCATCGAGACCATTTACAACCAGGGCGACAAGCTTTTTCTGGGCGGCCCCCAAGGGATGTATATCTACGATATTTCGACGCCCGCCAAGCCGATGTATGTGTCCGAATTCATACACGGTACCGCCTGTGATCCTGTAGTTGTGGACGGCA
This sequence comes from Pricia sp., assembly GCA_035705395.1. Lineage (GTDB taxonomy): Bacteria > Bacteroidota > Bacteroidia > Flavobacteriales > Flavobacteriaceae > Pricia. Next base: position 4,619 of record DASSWC010000280.1, on the reverse strand, counting down.
ATTACGCCTATGTGACCCTAAAAGGGGACAATTTCTGCGGCAATACCGAAAGCGGACTCTACATCGTCGACCTGACCGATCTGAAGCATCCCGTGCTCAAGAAGTTCTATCCGCTCAAAGGCCCGAATGGGCTGGGCTTTAAGGACAATAAACTGTTTATATGCGACGGCGACGACGGCCTCAAGGTCTACGACAAAACCGACGTAGAAAACCTAAAGCTATTACGACACTTCGAAGATATCATAACCTATGACGTCATCCCCTTGGAGAAATCCTTGCTTATGATCGGCGATAGGATACTCTATCAATATACTTATTTTGATGATAACCTTCGGTTGTTAAGTACGTTCGATCTCCGTTAGACCGCAAAAAACCCTATTGGATACGTCCCGAAATTCGGGACGTTTTTTTTTGCCTATATATTAAGGTATGGCCCCAAATTAAAAAATTCATTTACTTTTGTGGCTCGAAAAGCGATATATGGCCAAGAATTTAGTGATTGTAGAGTCCCCTGCGAAGGCAAAGACGATAGAGAAATTTTTAGGGAAGGAGTATAAAGTGGAGTCCAGTTTCGGACATATCGCCGACCTGCCCAGCAAGGAACTGGGGGTAGATGTCGAGAAAAACTTCGAACCCAAATATATTGTCGATAAAGACAAGAAGGCGATCGTCAAAAAACTGAAAGACCTGGCCGATAAGGCCGAGACCATCTGGTTGGCCAGTGATGAGGACCGTGAGGGAGAGGCCATTTCATGGCATTTGGCCGAGGAACTGAAATTGGACAAGAAAAAGATCCGGCGCATCGTTTTCAATTCCATTACCAAATCCGCCATCCAAAAGGCGATCGATAATCCCCGGGAAATCAACTACAACCTGGTCAATGCCCAACAGGCCCGTCGGGTGCTCGACCGTTTGGTGGGGTACGAGCTTTCGCCGGTACTGTGGAAGAAGATCAAGCCCGGACTCTCGGCCGGCAGGGTCCAGTCCGTTGCCGTACGGCTTATCGTCGAGCGTGAAAGGGATATCGAGGGTTTTACCCCCGAGGCATCCTTTCGGATTACGGCGGAATTCAAGACGGAAGAGGGCAGTATTTTTTCCGCCAAGCTGAACAAGACCTTTCCGACCCAGCAGGAGGCCCAGAAATTTCTGGAGCAGAACATCGGTGCCAATTTTTCGGTAGCGAGCCTGGACAAGAAGCCCGCCAAGAAAACCCCGTCCGCGCCCTTTACCACATCGACCTTGCAACAGGAAGCCTCAAGGAAGCTTTATTTTTCAGTGGGTAGAACCATGCAAGTCGCCCAGCGTCTGTACGAAGCGGGATTGATTACCTACATGCGAACCGACAGCGTCAACCTGTCCGGCGAGGCCATCAGTGCGACCAAAGACGCCATTATCGACAACTATGGCGCGAAATACAGTAAGGTGCGCAATTACAAGGGAAAATCCAAAGGGGCACAAGAGGCCCACGAGGCCATCCGCCCGACGGAAATCACCAATACATCGCCCTCCTTGGAGCGGGACCAATCCAAATTGTACGAACTGATCTGGAAGCGTACCATCGCCTCCCAAATGAGCGATGCGGAGCTCGAACGTACCAACGTCAAGATCAAGGCCAATACCCATGAGGAGGAATTCACCGCCAACGGCGAGGTGATCAAGTTCGACGGTTTCCTAAAAGTATATTTGGAAGGCTCCGACGAAGAGGATGCCCCCGAGGAACAAGACGGCATGCTGCCCGCTATGAAAGTCGGCGATACCTTGCTGAACAACCATATTACCGCCACCGAACGTTTTACCCGACCACCGTACCGCTTTACCGAGGCATCGCTCGTAAAAAAACTGGAAGAACTCGGCATCGGACGGCCCTCTACCTACGCCCCAACGATATCGACCATACAAAACCGGGGCTATATCGAGCGGGGAACCATCGAGGGCACCGAAAGAAACTATATGCAGTTGATCATGGAATCAGGGGCCGTCAAGGAAAAGAAACTCACCGAGACGGTGGGCTCCGATAAGGGCAAGTTGGTGCCGACCGATATCGGTATGGTCGTCAACGATTTTTTGGTCAACCATTTTGCTACGATTCTAGACTATAATTTCACGGCCAAGGTGGAAGAGGATTTCGATGAAATCGCAGAGGGTGACGAAGATTGGCAAAAGGTGATGCGGGACTTTTATAAGGATTTTCATCCCACCGTGCTCGATGTCGAGGAAAATGCCGAACGGGCCAGCGGGGAGCGGGTCTTGGGCAAAGATCCGAAAACGGGCCGACAGGTCGCTGTGCGCTTGGGCCGCTTCGGACCTATGGTACAGATCGGTACGGTCGAAGATGAGGAAAAACCCAAGTTCGCCAGTCTCTTGCCCGATCAATCCATTAATACGATTACCTACGATGAGGCCATGGAGCTGTTCAAACTGCCACGAAAACTGGGCGTTTTTGAAGGGGAGGAAGTGGAGGCGAACGTGGGGCGATACGGGCCTTACGTGCGTTTTGGCAAAAAGTTTGTTTCCCTGGGTGAAAACGAAAGCGCCTTCGACGTCGATTTCGAAAGGGCTAAAGAACTTATTGAGGAAAAGCAAAAGGCCGATGCCCCGATATATATCTATGAGAATAAAGACGTGACCAAGGGGGTGGGTAGGTTCGGCCCCTACATCAAGTGGAACGGTATGTTTATCAACGTCAATAAAAAATACGATTTCGACAACCTGGCCGAAAAGGATCTGATCGAACTGATTGAGGCCAAAAAGCAAAAGGAAAAGGACAAGGTCGTACAGCACTGGCCCGCTGAGGGAATCCGGATTGAAAAGGCGCGTTGGGGCCGGCATCATATTATCAAGGGTAAAACAAAAGTAGAGCTCGCCAAATCGGTCGATGCGGCGAAGATGTCCTTGGAAGAGGCGAAGGCCCTGCTCGAAAAGAAGGCACCAAAGAAGAAAAAGGCGAAGGTGAAAAAGAAAAACTAGAGAACGGGCCCGTTGCCATAGTAAGAGTGGATCCCGGGCATAAAACCACACAACCACAACCATTCGATCCGAAACACCAAAACCATTCGATCAGAAACACCACGCCAATCAACGTCAATTAATCAGTTTACACTATCTGAATGGCATTCGACTTTCTAGTTCCCGTTGAAGACAAGGTATTGGCGTATCGCGAACTGCTACCGGCACAGGCACTCGGCAACCATTTAATAATCCATACCAAAACGGATGGTCCGCCCGACCTCGGATCTGTTTCCATTGCCATCATTGGGGTTCGTGAATCGCGGAACGCCTTTGAAAAGAAGCCCGAAAAACTCGATATTTCCGCCATTCGCATCCAACTCTACAAACTGTTTCGTGGCAACTGGAATTCCCATCTCGTCGATATGGGTGATATCGAGGAAGGCGAAACGGTTGAGGACACCTATTTTGTCGTAAAAAATACGATAGCCGAACTCTTGCGGAAAAATATAGTACCGCTCATCATCGGGGCCACTCAAGACCTGACCTATCCAGCCTATCGGGCGTTCGACGGCATCAAGGAGCTGGTCAATTTGGTGGCGGTCGACAGCCGTTTCGATTTCGGGATGGACGACGAGCTGATTTCCTCCCATTCCTATATGAGCAAGATCATCACCGAAAAGCCCAACAATCTTTTTAATTTTTCGAACATCGGCTATCAAAGTTACTTCAATGCCCAGGAAGAGATCGACCTGATGGAGCGGCTCTTTTTCGACGCCTATCGTCTGGGCGATTTGGGCAGCGATATTGCACTGGCCGAACCTGTATTGCGTAACGCCCATATGGTCAGTATGGACGCCCGTGCCATCAGGGCCAGTGAGATAGGGCTGCCCGAAAGCTTTTCTCCCAATGGCTTTACGGGACGCGAAATCTGCGCCATTGCCCGATATGCCGGTATCAGCGACAAGGTAGCTATTTTCGGCATCTACGAGATGGAGAACAAGGTACAGTCCGCCCAACTTATGGCCCAGATTATCTGGTATTTTGTAGAAGGCTTCAATTTTCGCATCACCGAATCGCCCTTTGATCAAGAAAACGACTTTACCAAGTACAACGTACCCACCGATATCGAGCAGTTGGTTTTCTACAATAGCCACCTTACCGATAGATGGTGGGTAGAAGTGCCATCCCTTCTTACCCCGCATACTAAAACCGATTCACCTGCGTTATTACCTTGCACCAAAAAGGACTATCTGGAAGCTTGCGACCAGAACATTCCCGAAAGGTGGTACAAGGCTTATAAAAAAGGCTTTAATTGAGTTCGGATCCCGTCGAAAAAAATTCAAGTATAATAGCCGAGGATACAATAATTCCACCAAATCGCAGTTTTAGAGTGTAGAAATAAAAAGTTTTTTTACAGTCAATAACAGAATCGAAATTTAACCTAAAGTATGAAAAAGCTATTGTTATCATCTATAGCATTTGCCTTTTTGCTCAGCAGTTGCGGATCAAGGACGAAAGGAGAGCTAGTCGGGGTGGAAGGAAAGAAATGGTACCCCGAAAAACCATACGGTATGGAGCTCATTCCGCGAGGGGCATTTATCATGGGTAAATCTGAAGAGGACCAGGCCAAGCTTCTAAACGCACCTACCAAGACCGTCACGGTCCGATCC
>DASSWC010000279.1:0-3734 GCA_035705395.1 Pricia sp. | reverse complement strand
CGTCGTAGGTTTTCCATTCCAGTGCCCCGTAGACCAACCCCATGACTAAAGCCAGACCTATTACAAAATAAAGACCGCTGTTACGACCTACATCCGACTTTGGATTTTTTTTCGGTTCCATTTCCTAATTCTTTATATTATTATATCGTTCGCTAATTTAACCAAATATTCCCTTAAAATACAAAATCTATCCCCATTTTAACCTACTTCCTCCCGAAAAAAGCCATTTTAGTGCCATCGCTCCCCCAAATGCGCCTAGACTATTGGCCGCGATATCATACGGATCGCCCTGTCTCTCTGTCGTATATCCATACTGTAAACCCTCAATAATTATACCAAAAACAATGACGCCAAAAGCAACGAATACTAAGGTTTTGGTGATCGGGGTTCGGCCGCGAGCAATTTCACGAACGGAAAGCGCACCCAATACCGCAGCGACAAAATAAAAACAAAAATGGACCACCTTGTCGAAATGGGGAATGTCAATACCCGGGGTACCTTCATCAGGAAAAGTCGCTAGGCTGGCCCAGGTAACGAAAACCATCCAGACAAAAAAGAGCAGGCTAAACTTTCTAGTCGTCAGCACCTACGAGCTCTTTGTATTCCGCTGCCGATAACAGACCGTCGACCTCGGAAGTATCCCTTACCTTGATCTTTACCATCCATCCCTCGCCATAGGGGTCGGAGTTGACCTTTTCAGGGGCATCTTCAAGCGCCTCGTTGATCTCGATAATCTCCCCGCTCAGCGGAACAAATAGGTCCGATACGGTCTTGACCGCTTCCACCGTGCCGAATACCTCATCTTTTTCCAAGGTCTCATCGAGGGTCTCCACCTCGACGTAAACAATGTCGCCGAGTTCACTTTGTGCGAAATCGGTGATGCCCACGGTTGCAATATCGCCGTCGAGATTGATCCACTCGTGGTCTTTGGTGTATTTTAAATGGGATGGGGTATTCATAATGGTCATGTTTGACGGCAAATGTAAACGATTCGGAACCGATTTTCAAAGAAAAAACTCAATTCTTGACGCGAGGGGCGGGACAAAAAAATTTGAGGAAAATTGAACCTAATTAATTGCCAAAATTATAACGCAACGTAAACCCGGTATTAATTGTGGTCTGCGGGAAGGCCGTCGATACTGCGAACTGGGAAAAGGAGTGGTCGTAGAAGAACAAGGCGTTCAGGCTTTTGGTCAGGGCGTAGTCGGCCGTGAACTTGATAGACAGCAGGTTCTGGCCCGAAGTGATCTGGTTGTTATCGATATCGAGGTTTCTGATTATAGTGATATTGTCGCGCAGGGTAACGTCGGCCTTGAGGTTCAGGTCGCCTTTCAGGCGGGTCCTGTTGCCGCCGATATTGGTCACGAACTGGACATCCTTAAAGCGATAGCCCAAACCTACAGTGTACTCCTTGCCGTTGATTTCGGTCATTAGGTTGTTGTCGAAGCTCAATGACATGGTGCGGTTAGACCGCATTTCGGCCAGTACGCTGACGGAATTTTTCATCTCGAAATCCACCCGTATCAAGGGGTTGAACTCGTCGGTAAGGACGACATTGTTCAGGATAAGATCGGATAGCAAATCGCCGCTCTCGGGATCGGTAGCAGGTAATCCGTCGTTCTGCAACTGGGATTTCTCCAGATTGGTTTGGAAGGAATTGATGCTATAGGCCGCACGATATCCATGGCTTAGGGAAAAGCGCTGGAATTTCTTTTGGAACCATTCGTTGCGCATCAGGCCTGTATACTTGATGTTCCAATTGGGGATAGGTATCTGCCTAAAAACATCCAGATTGACCCGCTCGGCATCCTGGCCGGTGTAGGCGGCGAAGAAAGCGGGCAGCAGAACGTCTTGTTGGGTATTTCCGTAGCGTTGGGGAAATCCGTTCTCGTCGGGCGTACCTGGGGACTGCCCCCGATCGGCCACCAAACGGTTCGCTATGGTTATCCGGTTTTGTTTGAACTGTTCGAAATTCTCGGAGGTGAACTCATCGCCCTGCCCGAAAACCGTGCCGATCATCACGGTGGAAATACTGAAATTGCCGTAGTCGTTGCCAAGCTGTACATTATAGGTATTGTCGTCACCGATGCTAAAGCTTTCCTGATAGCTGCTGGAAAACTGCCGGTCGGCGGAAAGATCGATCGTCAGGTCCGGTGTTGGCACGGCGGTGGCGGTAATGTTCAATTGCTTGTTCGTATTCTCGATGTACTGTTCATTGAACTCGTCGAAACTGGTCAGCCAACCCCGGCGGGCGGCATTAAAACGGACATCGGCCTGGCTTCCGAACACAAAGCCGACCGAGGGCCGCAACGACCCGACGAACCCGACGGATTGGGTGTAGCCGGGCAGTACCTTTCCGTTGCTTTCGCTGTAGTTTACGTTTAGCCGTTTGACCATAGTCAGAATGTCGACCGCCGTATTAAAGAGACCGCTGGTTTTCTTTTTGGGTTTTTCGCCATCTTCCGTATCATCGCCGGGATTGCCTGCATTGTCTTCCCGGACCGTGGCGGCATCCTGTCCCCCGCCCATGCGTTTTTTGAGTCCGATCAGGTTATAGAACCGGTCCATCGTCAGGTTGGCGGTCAGGTTGTGGGTACTGGCGTTCTGTACGGTGTTGATGTCCGACCCGGCGACCTCCCGAAGGGCGTCACCGCCGCGCTGCCAGTCGAAGTTGCTTGTATAGCTGTACTGCGCGTTGATGAAATCGAGGGCAGGAATCTTGCTAAAGGGAATCTCGTAGTTCAGTTCCAATTGCTGGGCATGGCGGTTGGGTTGGCCAAGGTCCCAAAAGCCGTCCCACAGCCCCAAGGTTTCGTTGATGCGCTGCCGTTCGATACCGTCCCCGTCTATAAAATCCTCATAGTAATTCCGAACGATGTGATTGTTGCTGGCGGTCAGGTTAAGGCGAAGCGATTTGGTCAGGGCATAGTTCACCGCGTATTGCCAGTTGAACAGATAGTTGCGCTGCCTCAGGGTCGGAAGGTCCAAGGTCTCGACGCCTTCTTCGACCACATCCCGAAAACGCTGTTGGCTGAACTGCCGATCGAAATTGGAATTGACCGATACCGTGGTTGGCAAGAGGCTTATATTCATCTCTTTCAGCCATTGCCAGTAGGCCCCGTTAAAAAGCGAATCCTTATTCACAAAAGGGGCCACTTCTACCGGTTTGAAGGCATGGTTATAGACTAATCCGGCTTTAAGATCTTGATCCCGCAACTCCGCAATCTCGAAATCGCGGTGGTCGGTCTCATTATAGGAATAGTTAAACGTGAAATTCTCGATATCGTAAAAGTTGGCCTCGGCCTCCTCGCCCCTGTCCTTCCGGACCCCAATAAAATTGATGCTTGTGCGTTTGGTATAATCCTCGGCCTGCTCCCGTATCGCATCGGGATCTTGGCTGTCGGAAGTTTCGGCAGCGGCGATGCGATCCTCCAGTTTCAGGTCGTCGTATACCGGGTCGAATTCGGGCGTGATCAATTGCTCGGATATCCCATAATTAAAGGGGATTTGAATATTCCATTTCGGGGGGAGCAATTGGCCTACGTTTACATTGGTGACCAAATCATAGGTAATCGCATCTTCACGTGCCCTTTCGTTCGGCATTTGGTCAATGGCCCCGAAGCCGGAGGTACTGGTACCGCCTGTGGCGGAAATATCGGCGAAATCCGCTATGTTCGCGTCCATGGCGGCCACGGCGGCCCAGCCGCCCTCGTTGTCGAGTCCCGCCAAACGAA
>DASSWC010000278.1:0-11194 GCA_035705395.1 Pricia sp. | reverse complement strand
CGATATTTTAATACCTTCCTGTATGGAAGATGCCGAGTCGTATCAAAGTAATCCCGTTCTCGATAAACTGCCCGCTCATCTGCGGCAATATATCAAGCCCCAGAACTACGGGCAGTACTCGGCCATAGATCAGGCCGTATGGCGATATGTGATGCGCAAAAATGTGGATTACTTGAGTAAGGTCGCACACGGCTCGTATGTAGACGGGCTGGAAAAAACTGGGATTTCCGTCGACCATATTCCCAATATGTACGGAATGAACCGTATTTTAAAGGATATCGGGTGGGCGGCCGTAGCGGTGGACGGTTTTATTCCGCCATCCGCCTTTATGGAGTTCCAGGCCTATAATGTGCTGGTCATCGCTTCGGATATCCGCCAACTCGACCATATCGAATACACCCCGGCACCGGATATCATCCATGAAGGCGCCGGCCATGCCCCGATCATCGCCAATCCGGAATATGCGGAATACCTGCGCCGGTTCGGGGAAATCGGCTGCAAAGCCATTTCCAACGCCAAGGATTTTGAACTCTACGAAGCCGTTCGGCACCTCTCTATTATCAAAGAGGCCGCGGGAACACCCCAGGAAGAAATCGACGCGGCGCAAAATCATATCGAACAACTGCAACAAAATATGGGCGAACCCAGCGAGATCGCCCTCATCCGCAACCTGCATTGGTGGACGGTCGAATACGGACTTATCGGCACCCCCGACACCCCAAAAATTTATGGGGCCGGTCTGCTATCGTCCATTGGCGAAAGCGCCTCGTGCATGAAGGACAAGGTTAAAAAGGTACCGTACTCCATCGAAGCGGCCTATACCCCCTTTGACATTACCCAGCCCCAACCCCAGCTTTTTGTTACGCCCGATTTCGCCTTTTTAAGCCAGGTGCTCGAGGATTTTGCCGATACCATGGTGCTACGTACCGGGGGACTGGCGGGCCTGCAAAAACTTATCGCCTCGAAGGAGCTGGGCAGCATTGAGCTGAGTACCGGATTGCAGGTTTCGGGGAATTTCGAGAGCGTCATCGCCTACGAGGGCCGACCCGTTTATTTTCAGACCAAGGGACCTACGGCCCTTGCGTACCGCGAAAAGGAACTGGTCAGCCACGGCATCGGGCGTCATGCCACCGGTTTCGGATCGCCCATAGGAAATTTAAAAGGCATTAACCTCGCCATCGAGGATATGGCCCCAAGGGACTTGAAGGCCTACACTATTTATGAGGGGCAAACGGTGTCGCTCGAATTCGAAGGTAACATAAGGGTTTCAGGCGAAATCGTTACCGGAACCCGTAATCTCACCGGTGCCATTATTTTGATTACCTTTAAAAACTGTGAGGTTGTATGTAACGGCAAGATCCTTTTCGAATCAAAGGATGCCCTTTACCATATGGCCGTGGGCGAAAAAATAATTTCCGCTTTCAACGGTCCCGCCGATGTCGGCAGCTTTGACCTTATCACCCATAAAGTTTCTTCCACCACGATCAAGGCCGAGGTGTCGGAGCAGCAGACGCGACTTGAAAAATACTATGAACAAGTACGCCATTTTCGGGAAGGGAAGAACACCAACATTTCGCGTCACAAGGTCTTTGATGCCTTGAAAAACGAATACCCGAACGACTGGCTGTTGTCCGTCGAACTCTATGAGTTGGCCAAGAGCAACGGGGATTCCGATTTTGCGGAAGAAATCGCCTCGCATCTCGAGGAGGTTAAAAGAAGCCGTCCAGACGTCGGGCATCTGATCGATGACGGCATGGGGTTGGTCGAGGCTAGTTTTGATATTTTCTAATACTTTTTCCATGAAAACCATATTTTTTTACATCCTTTTAGCATATCCCTTTTATATGACCATCGCGCAGTTCCAGCCCAATTATGATGAAGCTAAAGTCCCGAAATTTGAAATTTCGGATCCCTTGACCACTTTTGACGGCCAGAAAATAACCAGTACTTCGGAATGGAAAAATATCCGCCGCCCCGAACTCCATCGTTTTTTTGAAGAGCAGGTATACGGAAGAGTCCCCGGGGCATTGGATAGCCTAACCTTCAACGTCGTCGAGGCCTCCAATAGTGCATTGAATGGGAAAGCCATACGCAAACAAGTTGAGGCCACCTTGTTTAAAAACGGTAAGTCCCTCGACTTTACCATTTTACTTTACCTCCCCAAAAACGAAAAACCCTCCCCTGTCTTTCTCGGCTATAATTTTTATGGAAACCACACCGTAACCGATGATACCGATGTAATTATTTCAAAGGCCTGGACGCAGAACAATGAAGAATTTGGCATCACCGATCACAAACCCACCGACGCCTCACGCGGGGTTCGGGCCAATCGCTGGGCCATCGAAAAGATGATCGACGGCGGTTTTGGACTGGCCACCATCTACTATGGGGAGGTCGACCCCGACAAAAACGATTTTTCGGACGGCCTGCACCGCTTGTTCTATACCAAAGGACAAGAAAAACCCAAAGAGGAAGAATGGGGAAGTATCGCCGCATGGGCCTTCGGGATGTCGCGGGCCCTCGACTATTTGGAAACCGATCCCGACATCGATGCGGGGCGTGTCATTTCATTCGGCCATTCCCGCCTCGGAAAGGCTGCGCTATGGGCCGGGGCCACCGATACCCGCTTCGCCGCGGTAATTAGCAACGATTCCGGTTGTGGCGGGGCGGCGCTTTCCAAACGCAGGTTCGGGGAGACCATAGGCCGTATCAATACCAGCTTTCCGCATTGGTTCTGTGACAATTTTACCGGATATAACGGCAACGAAGAAGCCCTGCCCGTGGACCAGCATGCCCTGCTCGCCCTAATCGCACCGAGGCCCCTGTACGTCGCCAGTGCCGAGGAAGATGAATGGGCAGACCCCAAAGGGGAGTTCCTGGGGGCCCATTACGCCAGTCCGGTATACAAATTATACGGAAAGGAAGGAATCACCCGAAACCAAATGCCCGAAGTCAATGCTCCCATCCACAAAACCGTCGCCTACCATATCCGCACCGGAAAACATGATGTTACCGACTATGATTGGGAACAGTATATCAAATGGGCAACGGAGGAACTGTGAACAAGGGTTCAGGGGTCATAGGAAATAGAGAGGGACTTGAGCTGTCTTCGTACTTTTCGATGGGCAAAACCCAAGGCCGCTAATCCTGCAGGAAAAAATCCTGCAACTCCTCCGAATCCCGGAAATCCCTTTCCACCGTTTGTCCAGCGTATTCGAGCGTCCATCCCATGGAATTGGTTAGGATATAAAATTTCTGCAGCTCACTGATCAAGCGGTTTTGCGCATTTGTTATGAGGGAGGAGGCTTTGACCTTTTTCATCAACGAGGCATTGACGTTCCTTTTGATCTTGTTGTAGTCCGAAGCGTCGAACATATTCAGATAATCGGAGGTTACATCGTAATATTCAAAATCGGGACTGATCTTGATTTCCGGCTCCGGGACGCTCTTGATCCGCAAGGTCTTGGCCATGCTATCGACCTCGAATTCAATTTTGGTGAGGTCATAGGCGACCGTAACGTCGGCGTTGACGACCACCAACGCCTTCTTGTCCGCAGAGACAAAAGGGCCGAAAACCAATTTGGAATCCTTATAATTATAGACTTCAGCAAAATGGCCTTCCGTTACAATCAGCTTGGAAACGTTTTCGATTTGTTCTTGAATGAGCATGGAGTTTTCCCGCAGGATGGATTTCTCTTGCCTATCTTCGGAACACGACCGATATACCAACACCGCCGCCAGGGTAATGATTACACCGATGAGAATTTTTTTCATTCGAAAGTTTAAGGGAAAATTGATTAGCTATTGTCCTTTTTTCTCTCAAGTATAAAAATACGTTTAATTGATGAAACCCTTTATATGTCCTCGGTCTTCGCGTTGGCCTATTGCCTACTCGATATAACTCCTCGCCTTTACCAAAGCCTACTCGATATAACTCCTTGCCTTTGCCAAAGCCTCCTCGATACCTTGGGGCTTTTTGCCCCCCGCAGTGGCGAAAAAGGCTTGGCCGCCACCGCCGCCCTGGATGTATTGGCCGAGTTCGCGGACGATGTTGCCGGCGTTTAGGTCTCTTTCGGCGACCAGGTTTTTGGAGATATAGCACGTCAATATTGCCTTGCCGTTCTGTTCGGTGCCGAACAATAGAAAAAGATTGTCTTGATCGTTACCCATCCCGAAACACAGGTCCTTGATGCCTGCTGGGTCGAGGTCGACCTTTTTGGCGAGGAACTGTACGCCGTTAACATGCTCAAGTTCGTTCTGAAGCTCCCCTTTCAAGTTTTTTGCCTTGGCCTTCAACAGGTTTTCAACGTCCTTTTTGAGCTGGGCGTTTTCTTTCTGTAAAGTTTCCACCGCTTTGATCGGATCCTGTGGGTTGTTCAGGGCGCTCTTGATTTCGGACAGTTTTCGGTCGTTCTCCTCATAAAATTCCTTTACGGCATCGGAGGTTATGGCTTCGATCCGACGGATACCCGCTGCTACGGCGCCTTCAGTACGGATTTTAAAATACCAAATATCTGCGGTATTCTTGACGTGCGTGCCCCCGCAGAGTTCGATGGACATCCCAAAACGTACGGTTCGTACCGCATCGCCGTACTTTTCGCCGAACAGGGCCATGGCGCCTTCTTCCATTGCCTTTTCCATGGGAACGTTTCGATTTTCCTCGAAAGGGAGTTGGCCGGCAATCCTGGCGTTTACGAAATTCTCGACCGCTTGCAGTTCTTTGTCCGTCATTTTGGCAAAGTGGGAAAAATCGAAACGCAGGTATTTGGAATGCACCGCCGAGCCCTTTTGCTCGACATGGGCGCCCAGAATTTCCCGTAGGGCCTGGTGCAGCAGGTGGGTGGCGGTATGGTTGGCCTCGGTACGGCGGCGTTGCTCCTCATCCACAACGGCCTTAAAGGTGTTGTCCGGGTCTTTGGGAAGGCTTTTTGTGAAATGGACGATTTCGTTGTTTTCCTTTTTCGTATCCAAAATATAAACCACGTCGCCCTTCGGGACTTCCAAATAGCCCCTATCCCCTACTTGTCCCCCGCCTTCGGGATAGAAAGGCGTCAAATTAAAAACAAGCTGATATTGTTCGCCTTCCTTTTTCGAACTTATTTTCCGGTACTTGACCAGTTTGACATCGGCTTCCAAAGCATCGTAACCGACGAATTCCTGTTCCGGGTCGTCGGAGAGCACCGTCCAATCTTCCTTGGCGGTTTTTGAGGCGGATTTGGAGCGGTCCTTCTGCTCCCGCATGGCCTTTTCGAAGCCTTTTTCATCCAAAGAATAGCCCTTTTCTCCCAGAATCAAGGCAGTGAGATCGACGGGAAAGCCATAGGTATCGTAGAGTTCAAAGGCTTTTCTACCATCGACTTCCCTGCCTTTGGTGTCGGCGACCACCTGATTCAATAAAACCAAGCCCTGCTCCAGCGTTTTCAAAAAAGACTGTTCCTCTTCCTTGATTACATTTTCGATCAATTGCCGCTGGTCTTTCAGTTCCGGAAAGGCATCGCCCATTGTGGTGGTCAACACCTCGACCAACCGAAACATAAAAGGGCCCTTGGTATTCAAGAACGTAAACCCGTAACGCACCGCCCGTCGTAGAATGCGGCGGATAACATACCCGGCACCCGTATTGCTGGGCAGCTGCCCGTCCGCTATCGAAAAAGCTACGGCACGGATATGGTCGGCAATCACCCGGATCGCAACGTCGGTTTCTTCGGTGTTGCTGCCTTTTTCTTCGGTTCCCGTGCCCTTTTCTTCGGAATTATCACCGCCCTCCTTAGTTGTGTTGCCGGTTTTATCGGGCTTGCCGTATTTGATATCCGTAATCTGTTCGATCTTCCGGATGATGGGCGTAAATATGTCCGTATCATAGTTCGAAGTCCTTCCCTGCAAGACCATGCAGAGCCGCTCGAAACCCATTCCCGTGTCGACGTGCTTGGCGGGAAGGGACTCCAGCTTTCCGTCGGCCTTGCGGTTGTATTGCATAAAGACCAGGTTCCAGATTTCCACAACCTGCGGATGGTCTTGATTGACCAGCGACGCGCCCGGCACTTTAGCCCTTTCGGCATCCGGACGGATATCGACGTGTATTTCGGAGCAGGGACCACAGGGGCCCTGATCGCCCATTTCCCAGAAATTATCCTTTTTATTTCCCATAAGGATGCGGTTCTCGGGTACGATGGCCTTCCACAAGTCGAAAGCTTCCTTGTCCATTTCCAAACCATCCTCCTTGTTTCCCTCGAAAACGGAAACATAGAGACGCTCCTTATCTATCCCGAAAACCCCGGTCAGCAACTGCCAGGCCCACTGGATGGCATCCTCCTTAAAATAATCCCCGAAACTCCAGTTCCCCAGCATCTCGAACATGGTGTGGTGGTAAGTATCCTTGCCGACCTCCTCGAGATCATTGTGCTTTCCGCTGACGCGTAGGCACTTTTGGGTATCGGTGACCCTGGTATTTTTGGGGACACTGTTTCCCAAGAAAAACGCTTTGAACTGGTTCATGCCAGCGTTCGTGAACAGCAACGTTGGGTCGTCTTTAATGACCATGGGGGCGGATGGAACAATTTTGTGGCCATTTTCCTTAAAAAAATTCAGGAATTTTTCTCGAGTTACTTTGGAATTCATAGAAATATATAAGGTTATATAAATTGTACCTTTATAAGGGAAACAATTTTTATATTTGCTAGGGTTACCTTTCGCCGAAGGTCATGTGACAAAAATAGGATTTACACATGCGATTTGGAAATTCGGATGTTTAATAATAAAATATGTCAAAGGTAAAGTACTATTATGATCCCGATACGCTTTCGTATCGGAAAATAGAACCGAAAAAATCGCGGCGCTACCGCAACATCGCGCTGTTTATTTTAGGTTCATTTTTCTTCGGTATACTCTCACTTATTGTATTGCTGAACACCGACCTCATCAACACCCCCAAAGAACTTTCCCTGCAGCGCGAGGTCAACCACTACGAGTTACAATATGAACTTTTAAACCGCCAAATGGGCCAAATGGAAGAGGTTTTGGCCAATATCGCGGATCGTGACAACAATATTTACCGGCTGTATTTCGAGGCCAACCCCATTCCCGAAGAACAACGGCGGGCAGGTTTCGGGGGAATCAATCGCTATAAATCGTTGGAAGGGTTCAACAACTCCGAAATGATCATCGCCACCACCAGACGCCTTGACGTTATCAAAAAACAGATGGCGATACAGTCCAAATCCCTCGACGAGATTACTGAACTGGCGGAAGAAAAGGAGAAATTGTTAATGTCTATACCCGCCATACAGCCCATTCGCAACGAGGACCTGAAACACATGGCCTCGGGCTTCGGTTGGCGTACCGATCCTTTTACAAAAGCCCGCAAAATGCACCGGGGAATGGATTTTTCGGCCAAGAAGGGCGTTCCTATCTATGCCACGGGCGACGGTAAGGTAATCCGGGCCGACAATAATTCGTCCGGATACGGCAAACACATACGTATCGACCACGGATACGGGTACAAGACACTATACGGTCATATGAGCGAATACAACGTGGAAAGGTACCAAAAAGTGCAGCGAGGCGACCTGATCGGGTTTGTTGGCAGCACCGGCCGGTCCGAAGCGCCACATTTGCATTACGAGGTCTGGAAAGACGACGAGCGCATCAACCCCATCAACTTTTATTACGGCAGTTTGAGCGCCAAGGAATTCGAGAATATGCTGAAACAGGCCCAACAAGAAAACCAATCCCTGGACTAATCTATAAATCCATAGTCTGAAACACAACCCAGAAATGATCGTGAAACCATCCAATCCTTAGACTAAAATGCAAATAGAACTGCCCGAAAAACGGTATTACAATATCGGCGAGGTCGCCAGGGCCTTCGATGTCAATACCTCGCTTATCCGTTTCTGGGAAAAAGAGTTCGACGCCCTAAAACCAAAAAAAAACGCCAAGGGCAACCGCAAGTTCACCCCACAGGATATCGATAACCTAAAACTCATTTTCCATCTGGTGAAGGAACGGGGGTTTACCTTGGAAGGTGCCAAGCTGCATCTCAAGGAAAACCGGCAAAAAACGCTCGACAATTTCGAAATCATCGATAAACTCGAACGGGTCAAGGCGGAATTGATAAAAATCAAGGAGCAGCTTTGACCGGTACGAAACGCACATACAATAACCAATAATCCGCACGGAGACGATGCATCGCATCCGCGCAAAAAACTATGTAAATATGAAAAAAGGAATAATTGCACTTATTGTCATCGGCATTATCGCTTTCGTCTGCTACCAATGGGCGGTCGGCTTTAACAACACCGCCGTCGAACTTCAAGCGGATGCCAAAACAGCTTGGTCGAACGTAGAAAGTTCGTACCAGCGCCGGAACGACCTCATCGGCAACCTGGTCAAGACCGTACAGGGCGCGGCGGACTTCGAACGCGGCACCTTGACCGATGTCATCGAGGCACGGGCCAAGGCCACTTCGACCACTATCGATGCCGATAATCTAACGCCGCAGAATATGGAAACCTTTCGGCAGGCGCAAAGCGGACTCACAGGTGCCCTGAGTAGGTTGATGGTCGTGGTGGAACGCTATCCCGAACTGAAGGCCAACCAAAATTTTCTCGAACTGCAATCGCAATTGGAAGGCACCGAAAACCGCATCAATGTGGCCCGTAACCGCTTTAACGAACAGGTCAACGCATACGACATCCACACCACCAAATTCCCCGGTAAACTTCTCGCCGGCGCATTCGGCTTCGAGGAAATGGCCCGGTATCAGGCCGATCCCGGATCGGAGGATGCGCCCGATGTGAACTTTGATTTTGAATGAGGGACCATGTCAAGAGTTGAAAATTTTTTGTCGCCAAAGGAAGAACAGGAAATCGTGGATGCCATTCTCAAGACCGAAAAAAACACCTCTGGGGAAATCCGTGTGCACATCGAAGCCCATACCCGTTCGGAGCATATGGAGCGGGCAAAGGAAGTATTCCATTTTCTTAAAATGGACAACACCAGGGAAGAGAACGGCGTACTGATCTACGTAGCGGTCAAGGACCGAAAATTCGTCATTTATGGCGGTCGGGGCATCGACAAGGTGGTGCCCGAGGGGTTTTGGAAGTCCACCCGTGACGCCATCCAATCCCAATTCAAGGAAAAGAACTTCAAACAGGGCATTATCGACGGTATTTTAAAGGCCGGTGAAGAATTGGAAGCCCATTTTCCGTGGCAACATGGCGATAGCAACGAACTGAGTGATGAAGTATCGAAAGCATAGGATGGGATATCGCATGAATAGCTTGTATACCTTCCCATTGAAAATTCCGGTATTCCTTTGCCTGTTTTCCCTTTTCTGTGGCAGTGTTTTTGCCCAATATCAGATTCCCGAAAAACCCGAAAAACAGACCAGTGTCTACGATTATGTCGAGCTGCTCCCCGAGGGACAGGAAAAAGCTTTGGAACAGAAGCTGATCCGCTATTCCGACAGCACCTCTACCCAAATCGTCATCGTCATCATCGCTTCTACGCAAGGTGAAAACATCAATTTTCTGGGGGCGCAATGGGGCCAAAAATGGGGTATCGGCCAAGCGAACAAAGACAATGGTGTGTTGGTCATATTGGCGCGTGATGACCGGCGTATCGCCATCAACACCGGTTACGGCACTGAAGGCAACCTTACCGACGCCATGTCGAAACGCATCATTGAAAATGTCATTTTACCGCAATTCAAACAGGACAATTATTACGGTGGACTGAACGACGGTGCCGATGCGATTTTCAATGTGCTGACCGGACAGTTCGATGAAGAGCGGACTTTCGACGAAGGGGGCGGCGGCTTTCCTTTCCGTTCTATCCTGCCTGTAATTATCTTCTTTGTCATTCTTATCATCCTGTCCAGAAAAAATCGCCGGGGCGGGGGCCGCAACGGGGGAAGGCGCTCCGGCGGTTTCGACATCTGGGATATGATTATCCTCAGCAACATGGGCCGCAGCAGCGGTTCGGGTGGCTTTGGCGGAGGCTCCGGGGGCGGGGGCTTCGGCGGAGGCGGTTTTGGCGGTGGCTTTGGGGGCGGTGGCTTCGGCGGCGGCGGTGCTTCCGGGGGGTGGTGATCTTACGGGTTACCCCCTATAAAATCGGCTGCCCTTATCCTTTTTTCCCCCGAACTGGTCGAACTTGTAGGTAAAGCTTCCCATAAAATAGCGTTGTAGCACCGTTCCCTGAAAATCCTGAATAAAATCTTCGCCCGTGGTGCGCCGTACATTGGTGTTCTGGTTGAGCAGGTCGTAGGCCAGTATTTTGATGGTAGCCTTTTTCTTAAATATGTCCAGGCCCAGGCTCAGATTCCAGAAAAGGGCGTCTTTTCGAAAACCCGGGCCGACATTGCCATTGTACGTATACTGGATATCGTTGCCGAACACCAAGTTTTCCGGCCAGTAGGTCGTTAGCCTGAGGTTGAGGTTTTGCGAAGTATACTTGACATCGTCGATGTTGTCCAAATTGTACTTGGTGCTGTTGAATGAGATGCCATAGCCCGGTTCGAACTCCACCAATTCCCGATAATTGAAGGTGGTCGAAAAAGAGGGGGTAACCTCGAAGCTCTTGGCCTTCAACTCCGTACCGTTGGTAAAACTTACCTGTTGCCCAAAATTGAGGCCGGGACGGAAGTTGAACTTGGCCGAAAAAACACTGTCCTTCTTAATTTCGGTGGAATACCCAAAACCGGCGTATCCATTGTAATTTCCATCGACATTGGTAAAGCGGGTCGTCCTCAGAAAATTCTCGTCCGTGGTCGAAACCGCGGAGACCCTGTCATTATCAATGTCGATACTGGCGTACACATACATACCTGTCCGGTTCTTCCAGTCATAGTCATCGTAGTTGAAATTGAAATTATGTTCGACCGAGGGCGACAGATCGGGGTTGCCGATTACAATGTTCAAGGGATCGTTTACGTTCGGCACCGGTTGCAACTGGTTGACGGAGGGCAAATCAAGCCCTTTGTTATAGCGGAGGTAAAATCGCTTGGTCCTGTCCAGACTGTAGCGGATTCGGGCGCTTAAGAGTAGATTTTCGTAGGATTTTGAAAAGGAGGAATTCTGAAGGAAATCGCGGTTGGCCAAACTGGTAAACGTGTATGAAGCGCCAACACGCAGGCTCAGTTTTTCCCCTCTTCTACGAAATCCCAAAGAAGGACTCTGTTGCTCACTGGTAA
>DASSWC010000277.1:0-7709 GCA_035705395.1 Pricia sp. | reverse complement strand
GATGGTATAGGCTCTTGAATAGTGGGAAAATAATTGCCCAACTCCCGACCTATTTGAAACCAGGTGGCATCCATATCCCTTCGTAAGCGAATGGGCCTTAAATCTATGGGCAACACGATGAATCGAGGGTTGAAGACTACTTGGTCTACAAGGATCTCGACTACCTTTAGGAGTGGTTGACGGGAACTGGCATCGAACAAGGATCTCTCAAGGGAAGCCCTTTTTGATTCCATACCATCGGAAAGAAGCATAATGACCATATCGCCCTCTCCCAGCCCGCTAAACGAAGTTGTACCAACTGTGGTACTTGACATCCTGCTGTAACCGGTAATGCGCTTTTCCGTTTGTAGCCGTTCACAAATAACACCAAGGTGCCCTAAATGCTGATCGGCATCACCGGCATGGATGATTTGGATGGTCTTGAGACCGTTCATTGTGCTTGCATTATTTTAGAACCGGATAAACTTGATTCCCTAATAAAGATGCTCCCGCTGAATGAACTGCCAACTTCTTGAAAATAAGACTGATCCCCTTTAAGTTATTCAACGCGGCCACCGGCAGGTAGTACAAGTTTGGTGCTGAGAATACTTCGAGACCTTTGCAGATATTCCAGATTGTTGATTTGATATATCTGAAATTTTGACAGTGTTACGGGCTTAAAGGTTCCATTGGTCTGTCCGCTAGCGTTTCTTACCGTAAGTTTTACAGTATAGGTACCATAACCGGAAAACTGATGGACAGGGCTTTTGGTATTATACGTTTTAACAATTGAAGAGACGCCTACCTTACTTACTTCCCAGATATATTGAGTAGCATTTTTGGACTGGTTCACGAACCGATATTTTTGTACGGAAGGAAATCCTCTAGTAATCTTTTGAAGGGTGAAATCTGCAAATGGGGAATTATCCCTTAAAATAGTAATCTCCTTAAAGAAACTGGATTTTATACCCTCCTCATTTTCCACGTTTAATGTGACGGTGAACTTACCATCATTGGTAAACTTTCGTTTTCCAGGCTCTTGTTCCGTGGAGGTATTCGGATCGGTACCCGCAAAGGTCCAGGAAAATTTTGTCGCGTTTTCGCTGGTATTTTTAAAAGCCACTTCACAGGGAGCGGTGCATCCGTTATTTTCAACTTCGAACCCGGCTCTTGGAGGTGCTTTTACCTTCAAGGTCTTGGCCTTCTTGTCCTTCTTATTTCCTCTGGAGGCCTCAAGTACCATCTCATAATCTCCGGCCTCCTTAAAAACGAATTGGGCCTGTTTTTCGTTTTCGATAATGGTATCCTTTAAATCCCATCTTAGGGTTTCCGCATCAACGGACTGATCTGTCAGGTAAACCCTGCATGGGATATAACAACCTTCGGCATTTGGTATTGGATCAGCATGGATGGGGTCTTTCACCAAATAGGCAAATTCCGCTTTTGGCGCTTTACCCATAAGTCCGGATTGCGAAATCAAGTATATAAGTCCCCCCAACACTAGTATCCCCAGCACGTATGGAACCCATTTTTTCCAGGCTGGTGGAGTCGGTTCCATCTCTTCTACAGGCAATATACTACGTAAACCGTCCCCTATTTTTTTCCAGACCCTGTCCATATCCCCGCGTGAACGGATGGGTTCAAGATCGGTCGGAAAAGCGATAAATTGCTCCTCGTACGGGATATTGTCTACGATGACCTCGGCAACCCGTACGCCGGAATGCTTGTCTCTTAATTTTAAAAGCCATTCCTCGATCTGTACCTTATTTGAGGTTATGCCATCCGTCAGGAGCATCAACACCATATCTTCCGTTCCAATGGTTGCCAAGGATTCGGCCGTGACCGTATCACTTTCCATAGCTGCGTGGGCCGCAATACGTCTTTCGTTCTTAAGTAATTCTAAAATATTCTGAACATTTCCCAAATGCTGGTCCCCGTCCGGAGCGTGAATGACATAAACTGTTTTATCCGATTCCATTGCTGCCGTTTTATCTGTGACGTATTCAATACTTGCCGATTACAAGGTATTTAATTTTGCTTCCGCCATTACCGAAAAATGTATGGATCGTAGTACTGATTGTATAAGGTGTATGGGGAATAACATCAATGGTTATAGGAAATCATTCAATCCAAAAATCCTATTTGAAGGCATATTTACGAAGGGTATGTATGTACGCTCCGATCAATAATTGAGTATCTTAGTAGAAGAATTGATTCAAATTGGGCTTTCATGAATGCCAAGGCTACACGTCCGAAATTATATGCCTTATTGGTCGGAATAGATCAGTACAGGGATCCCGTTACCCCCTTAGGTGGATGTGTGAACGATATCAAAAAAATTGAAACTTATTTGGTGAAACAAAAGGACCATTTTAACCCTTTGATCCATACACTTACCGATACCGAAGCGACCAAGACGAACCTAGTGGCGGGGTTCAGGGAACATCTTTCCAAAGCAAGAAAGAAAGACACGGTTCTTTTCTACTATTCCGGACATGGCACCCAGGAAGATGCGGACGCGGTTTTTTGGCAAGGGGAAGCCGATAGAAAAATGGAGGCACTGGTTTGCTACGACAGCGTAATTGTGGAGAACGGCACGCCCCGGATACATCTTTTAGCGGACAAGGAACTTCGGTTTTTGTTACATGAAACGGCCCGGAACCAACCGCATATCGTCACTATTTTCGACTGCTGCCATTCGGGGGGCAATACCCGAAACGGGAATTTTGATAAGGTTGACAAAGGTAGGGGGGATACCGTTATCAAACGTAGGCGCCTGAGCATGGCGTTTCCGAAACGAGACTGGCAGGATTTTATCTTTGGGGATACGATTTCCAAAACCGATATCGGGGAAAAAGGCATGACCACAGTTTTTCCCGAGGGTCAACACCTTCAAATTGCCGCATGCCAAAACGATGAATCGGCCTATGAGGTAAATGGGGAAGGCGTCTTTACAAAAAATCTTATCGAAATATTGCAGCGATGCCATGGCAATATTTCCTACCACCGATTGCAGAGCACCATACAGGGGTATTTAAGACATCAATTCAAACAGACCCCGAAAATTTATGCCAGCGGGGATCCCGGTGGATTGTTCTCCTGCTTTTTAAATAAAGATGCGGAACAGGCCCCAATAGAAGGCTCGGTTTCCTATAACGCCGATATGGGATGGATCTTGGATATGGGCTCTATTCAAGGGGTGGTCTCTGGGACCGAACTCCATCTAAAGGAAGAGCCCTCTGGAAAAAGGCATAAAGCCAAGATAAGCATTGCCCATGTTACGCATTCTACTGTAGTATTCCCCGAAGCGGCCAAAACGGCCCTTGAAAGAGAGGCTATCTTCAAAGCGGAGATCACTAGCTTTCTTACCCATGCCCTGCACCTCTTTATTGATCCTTCCGCAAAGGATATTGCAACCAAAGCCGGACTCATAGCGAAGTTGGAGGCTTTTGAAAATTTAAATATCACAGGGGAAATAGCTAAGGCCGATTACTGTGTGACGATTCAAAACGATACGCTTATCCTAACAAGTTCTGCCGCAACCGGCATTCCGCTTGTCCCCGGACTGCCCTTGAACGAATTTGGGAAAGACCAGGTGAGCCGCATTTTGGGTTATCTCGATCATTTATCCCGTTATACCTTTGTAAAGCATCTTACCAACCCCGTTTCCTTTTTACTCCGGCCCGATCATATTTCCTTGACGGTGTATCTGGAAGAGGATGCCAAAAATCCCGTTCCCATCAACGCGGACGGGCTTATGCTCCGTTATAAGAAAGTAGAATCGGACTGGTGCGGTGCTATCCGCATCAAATTAAAAAACAAGTCAGACAAAAAACTATATTGTGCCCTGTGCTACCTCTCCTTTAATTTTGGGGTCTATACCAAAATGCTGCCGACCGGAGTGGTAGGTCTCGATCCCCAGGCCGAAATATGGACTTTTGACGGGGATCCCATTCCATTTAAACTGGAACCGGAAGTGGTCAAATTTGGGTATTCCGAAAGCACTTCCTTTCTTAAATTGATCATCAGCACGGAAGATTTCACCCAACAGCTCAACACCTTGTACCTGGAAGACCTTCCTGGACCCTTATCGGAAGACCCAAAATTTAAGGGATTTGAACTTGCAAAGAAAGCGGAAACGGTGCATGACTGGACAACCCGATTGATTACGGTAAGGATGCCAAATCCGGAAAAGTAGGCAGAAATATCATCCCTATACATTAGGGCTCAAGATGAAGTTTATTCCGTATAATTCGGACCATATGCTCATTCTTCGAGTTTGGATAATTTCTAAAATAGGATTCACAGGCATTTATTTTTTCTTCCCTTGACAAGGTTCTGCTGGCGTAATCTATATTGATTTTATTAAATGCAATATTGTCCAATTTGGTCATCTCTTCCTCGGCTTCCGGAACAAATTGGCTATCAGGATAAGCCTTAATAAAATTCAGGTAATCCCTATAGACCGCATCTCTTTGAATCTTTATCCATGCCATAAAATCCGGGCCGGGTATGTACCCGCGCTTTCCATCTTCTAGTTCCCTTATCTTTTTCTTGGCTTGATTTACATATTTTCCCTTTGGAAAGTTAGCAAGATACTGATGATAGGAATCCGGGGTATTAATCTTCAGGGTATCTTTCCAAAAAAATTGATCCTCCAATTTGAGATGAAAGTAAAAGTCGCCCCCTTCATGTCCCGAATTGGGCCAGGTGCCATCCACCGGGGTTTGCTTGGCCGCATTGCCCACGTATTCCTTGACATACGTAATTAGGCTGGAAGCCCTATAGTAGGGGTCAATATTACGTTTCAGGCCCGTTAGGAGACCCTTGGCAAATGGACTGTTCCCCCCTTTTGGCCCATCGAATACCACCTCGGCCCTTCCCGAGGTGAATACCTTTCTGGATTTATAATTTTCATCACGGGGCGCACTTTTGATTTGAGTCAGTAAAGTGCCCGAGAAACAGGCATCAATAATAAGAAAAGTATGCTTTGTATCGATAAATCTCAATTTGTGGACAATAGTTGCCGTATCGAGAAAATCGTCTTCGTTTTCATACCCCAATTCGGCATCGAAGGGTATCCAAAAGCCCGATTCCGTAACTTCGTCATAATGCCCATGGCCGGAAAAATAGAGGATAAGATTGTCTTCGTCAGTAATCTTCTGGGTAATTTCGCGCAATTTGTTGAGGATATTTTTCCGTGTCCCCTCTTCATTCTTTAAAATGGTGATATATTCCTGTCGAAACTGGTAGCGTTCTAGTAAGAGTTCGGTAAAGTCCTCAATATCTTTAACGGCGCAATTTAGGTCATCCCAATGCTTGTAGGAATCTATGCCAATGGCAAAGAGGTAGTTTTTCCCTTTAAATCCGCCGTCTTTGTAGTCAAGAGCAGCTACGTCCAGACCCTTGATACCTGCTTCTTTTGCCGTCATTGTAAATAGTTTCTTATGACATTAAATTACAGCATTTAGCCCTTTTTATCAAATCCCTTTCAAGTTGTCGATGAGCGTTGCAGTTTATGAACCCGTATTGAGTTTTATACGAAAAGCCAAGGAATGCAAAGCAGTAAAAAGAATTTATCTCAGGGATTGCCTAGACATCATTAGGATTTCACATCCGATAAAATTATATTTTTTTCCTGATTAACAACTGCATTTCCGAATCTATATCGATGAGGTTTGCTGTCATTAAAAGCATTGAATTTGTAACATTTGGACTGGTTTTATAGTTAATTATTACATCCCCTGGCTTTCCATCGATCAAATGTCTTAGCTGGACATCAGCTATACAGGAAATTTCGTTGCCAATTTGAAGCGTTCTATCGGTTTTAAATTCTTCCCCAATGTAATTCCTGATTTCCTTTAACCCACCCTTTTTATAGACTTCCGTTAATTTATCCCTGAGGTCAAATGTATTTTTAAACAGCAATGGCTTCTTATTTCCGTCGTCTTTCATATTTTTTCTTTTAGAATTAATTCTGTCATTAAGAACTCGTCTTGAGTTTCACGTAGTACCTTGCGATAGAGCGATTACAAAAATAAAATCTCCGATCGCGTCCCTTATTAAGGCTATCAACCTGGTCTTGAATCCTGGTAATCAATTGTCCCGGCAACATAGGAACCTGACTTGGGTCCGCTAGTTGTTATTTCAGACCCTATACTTGTACCCCACTTGAAAGGATTTACATAGTCACTACCACTAAAATTTGCCGATCCGGATACAGTAATCATAGCTACCAAACCGGCGGTGTATGATTGTGCCCTTTCATTTCCTTGCCTTGAGACACCACCCTGTAAGGTAGATCCTTGCGAATTACTGGTCCCCTGTGTGTTGGAAGTCCCTACTTCAACCCCTGCACTTGGTGCTCCTTCGTGCCCGCCTACCCCTCCGGAAAGTTTGCCGCTGTCGGTTGTAGAGCTACTAGTGCCCGAAGAAACGGTTGTACTACCACCGCCACCACGGGTCACCTGGGTCATTGATCCTCCACCTACTTCCCTAACGTTATTTATCCTCCAATTTATACTTACGTTCCAATCAAAATTTATGCCCTCCGTTTCAGTGAATCCTATACTCAAAGGGGTCAATGTATTGCCAGCTATAGAACTTTCCAGTCTTTGTCCAATTCTTTGAGTCCAATTTACATTTCCTGCCACCCTATTTTCCACCTGATACGCTAAATTGGAGCATGCAAGGTAGATATTTGCAAAATCAGGATTTATACCCATGATTGTTGCACCGGTTGGCAAAGATCGGAATAATTGTTTTGGTGCCGATTTTTTTTGAACAGCGGCTGATTGCGGCTGATTGCCCGTATGCGCAGTTTCTCCTATAGTCCCTCCCCTAACGGCTATTTTGGAATGTCTATCCGCTTCGTTTTCCAATTCAATCTGTTCGCTGATATTATGTCCTTGTTCTTCGTGGGTAGATTTCACCTTTCCCTCTCTTTGTTGAATGATATGAGATAGTTCGTGGGCTAAAATTTCCTGTCCTTTGGTAGATTGCGGACTGTATTCTCCCGGAGCAAAGTGAACTTCGTTACCTTGGGTAAACGCAAGAGCGTTTAAATTCTTTGCTACGCTCGAATTTTCCCGTATTTGAACGTCTGAAAAATCGGCACCAAAGGAAGTTTCCATTTTTTTCTGAATTTCATCGGGTAAATTACCTCCATTTTCTTCCTTTTTTTGAACGGTATCAAACGAAGAAGATTTCATACTTTCCGAGGATTTAAAAAAGGTATTTCTAGTTTTTCCGTGTTTAAAGAAAGGCTGATCCTTTTTTTTATTTGGAAAAAGGGGCTTATTGTTTGCCTTGGTATCCCTCCCCCTTGTTTTTGGATTTAATGCTTTGCTTGCCATTTCTTTTTATTTTTAGGTTTAACTTGCGATTGAATATCACTTCTTTTTTGAAGGAACTACACTATCCGAATGAATATATTGATATCCTTTTATTTTCAAGTTGATTCAATTTGATTTTTCTTGTATATCTTAAAGCATTTTACCTTCTTTACCAAATTCTTTGCGAATAGCATCTACAAAGTTTTTTTCTATAATTTCCGAGTTTCCTGTCGCCAAGTGTTCCAAACAGATCTGCTGCACGATATTCACAACGTTGGCACCTGTCAGTTCATACTTATCTGCAATCCGCTTGATGTTAACTTTACTAGAAATTTTAATTTTTTCCGGCAAGGTCTGTTTCCATAATTGAAGTCGCTCTTCTTCAGCCGGCAATGG
>DASSWC010000276.1:0-12879 GCA_035705395.1 Pricia sp. | reverse complement strand
GATATTTTCTTGCGTACCCTGTTTCAAAAACCACTTCTTGATGCTCAGGGCATTGGTCAGGGTCTCTTGCGTTGTGAAGGATTTCGAAACCACTATAAACAGCGTGGTTTCCGGGTCAAGGTCTTTGAGGGTTTCGTGTACGTGGTCACCGTCGACATTACTGACAAAATGCATCCTCAGATGGTTCCCATAGAATTTTAGGGCTTCGGTCACCATAACGGGGCCCAGATCGGAGCCGCCGATACCGATATTCACGACATCGGTAAAGGCCTTGCCGGTATACCCGCTTTTCTCTCCTGAAATCACGGCCCGGGAGAACTTTTTAATGTGCTCCTTTACTTCATATACCCCAGGAACCACATTTTCGCCATCGACCTTGATCGTATCCGATTTTTTGGCCCGCAAGGCGGTATGCAGCACGGCGCGGCCTTCGGTCTCATTGATGGTATCGCCGCCGAACTGTTTGGCGATGGCGTCTTTCAATTGTACTTCTTCCGCCAATTTCAAAAGCAGATCCAAAGTCTCGGATGATATCCTATTCTTGGAGAAATCCAGCAAAAAATCGTTCCATTTTAACGTAAATTTCTTTGCCCGTTCCTTATCCAAAGAAAACAGCTCCTTGAGCTGGTCTTCTTTGGTATCCTTAAAATGTTGGCTAAGTTTTTGCCAGATTTGCGTGGTGGTGGGGTTTATATTCTGTAATGACATGTAAGGCGTTTTTAGCTATTGAACTCCATTTCAATCGAAGCTAAAAGTAACCCATTATAACACGAATTACAAGCGCAAAGGGATTCGTTTATGTGATGTATTAGCCTAGTGGTCGAGCGATGCCAAATCTTTGGCTTCCGCTTCTTTTTTGGCGGGTATTTGGGGATACCCCATACAATCCAACTGGTCCTTGATCGGGGCGATATACTTGAAATACTCGGGCTGCAGGGTTTCGTCCAAAGGTTCGGCCTTGGGAAGTTCTTCCTTTAATGGGTCTACCTGTCGGCCGTTTCGCCAAAAACGGTAGCAAACATGGGGGCCGCTGGTGCTGCCGGTCATGCCAATCCATCCGATAACATCGCCCTGTCTTACAAAATCGCCGCGACGCACGTTCTGCTTTTTCATGTGCAGGTATTGGGTGGAATAGGTGGCGTTATGGCGGATCTTGACGTATTTGCCGTTGCCGCCTTTTCGGGTCGATTCGGTCACGGTGCCATCGGCAGTCGCCATGATCGGGGTGCCCACAGGCGCGGCGTAATCCGTTCCCTTATGGGGCCGTATGCGGTTGCCGTAATAGCGTATTCTCCGTTTCAGGTTATACCTGGAGGACAATCGCCCGAACTCTACGGGCATTCTCAGGAACGTTCTTCTCAAGTTATTGGCTTTCTCGTCAAAATAATCCACAATACTCTTTAAGCTATCGTTTTCATAGGCAAAGGCGTATATCGGCTTTCCCTTATGTTCGAAATAGGCCGCCTCTATAGGCTCCGATCCGGCATAAATGGAATCGTTTATAAACTTTTCTTTATAGATAACCTTGAACCTGTCGCCCTTCTGCAGCATTGAAAAATCGATGGTCCAGGCATATACGTTGGCCAGATTATGGGTCACCGCGTAATCGATACCCTGCTCTAGCAAAGTTTCCGACAAATTGTTCTCTATAATGCCGGAGATTTCCCTTTCCACATATTTTACCTGCTTTTTTTCCGTATAGGCCTTTACACTGTCCCTCAAATCGATCACCGTGTAATTGATCGGATCGTTTTCATAGATAAACACCTGTGCCGTGGCCGCAGTGTCCTTTGATTTTAGAATGAGATAGGGTTTACCGACCCGTATTTTGCGGACATCGAATGTATCACGATATTCCTGCGTTATCTTGGCAATTTTGGGATAATCTACCTTGTGTTCCAACATGAGCTCGCCGAAACTATCGCCCTTTTTTACGGTATCTAACTGGACGTTGAATTGCTCGAGGTTAAAACCAAAATGTTTTACAATGGGTTTTTCAAGGACTTCGAGGGATGCTATTTCGGCCTTGGGTTGGTTATCAAGTCCCTTTTTTTTACCGTCATTACAGGAAAAGGATAGCATTGTTATCAGAAGGATGCCCCAGTAGTTGCGCATTGTTTTTATTTGTTTTTTTATTTCTTGGGATTAAAGATATGGTCTGCCCATTGTTTTCCCCAATCATTTAACTCTTGTTTGGAATAAATATCCGGGAAAAATACGATTTTCTGGAAATCCGGTGGAAGAAACTCCTTCCAGTTCGTGCCGCCAGTGGATTCGATTTCGCCCTTGTCGTCGGCCAAATGCCGATAGGCGGCGCCCATATGCATCAAAGGCCAATTGACGTTTGCATTGATATCCAATGTCTTTAACGCATCGATGAGCGCTTTATTATCTTTTTTCTCCCGGTTCAGGCCGAGATATTTGTGATAGATCGTGTTGTTGCGGACTTGTTTGGCGATACGGATAAAGCGTGGCGTATACCGATACTCGAACTGTTTCAACGTAAGGGTTTTTTCTTTTGTGGCCAAATCGGTCGCCCCTTTCTTCCAATAAATGGCCTCGTACAGTTCCTCGATGCTGTTTTTGTGGGAAAATTGGTCGCGTTTTTCGAGATGAACCAGATTTTCCAAGGGCGTAGCGTAGATCTCGATCATCCGGAACTGGGCGGACTGAAATCCGCTGGCCGGCAACAGGGCCATGCGATACTGCAAAAATTGTTCGCGTTCCATCCCCTTGATCATGATTCCGAAAGATGATATGAGCACCTCATAATAGCTGTTGATCCTTTTGGCCTTTTGGATGAAGAAGTCCAGGTCTTGCGAACGGTCGTCGACCAATTGCTTCTGTTCGTGGAGGATGAGCTTGAAGTACAGCTCGGTAATCTGATGGTATAGGATAAAGATCTGCTCGTCGGGGAAATAGGTGCGCGGCTGCTGCAGGCTCAACAGGGTATCGAGGTTGATATAGTCCCAATAGGTAAGGTAGCGCTGGTGCAACAGACCGTCGAGATAGGCGTTCAGGTCTTGTCCGGAGTCTTTGTATTTTTCCTCAAGCTTTGCGATCTGTTCTTTGACCTGCGCCTTGTCCTTCATGTGTTCCTAAAAATTTTTGGGGTATCGGCCCGCTAAGGTATTGCGTTGGAACCCATCGACCAAATCGTTTGTTGTAACCGGCCGAGGCTATTTAAAAATACATTTATTCGGCAACAGAACTTTTAGTCCATTATAATCTTGAACTGGTGCTTCAGCCCGTTATAGGCTTCCAGATCGGCTTTGATCGACCCTACGACCAGGTCTGCCTGAATACGGATGGGTATTCTATTCTCGTCGGCGGAGACCCATAACGTCAGGCTTTCCTGTTCCTTAAAAACCCGTCCGGACTGTACGTAGGGCCTGAATTTATGGCATTTGACCTTCCCGAACTTGGTGTTGAGTATTTCGTCTCCCAAATACTTGAGCTTAAAATCGGATACGCCATCATTGTCAAATAGCACCTTCAGTGTCACAGACTCCCCTTTTACCAATTCGTCGGGATCGTAATTATTTCTAAGGTAATAGAAAACGGAGATGAGGTCTTGTACGCTATCCTGAATTTCAAAATTATACTTTTTATCCTTTTTCTTGTCATTAAGGATGGCTTTTCCCTTTTTATGGTAAAAATTGATCTCCACATCCTTGGTATATCCTCCCTCATCGATTTTACGTATAAACTTGTACGGCCTGCCATTTTTCTTGTCGAAATAGCTCTCATAGGTGTCGTCCACCTTAAAAATAATACTCGCCCATCCCGTGGTTTTGCCCTCGCCGACCACATGATAGACCGGTTTACCGTTCAAGGTTTTTGATTTTACGTGCAGGGTAGCATAACTGGCGTTCAACAGCCCATAGTGCATACGGAATTTAAGCCATTCGCCGGGCTGGAAAGCGGAATCGCTACTCTGGGCCGGTGCCAATGGGCCCAGCAGCAAAAGAAGTACGACATATGCCTTTTTCATAGCGATGGTTTGGAACAAAATTAGAAAATGCCGAGTGCAGGATCTGCACGGTTGGATCGGCTGCACACCTTGTTAAACAATTTTTATTCCAAAGTATTGTGTAAAATTTTTAGGATAAATTTTGACTTGAATCCCGGAGCCGCCCTACTTGGGGGTCGGGTCAACCTGTTGCCTCGATAGAAAAAAAGCCCTGACAAAATTGCCAGGGCTTTTCCTAAATAACCAACCAAACTTTAAATTATGAAAAACCAATACTTAAAGTTGCAAGGGAACCACCCCTTACACTTACAAATTTAAGCCAAGTTTTCGGTCGGCAATCCGTTTTAACTTACTTTAACTCGGTACTTAACAAATTTTTAGGCTTGGGACGGCGATTCATTATCCGTGCCAGCATCTTTGCTTCTTTTATCGTTGCCAGCCTACAAGGTTCCGCGCGACTCCTGTTCGCGCTCTATGGCCTCGAACAGGGCCTTGAAGTTTCCTTTTCCGAAGGATTTTGCTCCTTTTCTTTGGATGATCTCGATGAACATCGTCGGGCGATCCAAAATTGGTTTGGTAAAAATCTGTAACAGGTAGCCTTCGTCGTCCCTATCGATCAAGATACCGAGTTCGCTCAAGGGTGCCAGATCTTCGTCGATTTCGCCGACCCGGTCCAATACATCCTCGTAGTAACTGGAGGGTACGGTAAGGAATTCCACACCGCGATCCCGCAAGGCATTCACGGTTTCTATTATGTTATCGGTGGCCATGGCCATGTGCTGCACGCCCGCACCATTATAAAATTCGATATATTCCTCGATCTGCGATTTCTTTTTGCCCTCTGCGGGCTCGTTGATGGGAAACTTTATCCGGCCGTTGCCGTTGCTCATTACCTTGCTCATTAGGGCAGTATATTCCGTAGAAATATCCTTGTCGTCGAAGGATACCAACTGGGCGAAACCCATGACGTTGGCATAAAACCCGCACCATTTTTCCATCTCGTTCCACCCTACGTTACCGACCATGTGATCGACGTATTTCAGGCCGGTATCCGAGGGGGCGTAATAGGGGTTCCAGGCCCTATATCCGGGCATAAAAGCCCCTTCGTAATTTTTACGCTCTACGAAAATATGAACGGTCTCCCCATAGGTATGTATCCCGGAAAGAACCACTTCTCCCCGGTCATCCTTAAGGGTCTTGGGGGCCATATATGCCGCTGCGCCCCTTTTGGTGGTCTCCGCAAAACTGTGGGCCGCATTATCGACCCAAAGTGCGATGGTCTTGACCCCATCACCGTGGGAATCGATGTGCCTATTGATCTCCCCGCCCTGCTTCAGGGGCGAGGTGAGTACCAGCCGGATCTTGCCCTGCTCCACCACGTAGGATACCCGGTCCTTTTTTCCAGTCTCGAGTCCCGAATAGGCCAAAGGCTGAAACCCCCAGGCGGACATGTAATAATACGCGGCCTGTTTGGCGTTGCCTACGTAGAGTTCGACATGATCGGTGCCCATCAAAGGCAGAAAATCTTCCGCTTCGGGATTTTCCTTGGGCAGTTGTAGCGAGGTTTTATCTAAAGTTGACATATCCCGTATTTTTTGGATTGCATTGCATTGGGCGCTACGCATGAAAAAGAGAGCCGTTCAGTATACGGCCAAACCGCGATAACGATAAGGACCATTTCTACACGGCCTTGGGGAGGAAAGAAATAACGGCCCGTAATCGTAGCATCCTATACAAATATCGGAAAAAAAAGGGAAAGATGCGGGGTGGCGTCAAAACCAATATCCCAGACTAAAGAAGAAAAAATTGTCCCCGCTCTCGGGCGACCAGGAATACTGCATCTGCAAGGGACCTAAAAAGGATTCCCAACCATAGCCGATACCGTAGCCTGAAAAGTTGGGGGCGGTAAACCATTCACCGGTCCTAAAAATATCATCCTCTATGTTCGCGAAATTGGCGGTAAACATGAGATGGTTCTTGGGGATGAACTCGTAATCTAGCCGTCCGTAGGCCTTTACAAAACTGTTGCCCGGTAGGCTTAGAAAATTATATCCGAAAAACGGGATGTAATTGTTGATAAGGTCGGTCCCGTAACCGCCGAGCACGAAATCGAAGGAGGTCACACCGGAAGTGCCTAACTTAAAACCGCCTTCCGTTTCCAAATTCAGCGAAAGACGGTCCACTATCGAAAAGGCCCCGCCAATTTGAGCTTTGGCTATCGAAAACTCCTTAAAATTATTATTAAAGTCGGACGAGAGCACGTAAAAGTGGAAATCCCCATCAAAATAGAGTCCCTTAGACGGAAAATAGGCATCATCGTACGTGTCGAGTGTCAAACTACCAAAGACACTATAAAAATTGCTGTTTTCAAAGTAGGTCTTGCCGTCTGAATTTTGGTTTCCCGGCTGAACACCGTCCTCGCCACGCTGCCCCAGGGTTTTCGTGCTATACTTCAACAACTTGTGCTCTATACCCGTTCTGAAGGCGAATTCCTCGCGCAATACGGTCTCCACGTAAATTTGATTGGAAAGGTCGGAAACATCCAGGTTCAGGGAGTTCAGGTTGATTCCGGGCGGAACTTCAAAATTGCTGCGGATGAGGTCGAAGTCGATTTCCTCCTCAAAATCGTTGAATCGGGAGTTGATCCCGAAACTCCAGTATGACCCCTTATCCACATAGTACTGAAAATTATAACGTACGTTATCACCGATTATAAAATCAAAAGAGGCCAAATCGTCTCGGGTTATTATTTTTTTTCGGGTGACATTTAAGATGGCGGCGGTTTTGTACAGGTCGTCATAGTGGGCTCCCAATCGTACAAAAGTCTTGATGGGATTCTCGGAGAGATTCAAAATCAATTGCTGTTCGCTTTCTTCGTCTTTCAGTTTATAGTGTATGGTCTTGAAGTTCCGTGTCGCCGCCAGGTTGCCAATGCCCTGTTGCAGCCGTGAAAAAGTCGTCTCGGAATCCTTGCCTAGGCGCAGTTTGCCTTTCACATACCCCCTTGAATAATTGGCACTGCCCGTTACGATCAATTGGTCAATGGTCAAGGTATCCTGAGGGGTGATATTGGGTAACTCCCTTTCGCCACCCTGCTGCTTTTGGGAAAGCGCTGTGAGCGCTCCATACCTTTTTCTCCCCGCAATATAGCCACTCTCTATTATTCGGTCATAGAGGTTAAAATCGATCACGGAAAAATCGGTGACCTCGGGTTTAATGTATATATCGGTCTGTTCCGATTTCTCTTCCATTTCAAGGGCAGTCCGGTAATTATTGATTTGTAGCAAAATCTCCGTGGCGGACATGAGGGATTCCCTGTCCCGAAGTCCGTGCTGCACATCGACCCCAATGATGACATCCGCACCCTTGTCCCTTATATTCTGGATCGGGTAATTATTGACTACCCCCCCGTCGATCAGCAGGCGTCCGTCGACCTTAACGGGCTCAAACAATGACGGCAAGGACCCGCTCGCCATGACGGCCTGGGGCAAATAGCCTTCTTCTAAAACGACCTCTTCCCCCGTCTCGACGTCGGTGGCAATACACAAAAAGGGAATCGGCAATTGGTCGAACCGGGTAATATCCCGTACCGGATAGAGCAGCTCTACCAGCTTGTTGTACACGTTTTGGCCGCCCGAGAAAGCGGGGGGTACGGACACCTTGAAGTCATTAAAGGGCAATGTGATGGCATACCTTTCGGAATCTTCCTTCTCATAAAAGGTCTTGGCACTTCGGGGAAGATTATCTTCGATCAGGTTGGTGAAATTGATGGTACGGAACAAAGAATCGAGTTCCGTCGCCGTATAGCCTGATGCATACAAGGCCCCCACTATCGCGCCCATGCTGGTACCACCGATATAGTCAATTTGAACACCCGCCTCCTCGATGACCTTCAGTACCCCGATATGGGCCATGCCCTTGGCCCCGCCACCACTCAGCACAAGACCGACTTTCGGGCTTTCGGCATCGGATTTTTGTGCGGTCACCATAGGGACCGAACATAGGAATACCACAAAAAATAATGCGTTTTTCAAGAAGCCAAATTTAAATGCAATGATTGCTATTTCTCTTTTCCCTATCCACTGCAATGTCGGGACATGTTCTTTATAAGCCTTCGTCCTTCAAACCTGGCCGAATCCCGAGCCCAATTTGAAGACGCATTTCGAGACAAATTCAATGGAAAGCCTCGTAAACCTTTTTGGCCTTCGCCATACCCACGGTTCCCGCCAGATTTTCCAGGGATGCCGTTTTGACCCGCTTTACGGATTTAAATCGCTTCAACAAATCCTCGGCCGTCTTTTCGCCAACGCCCCTTATGCTTTCCAATTCGGAATTGATGGCCGCTTTGCTGCGTTTGTTCCGGTGGAAGTTGATTCCGAACCGGTGCGCCTCATTTCGCAATTGTTGGATGATTTTCAGGGATTCCGACTTCTTGTCCAGATAAAGGGGGATGGGGTCTCCTGGAAAATAGATTTCCTCCAGTCGTTTGGCGATTCCTATGATAGCGATTTTTCCGCGGAGTTCCAGCGCATCCAAACTTTTTAGCGCGGATGACAACTGCCCTTTTCCCCCGTCAATGACGATCAGTTGAGGTAGATCATCCGCATCGTCCAAAAGGCGTCTATACCTTCGAAAGACCACCTCTTCCATGGAGGCGAAATCGTCGGGACCGTCAACGGTCTTGATGTTGAAGTGGCGGTATTCCTTTTTTGAGGGCTTTCCGTTTCTGAATACCACACATGCGGCCACGGGATTGCTACCCTGCATATTACTGTTGTCGAAACATTCAATATGCCGGGGCTCTGCGGAAAGTCGGAGGTCTTTTTTCATTTGGGCCATAATCCGGTTCACGTGTCGATCCGGGTCGATAATCTTAATTTGCTTGAATCGTTCTTGCCTAAAGAATCTCGCGTTCCGCTCCGACAGGACCACGATCTTTTTTTTATCGCCCAATTTCGGTACGGTCACCTTGAGGTGTGGCTCGACCGTCACCTCGAAAGGCAGATACAGCTCGTTGGATCGAGAGTCGAAACGCTGCCGTATCTCGGTGATTGCCAGTTGCAGGAGCTCTTCATCGGTCTCGTCGAGCTTCTTTTTGAGTTCCAGGGTGTGGGAGCTGATAATAGAGCCATGCGAAAGCTGTAAAAAATTAACGTAGGCGTGGGTTTCGTCGGAAATGATCGAGAAAACGTCCACGTTGTTGATCTTGGGATTGACTATCGTCGATTTTACCTGATAGTTCTCCAATATCTCGATCTTTTCCTTGATGCGTTGGGCCTCCTCGAACTGCATGTCGGCGGCCAGCGCCTTCATGCGGTGTTTAAAATACTGCAATGACGATTTGAAATTCCCCTTGATGATTTCCCGGATATCGTCAATCTGGGCATGATATTCCTCCGCATTTTGCAAGCTTTCACAGGGGCCTTTGCAATTGCCGAGGTGATATTCGAGGCATACTTTGTACTTGCCCGCCTCGATTTTCTGCTGCGACAGATCGTAGTTGCAGGTTCGAAGGGGATAGACGCTCTTGACCAGATCCAAAAGTGTGCGCACCGTTCTCATACTGGTATAGGGCCCGTAGTACTCCGACCCGTCCTTGATCAATTTCCGGGTAGGGAAGATACGGGGAAACCGCTCGTTTTTAATACAGATCCACGGATACGATTTATCGTCCTTGAGCAATACGTTGTACCGCGGACGATATTTCTTGATCAAATTATTCTCCAGCAGCAGGGCATCCGATTCGGTGGGCACCACGATATGGTTGATGCGTCGGATTTTCCTGACCATTACCCGCGTCTTGCCGTACTCGTGGGTCTTTGTAAAATAGGAAGTAACACGTTTTTTGAGGTTTTTAGCCTTGCCGACATACAGCATCTTTTCGTCCGCATCATAGAATTGGTATACCCCCGGACTTTTCGGAAGGGTACTCAACTGGATTTCTATGGGCATATGTGACATCTAGGTCGCGGATTTGGCGGTACACAAAGTTAATCGACTACGGCCGAATAGAGGGGCGAACAAGATTATAAATTTTGTAAGAATATTTTGTAGGCATTTACCTATAAAACAAATCCATATACAAAAAATCGTTTTTTCCAAACTTTTTAACTCTAAAAAGTTAAATTTTAGCAAAAAAGCGTATTTCACCGATAAAAAGTGGTTTTTAAAAGTTTTGTTACCCTTTTTTTTACTTAGTTTTAACGTATCAAAATCAATTTACCAGATGGACAAGTATATCATAACCTTAGGTTTGTACCTACTTTTGATGATTTCCTTTAAGGTGTACTACTATGTAAACGCGAAGGAATAAGGTAGGTTTCCTTATCGTCAAAACCAGCTAAAATCCGTTCAAAACCCTGCAATTGCACTGGTTTGAAAGGATTTTTGCTTTTTTCACCCCTGTTGGCCGGATACAGATTATGCGCAAAAAAGAGTTGCGAACAGACTACAAAAACCGTCGGAAATCCATTACGGAAAGTATGTTGCGGAAATCGAGCCAAGCCATGGCGGATGCCGCGCTCGCACTTCCTATTTGGGATTACGCTTATTTTCATCTCTACCTCCCAATTGCCCATCAAAAGGAAGTCGAAACCCGATTTATCCTTAACCTCCTAAGGGAGAGGAATAAAAATGTCGTTCTTCCCAAGCTATCTGGTCCCGGTTCCTTTAAAAATTACCTGTACACCGATGCCACGGAACTCCGGACGAATTCCTGGAACATTCCCGAACCGGTCGATGGTATCGCGGTGCCCGCCCGTAAGATTGATGTGGTATTCCTTCCCCTTTTGGTCTTTGACAATAGAGGAAACCGCGTTGGTTACGGGAAGGGGTTCTACGATAAATTTCTACGGGAGTGCCGCAGGGATGTAACAAAAATAGGATTATCCCTGTTCGATGCCGTTGATGCCATCGAAGACATCCACGAAAACGATGTCCCGTTGGATTATTGCATTACGCCGGGGAAGACGTATTCCTTTCTATCTTAGAAAAGGGCGTAATGGAAAAGGTCTAAACGAGATGGTCTTCCCGTGCCTTTTCTTCTGTTGTTTCCCCTCCGTTCTCGGTTTCCTTATCTTTTTCCTCAGCATCCCCAAAGGCTCTTTTGTTGAAAACGATCAAGATGCCCACGCCCGTGCTAATAGCCATATCGGCGATATTGAAGACCGGTTCGAAAAACCGGAAAGCCGACCCGCCAAAATAAGGCACCCAATCGGGCCAGGTGGTGTCTATGATCGGAAAATAGAGCATATCGACCACCTTGCCGTAGAATATACTGCCGTAAGGTTCCGCCGAAAAAGCGGTGGCCACCTGCTGATAGCTGTCGTTAAATATCATGCCGTAAAAAACGGAATCGATAATATTCCCCAAAGCACCGGCGAAAATCAGCGAAACGGCCCAAGTCAAGGTCTTCGAAGATTTCTTGCGTATGGAGTCGTACAGCCAATACCCGATACCTCCCACGGCGAACAAACGGAATATGGTCAGCACCAGTTTGCCCGTGGATTCCGAAACCGGTAAAAAATCGCTGAGCTTCGCCCCCCAAGCCGCGCCGGAATTTTCAATAAACAATATCTTGAACCAACTGAAAACATCCACCGATTCCCCAAGTATGAAATGGGTTTTTATATAGTACTTGCTAAGCTGATCGATCAGTAGTATCGCCAGAATGACCAGCATTGACTTTTTAAGATTCATGGTTCACTTTAGGGATTGGGGGCAAAAATAGGGATATTAAAATACTGTTTGAAGCATGTATATTGTTTTTTGATCCTATTTTGAAAGGGCGTACCAAAGACTACTGTTCCATCATACCGTTGATAGCGATATCGCCCGTCACGGAACGAAGATCATAGCGGTGCGCCCCCGTAACCGACCGAAGGCCCCGTACCTCGCCGTATTTACTGTCCGCCTTGATTTCCGCATTTTCCGCTGTTACCGAAATAGAGCCGCTTTGGGTCGCGACCTCGACGTTTCCCGAAATCCTGACAAGATCACAACGGCCATCGTTCAAGGTTATTTTCAGATGGTTGTAACTGCCTTTGACCGATACATCGCAGTCCGTACCGTAAATCCTTACGGACAACCGCTCGGGGAGGGTTATTTTCAGGGCGATGGAGACTACCTTATGGGCCGCAAGCTTATCGTTGGGCCTTTTGTAATCGGGCGGGAAATCCGCACTTACTAGAATGGTCCCGCCCGATTCCCGAAGATTCAAAAAGAGATTTCTCTTATACTCCCCATCGATAGTGGCCTCACAGACCAGTTCGCTGCCCGGCGCCGTCTGGACCGACAGCTCGAAGCTATGCTTGGCGTCTATGGAAATTGCCTGTATTTTCGGATTGACCAACGATTTTTCGATGATCTTTTGTGCAGAAACAAGCTGTACCGCACAGAAAAGCAGGAGACAAATATTTTTCATCGTAAGGGTTTGCATTCTTCCAAACCAAGTCGACCTTTGAATATGTTCCAGTCCCGAACTGTATGGGTAATCAATCTCTCTATAGAAACTTCATCTGCCCAAAAAATCCTACTTCTGCATATTCTTGGCTTCGATGCTCAAGGTGGCGTGCGGTACCAGTTTGAGACGTTCCTTGGCGATAAGCTTCCCCGTCACCCGGCAAATACCATAGGTCTTGTTCTCGATGCGCAGCAGGGCATTTTTCAGGTCGCGGATGAATTTCTCCTGCCGGATGGCCAACTGCGTGTTCGCCTCCTTGCTCATGGTCTCCGAACCTTCCTCGAAGGCCTTGAAGGTGGGCGAAGTGTCGTCGGTACCGTTATTGCCATCGTTCATATACGAACTTTTCAGCAACTCTAGATGGCTTTTTGCCTTTTCGATTTTCTCTTCGATCAGCTCCTTGAATTCGGCCAGATCCTTATCCGAATACTTCACTTTTAAATCC
>DASSWC010000275.1:0-33188 GCA_035705395.1 Pricia sp. | reverse complement strand
TAAGGGCCAGGTTAATATATTCGTCCCCTTTCGACGCTATCTTGGCCCCCAACCAGAGGGCCCGCGCTTTGGCGGTACCGCCTTTGGCGATTAAATCCCTTAAAAAGGGTTCAGCCGCTTCGCCCAGAGCGTGGAGGGCATGCCAAGATTGATAGAATACGTCCATATTGCCCGAAACCAGTCCCCTGGCCGCGCCCTCACCCGTAGTCACATCGACTTCGGCTGGCGTATATTTCCCTCCTTTCGAAAGCCGGTAGACGCGGCCCCTTTCGATATCCTCCACTTTGTGTCCGCCTACCCCGCCATCGTACCAATCCGAAATGAACAGCGATCCGTCGGGGGCGACGGTTACATCGTCGGGGCGGAACCAATCGTCCTTGCTTTTAACGAGATTTTCAATCTCGGCGCTATAGCCTGCGCCCTCTTTATCCAAAATATAGCTACGGACCACATTGTGGCCGGGCTCGGCATGGATCAGCTGGTTTCTATATTTCTCGGGAAGCAGGTCATCCTCATAGACTAAAATGCCGCAGGGCGACCCGGAGCCGGTCTGCAATAGGTTGGGCACGGTACCGGGATCGTTCAGGTGCCAATGGCGTTTGGGTATTTCGTCGTGCCAACCGGTTCGTCGCTCCCGCCAGCTCTGGCCGGTCAACAGGTCTTTATATCCGTAGTTCCCATATTCCATCACGAAATTGATCCGGGTGCCCCGATTGCCGTCATCGTCGTTATCGGATTGCCAAAGGCCACCGTAGGAATCCACGGCCAGTTCATAGGGATTCCTAAAGTTATCGCCCAGAACCTCTACGTTCGAACCGTCCTCTTCCATGCGAAAGGCCATGCCTTCTTGGTATTTAGGTCCCGCAGTGTCAATTTCATCGCCATGGATATCGACCACCGCGTTCCCATTCCCGTCCAGTAACCGCTCTCCTTTGTTGCCCTGGTTGAAGTAGAGCCGGCCATCGGGACCGAACACAAACGCGTGTATGCCGTGGTCGTGGTCCACCCCTTTTATCCCCGAGAACAGCACCTCTTTGGAATCGGGCACATCATCGCCGTTGTCATCGGTAAATACCAAAACCTTAGGGCTAACGGAAACGATTACCTTGTTGCCCAGCACGACAATGCCCAGGGCGGCATTGATATCCTGCCCTTGATAGAACACTTTTTGGGTATCGGCCTTGCCATCGCCATCGGTATCCTCCAAAATTAAGATACGATCTCCCTTGTTATCATAGGAAATTTCAGGGTTGGCGAAAGATCGGTAGTTCGTGCCCTCACAAATCCATATCCGTCCCTTGGCATCGACGGCCATATTGGTAGGGTTGGTCAGCATAGGTTCCGAGGCGAAGAGCCCCAGTTGCAGTCCCTTGGCCACTTCCATGGAGGCCAAGGCGTTTTCGGGCTTTCGTTTTTCCGCTT
Source organism: Pricia sp. (assembly GCA_035705395.1). Taxonomy (GTDB): domain Bacteria; phylum Bacteroidota; class Bacteroidia; order Flavobacteriales; family Flavobacteriaceae; genus Pricia. The sequence goes on along the minus strand of DASSWC010000275.1, from coordinate 31,766 downwards.
CGGAAAGGGAGGCGAAATCGATTTTCGGTGCCGCTTTCTCTTTACAGGCCGTAAAAAGGATCAGCAACAGGCACGATAAGGTCGTCGCATAAAAGGGAGGTCTGGACATCTTTTGTCGGATTACAATTAATTGGACGGACGGCGGGTGAACGGCCGTATCCTACTTCGCCACATTCACGGCCCTCGTTTCCCGGATGACGGTCACCTTCACCTGCCCCGGATAGGTCATGTCGGTCTGGATTTTTTGGGAAATCTCAAAGGATAGTGCGGCCGCCTTCTCATCGCTGACCTTATCACTCTCGACGATGACGCGCAGCTCCCGCCCCGCCTGGATGGCGTAGGCCTTCTGCACCCCCCCGAAACCGAAGGCGATTTCCTCGAGATCTTTAAGCCGCTGGATGTAGGAATCCAGCACCTGCCGCCGTGCGCCGGGCCGCGCCCCGCTGATGGCATCGCAGACTTGGACGATGGGCGATATCAGCGCGTTCATCTCGATTTCGTCGTGGTGGGCGCCAATGGCGTTGCAAACATCGGGCTTCTCCCCATATTTTTCGGCCCATTGCATGCCCAAGATCGCATGTGGGGTCTCGATTTCGGCCTCGGTATTCGGTACTTTTCCGATATCGTGCAGGAGTCCCGCCCGTTTCGCCAATTTGGGGTTCAGACCCAATTCCGCCGCCATGACGCCACAGAGCTTGGCGACTTCCCGGGAATGCTGTAGCAGGTTCTGCCCGTAGGAAGAGCGGTATTTCATGCGGCCAACCGCCCGTACCAGCTCGCCGTGCAGGCCGTGGATGCCCAAATCGATCACGGCGCGTTTGCCGACTTCGGCGATTTCCTGCTCGATCTGTTTTTCGGTCTTTTTGACGACTTCCTCGATACGGGCGGGATGGATCCTCCCGTCGGTGACCAGCTTGTGCAACGCCAGGCGGGCGACCTCGCGGCGTACGGAATCGAAGCAGGAAAGAATGATGGCCTCGGGCGTATCGTCGACGATGATCTCCACCCCGGTAGCGGCTTCCAAAGCCCTAATGTTCCGACCTTCTCGTCCGATAATGCGGCCCTTTACGTCGTCGGATTCCAAATTAAAGACGGAGACGCAGTTTTCGACGGCCTCTTCGGTACCGATACGCTGTATGGTATTGATCACTATTTTTTTGGCCTCTTGCTGGGCGGTCAATTTCGCATCTTCGAGCGTGCTCTGCACATAGGCCATGGCATCGGCCCTGGCGGTTTCCTTCAGCGACTCCAACAACTGCCCCTTGGCCTCGTCGGCGGAAAGGCCGGAGATCGCTTCCAACTGCTGTACCTGGTTGGAATGCAGCTTATCGAGCTCGGCCTGTTTTTTCTCGAGGATATCCTCTTTATAGTCCAGTTCCTGCATCTTGGCATCCAGCTGCTCGTTGCGCTTTTTGGTCTTGGCGAGTTCGCTACTGATCTGCGATTCCTTGTCCTGTGTGCGTTTCAGGGAGTCATTGATCTTTTTATCCTTGTTGACGATTACCTTTTCGTGTTCCGCTTTGAGCTCCAGAAACTTTTCCTTGGCTTGAAAAATTTTATCCTTTTTGATGCTTTCCCCTTCGGTATGGGCATTTTTTAGGATGGCTTCGGCTTCCTTTTTGGCATTGGCCGTCGTTTTCGTCGCCTTGCCCTTTTCCATAAACTTGGCGACCGCAAATCCGATCGCCAGGCCTATGATACATACTATTATAAGTGTCGTAATATCCATGTGTTTCCATTTAATTATTGCCCTGTTGTGCTACCGGGCGGAATGTCCGATGAGACCTCCTAAGGCCGGCCAGGGGCCTGTGTGAAAGAAATCCCGCTGGTAACGGGGTATAAAAAAGCCCACACTGGAAAGGTTTTGGACAAACTCCTATATAAAGGTTTAGGGCTAACAGACTGATCAAGGATCCCTATCCTAGTAGGGCCTGCTTTTACAGACTAAACTCACCCTTTTCAAAAAAATTAGTGTTGAGTTCGTCAAAAGATAATACCAATGTGGGCAGTAACTAATGTTATTTAAAAGAACGTATGTGCCGCATCCGTAAAGAATCCGGTTTATCTGTCGCCAAGCTTCGAGGTCACCAATTGCTCCAACGCCTGAAGGCGTTGCGTAGCTTCTTGTGAACCTTCGGATCGGTCGATGCCGCGCTGCTCTATTTTTGAGGCAAATTGAAGGGCGCACATAGCCAGTACATCCTGTTTATCCCGAACCGCATAGCTCTGTTCGAACTTTTTGGCCAGCTGTTCGATATTCTTGGCCGCTTTCCGCAGTCCCTCCTCTTGGGCGGGATCTATGGTCAGGGGGTAAACCCTATCGGCGATCGAAAGCTTAATCTTGAGCTTTTCCGACATCCTTGTCCAATTCGTATCACGTTATTCCGCAAGCTGGGCGATACAATAGTCCAGCTCCCTGATCAACGCATTTATTTTAAGCTTCGCTTCTGTTTTATCCGTATTACTGCCAAGCATCGTGTTCGCCAATTTCAGGGAATTGTAGCGCTCCTCCCAGACCGATACGGAATTCGAAACCTCGATCTTGTCCTTCTTCAGGTCGTCAAGTTCGTTTTCCAATTGGGTCTTGGCCTGCTGTAACAGTTCCATCCGGTGCAGCAACTTGCTGATTTTGTTCTCTAAGGAATCAACTACTTTAACCAATTCGCCCATACCGACAAACGCAATACATTTTACACAAAGTTAACACACCCGGCCCTACTTAGCAATTCTTTTTTCAATTAATCTCTGGAGCGCGACATAATGTCGCCCCGAGTATACTTTTGTGTTTCAAATGGCGTTGGTTACATAGAAGGTTGCCGTATTTTGCCATAGGCATTTGTAGGAATTCAATTCGTTTAGGTAATTTCGCAGTGCTAAAAAGGATAGGGGGACATCCGCAATCCAGACCGAAAACCCAATTTTTGACGATCGATTATGCTTGATTTTAGGCGTATGCCGAAAACGAAGGAAAAGAGGATACATATTTTTTTAATGGGGATTTTACTCTGCTTCCCGGCCGTTATTTTAGGACAGGCCGAATATCCCAAGGATGCGTTTCGGCCCCCAGTGGATATTCCCCTGATCTTGGCGGGGGATTTTGGGGAACTGCGGTCCAACCACTTCCATTCCGGTATCGATATCAAGACCGAGCAGCGGGAAGGCCTACCCATTTATGCCATTGCGGAAGGTAGCGTTACCCGCATCAGGGTATCGCACTGGGGGTACGGCAAAGCCTTGTATATAGCGCATCCGAACGGATACACCTCGGTCTACGCCCACCTTCAAAAGTTCGGGCCGGCCATCGAGGAGTACATTAAAAAGGAACAATACCGCAAAAAATCCTACGAAGTACAGGTCTTTCCCGATTACGGGCAGCTGAAGGTCGAAAAGGGCCAAATCATCGCCTATGGGGGCAACACCGGCGGTTCTTCGGGACCGCACCTGCATTTCGAGATCCGCAACAGCATTTCCGAAAGACCGACCAATCCTCTGTTGTACGGATTTGACGTTAGGGACGCTACCAATCCCACTTTATTGAAACTGTTCGCCTATCCCCTATCCGAGAACGCCCAGGTCAACGAGAGCGCGAATCGCATACAGTTGGATTTCAAAAGACAGGACGATGGCAGCTTTCTGGCCGAAAAGCTGCATGCCGTCGGCACCATCGGCCTGGGCTTTATGGGATACGATCGGCAGGATCTGGCGGCCAACCGCAACGGGGTCTATTCGGTACAACAGTCCGTAAACGGCAAAACCTACACGGAATATGATTTCGATTCCTTTTCCTTTAGCGAGACCCGGTACCTCAATACCCTGATCGATTACGACTATTACGGAAGGCATCGGCAGCGCATCCAAAAACTGTTCAAGGGGCCCGGCAACCGTTTGGATATTTATAACACGCTTGAAAACGAGGGAAAAATCGATATTCGGGAAGGGCTGAGCTATACGGTGGAAATCCTTATCAAGGATATTGTGGGCAACGAGGTCAAGGCCATCATTCCCATCGAGGGCGAAAAATTACCGCTTCGCATCGAAAAAGAGGTAGAAAAGACCGATTATTATGTAATCGCCAACAAACCGAACAACTATGATTTGGGGGCGGCCAAGGTCTATTTTCCCGCCAATACCTTTTATAGGGATTTCTATATCGACTTGAAAAAGGACGATGATACGGTGACCATCCACAACAGTAATGTCGCCGCCCACCGCAACTTTACCATAACGTTCGATGTTTCAAAATATACCCAGGAAGAAAGACAACAAATGTTCATCGCGCGTCTGGATAGCCGCTTGCGTGCGGACCACGCCACGACCTATAAAAGAGGAAACACGTTTACGACCCGCACCAGAAATCTGGGCACCTATACCTTGGCCAGAGATAGCGTGGCCCCAAAAATAAGGCCCAAAAACTTTAAGGACGGCCAAAAGCTCGACAACTATCATTATTTGAGTGTATCTATCTCCGACGACCTCAGCGGTGTCGACGCCTATTCCGCCACCCTGAATGGGGAATGGATATTGATGGAGTACGAGCCCAAGACCAACACCCTGACCTACAATTTCGACGATATCATTTTGGACAAAAAGGAGTGTAACCTTCAAGTGACCGTTACCGATAATGTCGGGAATTCGAGTATATTTACCAGTAGTTTTTCAAGAAAATAGCGGTGACCATGCAGCGAGTCTTCTTTATTATTTGTTTTTTGATCGTAGGGTCGGCGACCGCCCAAAAGAACATTTACGAAAGCCGTACGTTCGACGCCCTGACCGAAGAGCACGACGTACTGGCCATCATTCCGTTTCTCACCCATTTGGAGCTTGAGAACGAGATTTCAAAAAAGGAACTGCAAGCGCTGGAGGAAAAGGAGGGGTACGCGGTACAAAACGCCCTGGAGACCTATTTCTCACGGCGGAGAAAGCGTAAAAAATTCTCGGTGGAATTTCAGAACGTCAAAAACACCAACGCGTTATTGGCCCAAAAAGGTATCGACTACGACAATATCGATATCCACACCGTCAAGGAACTGAGTGAAATTCTGGGCGTGGACGGCATCATCAGCGGCAACCTGCATCTCAACGTGCTGCTTTCCGACGGGGTGGATACCAATTTCAATTTTCTGGATTATTTTGTAGGGGATGCCGACTACGGCAGGATCGGCATAAAGATAAGCGACGGAAAAACCGGAAAACTTCTCTGGAAATACGACAAGGAGATCAACAAAAAATCGGGCAAGAACACCGATGACCTTATCGACCGTATGATGAAACAGGCCGCCCGAAAGTTTCCGTATGATAGGGAAAAGCGCCGGGAACGGAAGAAGGGAGTGAAATAGGAGTAGAAACGACCATGCGAAAAACAAGCAATTATATACTTCTTCTCTCGGTAGCTCTTTTGTTTTTGGGAATGAAAGATACCAGAAGCATTGAAAAAACGCTATTGGCAGGTGATGTGATTGCCAGAATCAAGACGAATATCGATGCTCCGTGGCAAAGTGAAACGGTCGACACGTTCAAGAGTGGGGGGCCGCATATGCAAATCACGGGTATTGCGACTACTTTTATGGCAACCTTGGAAGTCCTACAAAAAGCCAAAGCCAGAAATCTGAACTTGATTATTTCCCATGAGCCCACCTTTTATAATCATTTGGATCAGACCGATACCTATGGGAATGATTCCATCGTTGCCGCCAAACAGAAATACATTGAGGAGAATAAGTTAACCATCTTCCGGTTTCATGACCATTGGCATTCGAAAGATCCCGATGGGATCTACAAGGGCGTAGTAGCTAAAATGGATTGGGAGGATTACGAATATAGCCAACGCCCTTATTTATATGAATTACCAAGAACCACCCTTAAAAAAATTTCGAAAGGACTTATGGATGTCTTTAAAACGAAATCCATAAGAGTGGTAGGCAATCCCGATTCCGAGATAACCAAGGTAGGCCTTGTTCTAGGAGCTGCAGGGAGTAAATCCCAAATCGAAGTTTTACAAAGAAGGGATGTTCAACTCCTGATCGTAGGGGAAACCCGGGAATGGGAAACCGTGCCCTATGTCTATGATGCCGCTAGCATGGGAAAAAGTAAATCCCTTATTATTTTAGGCCACGAAACCTCCGAGGAGGCGGGCATGGACTATTGCGCGGACTGGATCAGCACCTTTGTCAATGAAGTTCCCGTCGAATTCATTTCTACCGGAAATCCCTTTTGGAATCCGGGATTTGAAAATTGATTCAATTCTATTATCGCAATAGCAGAACTTCAAGCTTTTGTTGGATGTAACCGACTTTTTAACTAAGACCTGCCCCCATCCTTATCCTGTACAAACTCCTGCAAGACCATGATCACATAATCCAACTCCTCTTTCGTATTGTATTTGGAAAACGAAAACCGCAACGAGGGTTTCTTGCGGTCTTCCTCGGAGAGGATTTCGTTGAGCACGTGCGAACCCGAATCGCTTCCGGATTGACAAGCACTGCCTTTTGAACAGGCGATGCCCTTGATATCCAAATGGAAGAGCAACATCAGGGCTTTCTGGGGGGCGATGGGCAGACGGAGGTTGACCAGGGTGAAAGTGCTTTTGTCCCTATCGCCGGAAAGGCCATTGAACGTGGCGGAAGGGATTTCCTTTGTAATCCTCCCTATAAAATAGGCCTTTAATCCCGAAACGTAGGCGGTTTCTTTTTGGAGATTGTCGTAGGCGCTGATAAAGGCCTCTTCCAGTCCTACGATATTGTGGAAGGATTCGGTGCCTGCCCGAAAACCGCGCTCCTGCGAACCGCCTAAAATCACAGGTTTCAGTCCCGAACCTTTGCGGATATACGCAAAACCGATTCCCTTGGGGCCGTGGAACTTATGGGCGGCGGCGGCCATAAAATCCACCGAAGTGGCTTGTACGTCCCATGCGTAGTGGCCGATGGACTGCACGGTATCCGAATGAAAAAGGGCCTTGTATTCCCGACAGAGCCGGCAGACCGCGTCGATGTCCAATAGGTTGCCGATTTCGTTGTTGACATGCATGAGGCTGACCAATTTCTTGGTCTCATCCTGCCGCAGTAATTCCTCCAGATGGAGAAGATCGGGGTTTCCGAATTCGTCCAGCCTTAAAAATTTAACCTTGATCCCGTACACCTTTTGCAGATCTTCGACGGTATGCAACACGGCATGGTGCTCGATTTTGGAGGTGATGATGGTGCCCACCCCGAGGTCGCGAACGGCGGAACGCAAAATCATATCGTCGGCCTCGGTACCTCCCGAAGTAAAGATGATTTCCGAGGCCTGTGCATTCAGGTATTTGGCGATGGTCTTACGGGCACTTTCAATAGCGGTCTTCGCCGACCGCCCGAAACTATGGGTTGAGGACGGGTTACCGTAAAATTGGGAAAGGGCATCCTGCATTTTGGCGATAACGTTTGCCCTAACCCGGGTCGTGGCCGCATTGTCGAGATATACTTTTTCCATGGATACTGGTTTCAACATTTGTAATCGCACAAAATTACCGGAAATAAGATTATTTAACGGGGCCTACTCCTATAAAATTATAACCGATCCGGTTTCAAACAGGTAGTAGAAACAGGTTCGATAATTTCCACTAAATTTGACCCATGAAAAAAATGCTGTTTTTAGGGGTCTTGACCGGATTGGTTTCCTGTGACGATGGGGACCTGCAGATCGAACAGGTCGATTTCGAAGAAGTCAATATCCAGTCCTGCCCGGGCCTCGACGACCCAACGGAAACGACCTTTTTCTTTAAGATCGATGGAGATGAGGCCCTGCTGTTGAATTTGGCGGCGGGACTTATCAAAAACGAGACTTCCGCTCCCGGAACACTCCAAAGTACCATTCCTGAACCCTCGAACCTTGTCTATAGGCTATTCTCCGACGACGTGACCGAGGCCTATTTTTGTGATGCCGTTCCGCCCTTGGAACCTACGGTAATCAATGAAAATACTGCAACGGCCGGCGATATTACCATCAATACCCGGGTGGATACGCTAACGGCGGACACGAAAAATTACGCCCATACGATTTCCATCGACAACCTATCCCTGGTCAACGACCAGGGCGAACAACTGACGGACCTCTCGACCCTGGTCTATGGCAATTTTATCTCCCAAACGAGAAATAGTGCCCGGTTGGAGGTACCCTTTTCGAATTACGCCGACGTGGAAACGCAGCGTTGTGCCCCTGCGCCGATTGAAGGTGCGCTGCGCCTGAATAAAGTTTTGAACGACGAGTTCATCGCGCTGGATGTGCCCGATGCCGAGGCCGCTAGGTTGTTCGGGAACATCGCCACGCCCGATACGACCCGTACCTTAAATTTAAGCGCGGGGGAGGTTTTCAAGTATGTGGTTCTAGATACCGTGGTGAACAATGACTTGGCCTGTACCGATATCTTTGACGGGGATATCTCAAGTTGGCGATTCGTATCTACCGCCGGAACCCTAAAAGTCAAGACCGTCGCCGGCGTACCGGATGCCAATGGCAGTATCAGCTATACCCATACCATTACCTTGGAAGATTTGGTGCTGACCAGCGCAAACCTTACGGACGTCAAAGAGGTAAGCCTGGCGCCCATACCCCAAGTGAAGTTCGGCACCTACATTACCACTGTGGAGTGAGGGGGGGAAATCCCGAATCCCAAATTACAGTAGTGGGCGTGGGGTTCGGCATATCATCCTTGCTGAAAAATATAGACCTCCGTCGCCCCGAGGCCGTATTTTCTGAATTCGGCATCGTAATATTTGAGATTGTCGTAGCGACGGAACAGCGTATATAACTCCTCCCTCAGCACCCCTTCCCCTACCCCATGGATGAACACCACCTTCTGAATGCGTTTACGAATGGCAAACTCCAGTCGGCGTTGGGCGGTATCGAGCTGTAGGTTCAGCATTTCGTGGTTGGCCATGCCCTTGGTGGAATCCGTAAGTTGGTCGATGTGCAGGTCCACTTCCATCTTAGGGGTGTTGCGTTCTTTGGGTTTGACCGCCTTCCGTTTCCGGTTTTTGGGGAAATCCTTTTCCGCTTTAATCCGGGCCGCTTCAGTGCGGCTGACCTTAATTATGTCGGCGTTTCCCATCTTCACGAGTTGTGACGGCGCAAAATTTAACAGGAAACCATCCCCGGTTTCGATGGTAATAGCGTGCTCCGATACGCGCTTCACTACCCCACCGACGACGTCGTCTAGCGCCTCCACTGTGTCCCCAATTTCAAAAACAGGCATAATTTATTTTATATCCCCAAAAATAATAGTAATTTTCGTGAAAGAAATCGTAATATAGTACCATGCCACGGATTGTCTCTTTGTCAAACGCCGAGGACTATATGCTGCCGTGCCTGAGCAAACAGGTGTTGGGCTTCGATTGTCCCGGTTGCGGCCTACAGCGTTCCGTGGTGCTTTTGTTGCAGGGGGATTTTGTGGCGGCCTTTAAAATGTATCCGGCCATCTATGCCATTTTGTTGCTGTTGGGGTTTTTGCTGTTGGACCATTTTGTACACGTTCGCCACAACAATAAAATAACGATTTTTTTGATGGTGTCCAGCGTGGCGTTGATCCTGGGAAATTACATTTTAAAATTACTTTAAATAACCAATTATACCGATAATTATGGAACAACAAAAATTACCAAACGTAACCACCGCAATCGTTCTGGCGATCATATCGTATGTCTGCTGCTGTTTTAGTGCAGGTGTCGGAGGCATCATTCTGTCGGGGATCGCGCTGTTCCTGATTGTCAAGGACGAGAAATTATACAAGATACAGCCTGAGGTTTACACGAATTATAGCCAACTTAAAACGGCCAAGACCCTTGCCATTATCGGACTGGTACTGGGTGTGATTTCGTTGATATGGACCGCATACTCGATCATGCAGATCGGCGGATGGGAAGCTTACGAACAACAGATACGGGATGTTATGGAACAGTACGGTATCGAGCAATAAGCTTTGGAAAACAGGATCCCACAGCCCCTGCCCGGCGCAAGCAATGCCCTGACCTTCGGTATTTTATCGATTGTCTTGACCCTCACCTGTTGCGGGCCTTTCGGGGCAATCTTTAGCTTTATCGGATTGTCGAACGCCAAATCGGCGCAAAACCTTTTTATGCGAAGTACCGGGGAATATACCGGTATCGAAAATGCCAGGACGGGAAAGATCCTGTCCTACATCGGATTGGCTTTGGCAGGCATTTATTTGCTTTTGGGTTTGATCTATTTTGGGGTTATCGCCGCGATCGTGATTGCCGCGATTTCGGAAGGGGGTGGATATTGAGGGCTCGACTGCCCTATTTCGTGAACTGCCTCAACGTGTCCGTAATAATCCCCACACAGTCCAACACCTGCTCTTTTGTAATTACCAAGGGCGGGGCAAAGCGGATGATATTCCCATGGGTGGGCTTCGCCAACAGTCCATTTTCCTTTAAGGCCATACAAATGTCCCACGCGGTGGAACTGTCCGCGGTGTCATTGATCAATATGGCATTGAGCAGCCCCTTGCCACGCACTTTGGTCACGATGTCACAGGTGGGGATGAACGTGTTCAGTTTTTCCCTGAAAATCGCCCCCAATACATCGGCCTTCTGCGCAAGTCCCTCTTCCTTAACCACTTCCAAAGCGGCGATGCCCACCGCGGCGGCTACCGGGTTGCCTCCGAAGGTACTCCCGTGGTTACCGGGACCGATGACCTCCATAATCGCATCATCGGCCAAAACGGCGGATACCGGATAGGCGCCGCCAGAAAGGGCTTTCCCTAAAATTAGGATATCGGGTTTTACCTCCGGCGTTCCGCTGCAGTGTTTATCGGGGCAGGAACAATCGCCACAAGTGGCCAACAACCGTCCCGTTCGGGCGATGCCTGTCTGTACCTCATCGGCAATGAACAACACCTTGTACTTTTCACAAAGTGCCTTGGCGGATTTGAGATACCCTTCCGAGGGTACAAAAACGCCGGCTTCGCCTTGGATGGGCTCCACCAGAAATCCCGATACATTTTTATTGTCTTTTAGAACATCTTCCAGGGCCTCGAGGTTATCGTATTCTATTTTCAGGAATCCCTCCGTATAGGGACCAAAATTCTTACGCGCCACCGGGTCGTTGGAAAAGGAGATGATCGTGGTGGTCCTGCCGTGGAAATTGTTTTTGCATACCACGATCTGTGCCTCGTTTTCGGGAATACCTTTTTTCTCATACGCCCATTTACGGCAGATTTTTATAGCGGTCTCCACCGCTTCCGCCCCCGTGTTCATGGGCAGCAACTTGTCAAAATGGAAGGTTTCGGTGGCGTATTTCTCAAATTGTCCCAACATATCGTTATGGAACGCCCTTGAGGTCAGGGTAAGTGTTCGCGCCTGCTTGGACATCGCGTCGACGATTTTCGGATGGCAATGCCCTTGGTTGACCGCGGAATAGGCGGAAAGAAAATCGTAGTACTTTTTGCCCTCCACATCCCAGACATGAACGCCTTCGCCCCGATGCAACACTACAGGCAACGGATGGTAGTTATGTGCTCCGTGTCGGTCTTCCAATGCTATCGCATCTTCAGAAGTGATTTTTTTTAAACCTGACATGGTACCAAAATTTAAAGGGACGGTTCTGCGTAGCACCGCTAATTTACGAAAAAGAACAGAACTTGTGCTTGCACTTTCTTTCCCTATTTTTGTGCCATGCGAAAAGAAAAACGACGGCAGGTATTCGAGCATGTAGAGGTTATCGATGCCGGGGCCAAGGGAAAAACGGTCGGCAAGGCGCCCGATGGCCGGGTCATCTTTTTGACCAATACGGTACCCGGGGATGTGGTCGACGTACAGACGACCAAAAAGCGAAAATCCTATTTCGAGGGGGTCGCCACCCATTTCCATTCCCGCTCCGACAAGCGGGTGCCACCGGAATGCCAACATTTCGGGGTCTGCGGCGGTTGCAAATGGCAGGATATGGGCTACCCGCATCAACTGTTCTACAAGCAAAAGGAAGTGGAGAACAACCTGAAACGGATCGGACATCTGGAGCTTCCCGAAATCGCGCCCATCATCGGTTCCTACAACCAATATTTCTATAGGAATAAGATGGAATTCTCTTTTTCGGACAGCCGGTGGCTGACTTTGGAAGAAATCCGGTCCGACCGGGAAATTGCGGATAAAAACGCGTTGGGTTTTCATATTCCCGGGATGTGGGACAAAATCCTGGATATCAAAAAATGCCACCTGCAACAGGATCCATCCAACGCCATCCGTTTGGAAACCAGGGATTTTGCCGTTAAAAATAAGCTATCCTTTTTCAACCCAAGACACCAGCGAGGGCTGCTGCGTACCTTGATGATCCGTACGGCATCCACCGGGGAAATTATGACACTTGTCCAGTTTTATGAAGACGACCCGACGAAACGGAACTTGTTGCTGGACCATCTGCAGGAAAAATTCCCCGAAATCACATCCCTTTTATACGTCATCAATCCAAAGGGAAACGACACCATCTACGATCAGGATATTTATTGCCACGCCGGACGGGACCATATTTTTGAGGAAATGGAAGGCCTCCGCTTTAAAGTAAACGCCAAATCATTCTACCAGACCAACTCCGACCAAGCCTACGCACTGTATAAGGTAACCCGGGATTTTGCCGGCCTGGGCGGCAGCGAACTGGTCTACGACCTGTATACCGGTACGGGCACGATCGCCCAGTTCATCGCCAAAAACGCCCAAAAGGTCATCGGAATCGAATCGGTGCCGGAGGCCATCGCGGATGCCAAAATCAACGCCAGGAACAACGGCATTCATAACGCGGAATTTTTCGTCGGGGATATGAAAAACATTTTCAATGCGGACTTCATCCGCGCCCACGGCACGCCCGATGTAATCATTACCGACCCGCCCAGGGAAGGGATGCACAAGGCCGTAGTACGGCAAATTTTGGATATATCCCCGAAAAAAGTCGTCTACGTCAGTTGCAACAGCGCGACCCAGGCAAGGGATTTAGAAATGATGAAAGATTGTTATAAAGTCGTTAAAGTACAGCCCGTCGATATGTTTCCCCAGACCCACCACGTTGAAAATGTTGTACTTTTGGAGCGGCGATTCCGTAAACCAGCAACGCATCCCCATGAATAAACTGAAAATCGCGCTGATCGTGCTGCTCGGTATCCTCTCGTTTTCCGCCTGCGAAAAAGATGATATCTGTATCGATAACGATACGCCCCTGCTGATAGTCCAATTCTATAGTGCAGTGGACTCGACACTTTCCAAGGATGTACAGAACTTGGTAGTAAAGGGTATCGATGGGTCGGAACTTCGCGATACCATTCCCAATGCCGCGCTCGATTCCATTAGGCTACCCTTGCGCGTCGACCGGAATACTACCTCCTTTACGCTATCGCGACAGACCAGCATCGACGATATCAATATCGATACGCTGACCCTTTCCTATGAAATCAAGGAGCTATTCGCGTCACGGGCCTGTGGCTATATTGTCAATTATGCCCAACTGCAGGCCACCATACAACCCGACGACAGCGTTTGGGTACAGCGGATTATCGTCGACACAGCCCTTATAGAAAATTCAGCCACCACCCATGTCAAGATATTTCATTAGTCTTTTTTTTACCTGTTTATTTTTGTTTTTGCCCTGCGCCATGGGCACGGCACAAAATCGCCCGGTAAACCTTGACCGGAAGGATACCACCGTCTACAAACAGGCCTACGGCCTGCGGGCGGGCATCGATTTGAGCCGGATACTCGTATCCTTTTTGGAGGACAACTATACGGGGTTGGAAATCGTCGGCGATTACCGCCTCACCAACAAACTCTACGTCGCGACGGAATTCGGCAACGAAAAAAAGACCATTGGCATCGGGCTGGGGAATGACGTGGACAATGCCGAGGGCGAACTCTACAATTTTACGGCCTCTGGCAGTTATATCAAGGCAGGCATAGACTACAACACCTACGAAAACTGGTACGGCGAACAAAACATGATCTATATCGGCGGCCGCATTGCGTTCAGCAGCTTTAGCCAGACGGTGAGCGATTATAAGATATACAATAGCAATAGGTATTGGAATCCCGAGGATTTCGCCTTTGGACAGTCCGATGAACTGGAGTTCGGGGGATTGAGTGCCTCATGGCTCGAATTCGTGGTAGGGATCAAGGCGGAGATATTGAAAAACCTGTATTTTGGGGGAAGTGTGCGCCTGGGCTTTTTAACGAGCAACAAAGAACCGGACAATTTTCAAAATCAATTCATTCCCGGATTCAACAAAGTAACCGAGGGAAGCAGGTTCGGAGTGGGATACAATTATAAAATTAGCTATCTGATTCCCCTGTACAAAAAGGCGAATACGCCCAAAGAAAAAAAGGAAGAACCAGAAGCCCCCCCTGTTGAAGATGCCCCTGTTGAAGATGCCCCCGGGGAAGACACGCCTAGCGACCAAGACACGCCTGGCGACGAAGGCACGCCTGGCGACGAAGGCGACGGGGCCCTACCCCCGAACTAAGAAGGAACCCAACCCCCAAATGGCGGAGGAACCTTCCCCAAACGATGGGGGAACCGAGTCCCCCAACAACGGGGACGGAGGATAATCCGAGAAATGAGGGGTGCAAAACGTCTTACGCGTTCGGTTCCCTTCCTATTCCCTATGTTTCGCCTTCCTACTGCCCTCGTACATGACATATTTCACCAATCGGGCCTCCAAATGGCTATTGAACACTTTTATTTTTCGGGAAGTCCGCAGTCCCACATGCTTTAGGGCCTCGCGGTTCGCTGTGATGAACCAGGCCTCGGTACCGGGATAATTCTGTTTCAGCGTGTCGCCGATCGATGCGTAAAATTGCTCCATATCGAGGTCGAGCCGCTCGCCGTAAGGCGGATTGAAGACCATGTGTAACTGACCCTCCGAACACTTTTCGGTATTGAAAAAGTTTTTGCGTTCCACCGTGATGTACTCCGATAGGTTGGCATTGGCACAATTGTCCTGCGCCTTGCGAACTGCGGATGGGGCCTTGTCGTATCCTACGATTTTATAGTGGAATTCCCGTGCCTTGTTCAGGCTGACGGCTACGATTTTTTCGTAAAGTTCCGCATCGAAATCCGGCCATTTTTCAAAGGCGAATTCCCTGCGGTTGATATTGGCGGGAATGTTACAGGCGATCATTGCGGCCTCGACCAAAATGGTACCGCTCCCGCACATGGGATCGAGAAAATCACATTGGCCGTCCCATCCGCTGAGCAGCAGGAGTCCCGCTGCCAGTACCTCGTTGATCGGGGCGATATTGGTGGCGGTACGATATCCCCGATGATGCAGGGAACTGCCGGAGCTATCCAGTGAAACGGAACACAATTCCCCGTTGATGTGCAGGTTTATGCGTATGTCGGGGGATTTCACGTCGACATCGGGACGGCTACCATCCATCGCCCTGAATTTGTCGACGATGGCATCCTTCGCCTTTTGGGAAACGTAGAGCGAGTGGGAAAAATTCTCGGAATTTACCGTCGTATCTATGGCAAACGTGGTATCCACGGAAAGGAATTCCGACCATTCCATCGCATAGATTTTACGGTAGAGCTCGTTTTCATTTCGCACCGAAAAGGAATGGATGGGTTTTAGGATGCTAATGGCGGTACGCAGACAAAGATTGGCCTTGTACATAAAGCCGGTATCGCCCTCGAAACTGACACTCCGCACCCCTTCGGAAACGTTCGCACATCCCAGATTTCGGATTTCCTTCGCCAAGATTCCCTCGAAACCGAATAGGGTCTTGGCGACCATTTTGAAATTATTGTTCATGCACTACCTTAAAATTCCGTCAAAAATACAGTATTTTAGCCCATCGGACCTATTTGCCTGGGATTACTTCAATGAACAATCTACTGTTAGTTTTCGCCGTTCTGCTGAGTTTTGCTTTCGTATACATCGCCAAACCAAGGAACAAAAACCACTTTAAACTTCTTTTGGCTTTCAGCGGGGCTTTTTTGCTGGCGCTCACCGTGTTTGAACTGCTGCCCGAGGTCTACGAAAACGAAGATGCCAAGACCGTCGGTGTTTTTATAATGCTCGGGATATTGCTGCAAATTTTTTTGGAATTCTTTTCAAAAGGCGCCGAACATGGCCACATGCACATCGACCCTGGAAAGGCCGACCTGTCCCTACCGCTGTTTGCCAGCCTCTGCATCCACTCCCTTTTGGAAGGCTTCCCCATTGAAAAACACGGCACTATTATTTACGGGATTTTAGTGCATAAAATACCGATTGCCATAATTTTGAGTATTTTTCTGTTGAACTCGAAAATCAATTTCGGCAAAGCCTTGCTCTTTATTGTCGTTTTCTCGTTGATGACCCCCTTGGGAAACTATATCGCCGCCCAATCCGATTTTGTCGAAAGCTATTATGCGCCTATTACGGCATTGATTATAGGGATTTTTCTACATATATCGACCGTTATTCTCTTTGAAAGCTCTGAAGGACATCACTTCAATCTTCGGAAAATGCTGGTAATCATTTTGGGTATCGGGATGGCGTATTTGTTATAGGAAAGCCGAGAGGAATGGCCTTTTAATACTATCCCCGCAATTGAATTACGTAGATAACATCCATTTCCACTTTGTAGACAATTCGGCGTTCCCTGTTAATTCTTCGGCTCCAATACTAGGGACTAGCTTGGCGCGTCGCCAGCTTATAACCCTCAATGGTCGTATAATATTTGGAAATCATATTAGGAACCTCCCATTTTGGGAGTTTTCCGGCTTCGAGATACTTCAGGTAATTTTCCGTTACCTGCGCAAAATGAGCTTCATGGCCGACTTTAAATGCGTCGGGAATGTTGATTTTCCATAGCCCGTTGCCTGTTTTCTCCATGGTGGTCCCCGGAAACTTGTCGGCCACTTCGTTCTCCAATGCCGATCGGATCGCCGACGGCAGTGTTTCCTCGTTGTCGGCGTTATTGGACTTGATGTACAGCACGGGCCTGTAATTTTCTTCCGCGCCCTGTTCGATGATCAGATCGCTTTTTGTACCCCGCATAATGCTGTAATGGGTATCTCCGGTACCTTCGGGGGCCTGATAGTTCCAGGTGACGGAGACCTTGGCGTGTTTGCCATTGATTTTGTAGACCATTTCGCCGTTACTGAAGACATGTAATTGTCCATCTACAATGTCTTTTTGTAAATAGTCGGGATAGGAATCCAGTCCCGTTACTTTTTGGAATTCCCCCAAGGTCAATATGGTCGGCCAGCGTTTGGCATGTAGCATTTCGATAGCAGAGGTGTCAATCATTTGTCCGGGGAAGGCTTCCCACTGTACCAGATCGACCAAGTGGGTGGTTACATCTACAATGCCCTCGCCCTCTTCGCTCACATCGAAAAACCAAGGCGGTCGCACCAGGGCTTGTCCCGAAACCTGCTTGAAAAAATGGTGGACACTTTCTTTGCTAATGGCCGGTTTATCGGGGGTACCGTCGACCAATTCCCCAAAAACATCGGGCAGGGTCGAAAAAAGTTTTTGCATCATCGTGGTCGATTCGAAACGCTCGGTCATGATATCGTAGATCAAGACCCCTTTTTCATCGGCAATCCGGAAAGCCTCCTTCAATTTTTCATACCCTTGGGGATTTATCACCAATGGCTTGTCGGCATACACATTCAGTCCCGCTTTTACCGCTTCGAGCACATAGTCGATTTTTTTGGAGTTCTTTCCGGCCACGACCATCACGTTCCCCGGTTTTTCGGCCAGCATTTTTTCGGCATAGTCATCTCCCAGATACGTCTTGACGTTCCAATCCGTAGGCGCGTCGCCCCGTGTGTTGTACTGCTCGATCTTGTTCAAAAAATCCTTCACCTCGGGGCCTTCCGGCGCAAACACGTATATCGTGGAATCGACCTGCGGATACATGGTTTTATGGACCAAAGCCGCGTGAAAATGGCCGGGATCCAGGGTCATTAGCTTGACAGGTGGACTGTTTTCGTCGATGGCCATCTTTTTTTGCTGCTTTTTTTCACCGCATGAAAGGCAAAAAAAGGGAAGCAGGAAGAGGATTTTGTATTTCATTTGGTATCGTAAACTTATTTCTGATTTTAGGTTCACCCACAGACCGATTGGGATTGGAATTTGGCCCATCGGCTCCGCTCGGGGTGACCTATTTGGAGTTTGGACCCTTGGCTCCCCTCGGGGTGACCTATTTGGAATTTTTTCAAGGTTATGCCTTCACATAATCGGTTCCATACGGTTTACGCTGTTCCCGGTGCAACAGGGCGTTCGCCTCGTCGTCGTCAATGAAAACTTCCTTCTCGGGATCCCATTCGAACTTACGGGGGAATTGCATGGCGATATCGCTGATAAGACAGATGACGCAGGCCTTATGTCCCTTTTCTATAGGGGATATCGGGGCCTTACGGGTCTTGATACACTCCAACCAGTTGCCGTGCTGGTCGTCTATTTTATAAAGGTGGGTCTCGTTTTCGCCAATTTTGGATTCCAATATCTTCGGATCGGAGGCGTTCAGGGCCTTACTACTTTTTTCCTTGTCCAACGGATCGGTGGCAGAAGCTTGGTAATCGCCGCGGGAAACAAAGATCCAACCGTCCTCGCCGATATATTTAATACCATTGTCATAACCGCCACTGGTATACACCGTCATTCCATTTTTATATTCATGCTTCACGAAAAAATCGCCGTGCACATTCCAGAGTCCCGATTTGGGAAATTCCGCCAAGGCCTCTACTGAAATCGGTCCAGTCAGTTCGGTATCCATGCCCCAGGCGGCGGAATCATAGTGGTGCTGGCCCCAACCGGTAATCATGCCCGCCCCGTAGTTCCGGATGCGGAGCCAACCCGGTCGGCTGTAATCGTTTTGGGGGTGGACGCCCATTTCCGTGTAGGGCACTTCAGGCGTCGAGCCCAACCACATATCGAAGTCCAGATTCGAAGGAACGGGCATTTCCGGAGCTTCGGGACCTGCGGGATCGCCCGGAAGTCCGACCTTAACCGTATGCACCTTCCCGATCCGGCCGTTCCTGACCAGTTCGGCCGCCACCCGAAACTGTGGCATCGCCCGTTGCTGCGTACCTACCTGCAAGATGACCCCGGTATCCTTCACCACCTTTCGCAGTTGCTGGCCCTCCCTGACGGTCAATGACGTCGGTTTTTGAAGATAGATGTCCTTTCCAGCCAGAGCGGCCTCCATGGCGGGCTGGGAGTGCCAATGGTCGGGTGTGCTGATGACGACTGCATCGATATTTTTGTCCGCAAGCATCTCCTTGTAGTCCGCATAGATTTTGGTATCCATATAGTTCTGCTTCCCGGTCTTCTTTTTATAAAAGTCATCGACCAGCACCTTGGCATCGGCCGCCCTTTTCGAATCCAGGTCCGAAACGGCGACAAAGCGGGCATCATCAAACCGGATGGTATCGGGAATATCGTGGCTGCGCGCGATACGGCCGCAACCGATCTGGCCGATATTGATCTTATTGCTCGGGGCATCCTTGCCCAATACGCTCGCGGGTACTATGGATGGAAAACCCACCATGGCGGCCGTGCCCAATGCTGTTCTATTCATAAATTTTCTTCGTTGCATATAAATTGCTTTTTTAATTTATTTTTAGTCCGAAATTACGGAATTTAATAAAAAACGAACCCAAACAAACTAACTTGAGGCGTTTCCGCTCCCTGTATCGGTATCTTCCTCGGGTTCGGGTATGGTAGTCAAGGGCGCAATATTATTTTCTGCGCCCGGATAGCCCTCGTTTTGGTTGATCGTGCCTTGGGTATTGGCATTAATTGTCGGAGCGGGAATCGGCCATAACACGTGGTAGGGACTCATCGTGTACTCGTCGCCATGGATCGTCTTAACACCGGTATTATAGAAATCCGTAACCTCCATGATACGGTCGAACCAGAAATTTTCCTGTGAAAAATTGTCAATGGTATAGGTTCTACCGTTATACGCCGTTTTGCCGGTCATGGCAAAAATAAAGGCGATTCGGGTCAACTCCGTTTTTCGGGGTTCCTCATAATAAAGTTCCCGTGCCCTTTCATCCAAAATATAATCAATGTCCACATCGGAAGCAGTGATTGGCTCGGCTTCCGCTCTCAATCGTACCTTATTAATATCTTGGGCAGCGGCAGCGAGGTTATCTTTCCAACAATAGGCTTCTGCCCGTAACAAATAGGTTTCCGCCAAACGATAAATGTACCAATCCGAGTGACCACCGGCAGGCTTTACGTTCAAGGGATCGGGAACCGAAAATTTATAATGGGGAAAATCATACCAATTCCTGATCGTATCGGAACATAAGGCCGTACCGTTCGGTAGATACAGTTGCAAATTCTTACCGTAATAGGAATTACCCGCTTCCTTGAGACTAGGGGCATTATATAAAAGGTCTTCCATCTCCACCCAATTTCCGTCCTTGAAGCGCAAATCATTTTCGGCACCCTCCCAAATTTGTTCGGTACTGTAGGCGGTGCCCCGATTCCTTCCTATGCCACGACCATATTGGGTAACTTGGTCTATTTCAATACCCGGTTCATCAGACATGCCGTTTTGGCCATCGGGGGTATTGATAAAACGCCACCAAAGCGGTACGGCTTGGCGTTGTACACTGGTACCGGCACCTCGTGCCCCATTGTCTTCAAATTCGAGACGATCGATAGCCATTAAAATTCCCTCTGTATTTCCGGGAATGCTTTTATTCTGGGGCCGGTGAAGATCCCAAACAACATCTTTGGTTTCGTCGGAGGCCGTGGAGCCAAATCTATTCGTCATCAGGCTATACATGCCACCATCTATAAGTTCTGATGCAGATGCTATGGCCGCATCAAAATCGGTAAGTGCCAAATGGACTTTGGTCAAGAGGTGTAGTACCGCACCCCGATTGACATCACCCTTGTTGGCCACGTCGGGCACTACCGTTGCCGCAAAAATGAGGTCTTCTTGGAGTTTTTCGAGTATGGTTTGCCTCGCCGTACTTACCAGATCCAGCTTTGGAGATCGTATCTCTTCCAAAATTAAAGGAATATCGCCGAATTGGTTTACCAAGCGGTAGTAGAAATAGGCCCGAAGAAAATAGGCTTTCCCCAGAATAGTATTTTTCTGCTCATCACTTTCATATTCGGCATCGTCGATTCTACCTATTACCGTATTGGTGAATTTTATGCCCTCGTAATATTGTGACCAATACCACCCTATTCTATTGGAATCTACACTGTTCAAGGGGGCATCCGGCAAAATCAACAAGTTAAGGTCCTGTGCGGGCCCCGATTTGTCGGTAGTACCTTCAACCGCAACCTCGGAAAAAATATTCTCGGTAATAATAGGGGCGCCATCCCCGTAATACTCCCCCGCAACTCTTGTCAAAGCATTGTTCAACAGGCTATTCAACCCTTCAGGGGAATTCAATGCATTGGTAGGTGTAAAGAATGATTCCGGTTCCGCATCCAAAAATTCTTCTTCACACGAGGTGAGAAATAAAGCCATCACACAAATCAAACCCCATTTTTTCCGGGACGTATACGTTGTATTTTTCATTGCCATGGGTTTTTTCATTGCTATTTTTTTAAAGACTGATATCAATTCCAAAAGTAAAGAATCGGGGGGTAGGCAGATTAGGATTAGTAGTGCCATTTGAGTTTCTCCCCTCAACATCGGTTGGTTCCGGATCATAAAAATCCCAATGGGGAGCCCACACGGCTACGTTTCGTGCATTGGCATAGATACGAAGGCTCTGTACCGAAAATTTTTGGGTCATTTCCGTTGGAAATCGGTAGGCCAAAGTAATGTTGTTCAATCTTATGAAAGAGGCATCCCGCCAAATACCAAAACTGGCGCTACCATCGCTGGAAAATAGACGTGCGTAATCGTTAATGGGATTATCGGGTCTCCAGTACGGGGTTTGTATCGAATTGGTACGGTCTATAAACCCATTTCTGTTCTTCGCTTGGTTGAACAATCTTGTTTGACCCCAGTTCGAATACACCTGAAACGAAAAATCTACATTTTTGAATAGGGTAAAACTATTGGACATAGCCCACTGGAAACGCGGGGTCCTGTGCCCTATAAAAGCTTTATCCTCGTCCGTAAACAATCCGTCATTATTCGCATCCTTAAGTTTAAAATCGCCGGGGAACAGACCTCTCTCTGAAGCCTCGGCGGCTTCGTTCTGCTGAAACACCCCGAGCTCCACAAAGTCCCAAATGACCTCAGAAGATTCTCCAATAAACCAGCCGTTCGATATATCGTCAAGCTCGTTTCCGTTTTCATCCAAATCGCCATAAAGGGAGTTTATCCTGTTTCTGTTAAGGGAAAAATTGAAATTGGTGCTCCATTGAAAATTCTCCCGATCATAATTTAAGGTTGAAAGGGTAAATTCCACACCCTGGTTCTGCACCTCCCCAAGATTGGTAAAAACAGAACTGAAGCCGATTATATCGGGTAGACGCCTTAGAACAAGAAGGTCGGTCGTAATATTTCTATACGCTTCGAAAGTGCCTTCTACGATTCCCCCTGCCAGGCCAAAATCCAATCCGAGGTTCACCGCTTCGGTAGTCTCCCATTTCAAATCCGCACTTTCCTGTGTTTCATTGTTAAAGGTAGGTACGGTAAAAACAGTACCCTCATCGTCAACGTTCAAATATTTACCTGCGTTCAAACGCGACAACGAAACGAACCTACCTATCTCCCGGTTCCCATTTTTACCATAGGAGGCCCGTAGTTTAAGAAAATTAATAAACCCGGAATTAAAAAAATTTTCGTTGGAAATCGTCCATGCCCCTGCAATAGAGGGAAAATATCCCCTCTTATTGCCCGCACCAAATGCAGAGTAACCATCCCTTCTCATGGTTACGGTTGCTAGATATTTTGAGTCATAATTATAATTGAGCCTGGTCATGATGGCATCACCGCTACTGGTTATATCTTCACTGCTGACGGTAGGGATCGTTCCCAATTCCAAGCTACTAAAGCCCAGAATATCATTGGGCTCAAAAGTAGTGGTACTCGCATTTGTATTAAATTCCTTATATTTTTCCGCGTAAAGCAACAGCGTAAAATCGAACTGATGCTTATCCAAGGTTTTGTTCCATCGTAAAATATTGTCCAATTGCCATTCTGCAATTTTTCTATTCTGTCTAGTAGCCGAACCGACGACATTTTCAGGGCTCGCAGACTGCAAGTGCTGGTAGAACTCCCTAAATTCCAAGCGATTTGCATATCCTAGTTCATAGGAAAAGCCTAAGGGCAATTTTATTTTAGTATAGACTCGCGAATTGAAGGTATGTTCCAAATCTATCAAGTCGGTAAATTGCTGATCTAAAAATGCGTTGGTGGCACCTGCACCGCTATCATCTTGAGGGCTTAGCCTGATGTTGCCCTCATCATCGAAAAAAGAACCATAGGGTGATGATCTTTCAATCTGTAATCGATCTGCCGCAATAAAGCCCTCATTGCGTTTGGCAAATTGGGTATTCATTCCCACAGTCAACCAATCATTTATATCGGCATCCAAGTTTAAGCGTGACCGCAGGGTTTCAAACTTTTCGCCAACGTATATGCCTTCATTGGAGGTCCGACCTATGGACCAATAATAATTCAACCCTCCATTTCTTCCCGAGATACTGGTATTCACGTCATTCCTAAAACCTGTCTGTACTATTCTATCGTACCAATCGATCGTATTTCCTTCCAAATAGTTGTTTATCTCAACATCTTGAAAGCCGATTCTGTTCAGCCATGCCCTGGTGGGATTGCCATCAGAACCGTCATAGGCCAACCATTCTTCCAAAGTCACCCCTGACGGCAAATTGTTAGGGTTATCGTATCGACCGGGATTGTCAATGGTCAATTGTGGATTGATGCTCTTAAAAACATTTGAGCGCCAATTTACATAGCCCTCGGGACCGTACGGCCTTTCCTTGTAAGCGTCCGTCGCCCAGCCAATGCTTGAATTGATATTGATAGTCGGCTTATCGCTTGTTCCTCGTTTAGTAGTTATCAGGATAACGCCACTCGAGCCCCGTGCCCCGTATACAGCAGCGGAACTTGCGTCTTTCATTACATCCAACCTATCGATATCGGAGGGAGCTATGTCCGACAAATCACCATTGTAGATAATGCCGTCTACCACAATCAAAGGATTTGATCCCGCCGAAAGTCCGTTATTACCCCTAATCCGAATGTTACTTACCCCCTTAGGGCCGGAAGCCAGTCCGATGCTCAAACCCGCCACATTGCCCCGTAACACATCGGTAACGGAGTTCGTGGATTGATCGGCCAAATCTTCGGCTTCGACCTGCGAAATTGCCCCTGTCAAATCTTTTTTCTTTACTGCGCCGTACCCCACTAAAACCACTTCGTCGAGTGTTGATGCACTAGGTACCATAGTCACATCGATCGTGGAATTTCCATCAACCGGTATTTCCTGTTCGGCATAACCAATATAGCTGATGACCAAAACGGCGTTTTGATTGGAGACCTCAATGGAATAATTACCATCGAAATCGGTAGAAACCCCATTGGTGGTTCCTTTCTCGATAACGGATGTACCCGGTAAGGGTGTTCCGTATTCGTCAGAAACCTTACCCATTACGGTAAAACCATCTTGCGCCAGCCCCGTAAAAGAGAAAGTTATTGTAAAAAGCGATACCAGAATCGAATGCTTAAAAATCTCGTTGTTCCGCAGGTGCCATTTCATAGTAGTGCAGTTAGATATTTAAAAAAAACGTTGCTTTTGTAGTATTCTTAACATTGGACAAAACTAAAAAAAAACATTTAGGATGCAACCGATTGCGTTAAAAAATTTTGGAATACCTCAAAAACAAGACGTTATACAACGTAAAAAGTGATACAATTGCCCTATTAGAGGGCATTTTGATAATCTATTAATGATTTTACCAACTAAATATTTTTTATTTTAAATTCGTTGCGTAATATTGTTGCGATATTTTGCATTGATCCTATGGGGAAGAAGGTTACCATTTATGATTTGGCCAAAGGGCTCGACATTTCTCCCGCTACGGTCAGCAGAAGTCTGAACGACCATCCCTCCATCAGTAAAAAGACCAAGGAAAAAGTAGTTTCATTTGCCAAGCAGGCGGGCTACCGTACCAATAAGTTCGCCGTCAACCTTAGCCAACAAAAATCGAATGCTATCGGGGTTATCGTACCCAAACTGAATTCCAACTTTATGTCCACGGTATTGGCCGGTATCGAAAAAGTGGCCAACGATATCGGTTACAACCTGATTATCAGCCAATCGCTGGAATCGGAGAAAAAGGAAAAATTGAACGCCAAGACCTTGTACGATAGCGGCGTTGATGCCTTATTGGTCTCCTTGGCCTTTGGGACTGAAAATCACGATCACTTTACCACCTTTACGGATCGAAGAATACCCTTATTGTTCTTCGACCGGGTATTCGACCTCCCTAATTGCCCGACCATCGTCATCGACAACGAGGCGGCCGGTTTCCAGGCCACAGCACATCTGATCGAACAGGGGTGCAAGAACATACTGCACTTTTCTGGAAGTATTCGCCGAAACGTATATGCAGAACGCATTGAGGGCTATAGAAAGGCCCTCCAAAAACATGGCCTGCCCTTTGTAAGCACAAATCTTCTAGAGATCGATTTCGAACTTGATACCCTTCAAGAAACCATCCGATATGTTCAAAATTCCCCCGAAAAGATTGACGGTATTTTTGTTTCCAACGATACCTTTGCCGTTCATTGCATCAAGGAACTAACGAAAATCGGATACGACATCCCTAAGGATATCAAAATCGTAGGGTTCAATAACGACCCGGTTTCAGAGGTCATCAGTCCCACCTTGACCACCATCGATTACCCCGGATATAAAATGGGTGTATTAGCTGGGGAAAGTATCATTGGCCATCTCAACGGATCCATCAATATACAGTCCGCAAACCGGATTATCCTCAAACATAGATTAATCGTTCGCGAATCTACCCAAAAAGTAAATTGACATGAAAAAGCCATTTTTAGTGGTATTCCTTATTACCGTTACGACTACCTTCGCCCAACAACGCGAGCCCTTCGAGATTACCGACGAATGGTTGGCAAAAATAGAGAGCCTCGCCCCGGCCGAGCCATCGGTGAAAAATGTTGAAAAAAAGAAAGTCCTGGTTTTCTCGAAGGCTACGGGGTTCCACCATTGGTGCATTCCGCATAACAACGCCATGCTAAAAATTTTGGCCGAAAAATCGAAAGCCTTTGAAATACATATCGGATACGACATCGAAAAATTCGAAAAGAACAACCTTAAAAAATACGATGCGGTCGTTCTCAACAATTCCAATCCGAAAGGACCTGAACGAAACCTATTCGCAGATCTTTTAAAGGAAAATACCAGCTTCACCGACGAAGAAATCCAAACGAAAGCAGCGGACTACGAAAAAAACCTCATCGATTATGTCGCAAACGGTGGGGGGCTGATGCTGTTGCACGGGGCTATCGTGGTGCAGAACAATTCCCCCGAATTCAGTAAAATGACGGGGGGCAGTTTCGATTATCATCCCAAACAGCAAAAAATGCATGTAAAGGAAGTGGATTCCGATCACCGTTTGGTCCAAGCTTTTAAAGGAAATGGCCTTACCCATGTCGATGAGCCCTATTTTTTTAAGAATTCCTACTTTGAATATAACTTCAGACCGCTGCTGTATATCGAAGTGGACCAATTGGAAGGGGTAAAACACCAAGTGGAGAATAATGTCAACTATGTTTCCTGGATCAAAAAACACGGGAAGGGAAGGGTATTCTACAGTTCGCCCTCCCATAATGCGCAAAGCCTCGAAAACCCGGAGTTGCTGCAGTTTTTTTTAGACGGGATGCAGTACGTGGTCGGGGATTTGAAATGCGACGATAGTCCGATAAAGATCGGGGCAAAGAAGTAGGAAACTGCGGGAACAAGATTATTTTACTCCCCGTCCACAAAGAAATCGCTCTTGAAACCGATCAGGTACAGTTGTTTTTTGGCCCGGGTCACCGCGGTATACAGCCACCGCAGGTACTCCTTTTCCACCCCGTTCGGAAGGTAGGGTTGCTCCACAAAAACGGTATTCCATTGGCCGCCCTGCGATTTGTGGCAGGTTATCGCGTAGGAAAACTTGACCTGTAGGGCATTGAAATATTTGTTTTTCTTTACGGATTGGAATTTTTTGTATTTGGATTTCTCGTCGGCATAATCCTCCATAACCGCCTGATAGAGCCGGTTGCCGTCATCGGAGGACAGTGATGCCGTGTTGGTCTTTACCGTATCCAATAGCAGGACGGTTTCCAAAGGTTTTTGGTTAGGGTAATCGACCATTTTTACCAACACCTCGGCAAACCGGAAACCGTACAAGTTCTTGAAGGCAAAGATTTCCAGCACCTCGATGATATCCCCATTGGCGATAAATCCCGCCTCGGATCGGGGTTCAAGCCAAAAATAATTGTTTTTGACCACCATCATGTAATCGCCCACCGCCAGCTCGTTTTCCAAGAACAAGATGCGCCCGCGGATGTTCTCGTTATAAAGGTTCGCCCTTTTGTTGGACCGGACGATAAATGCAGTCTCCTCCTTCCCGTTCTCGGAATACGAGGCATCGATGGCTTCCTGTATCTCATAGCCGTCGACCAATCGTACGATATCCTTAAATGGGCCCACATCGAACTGAAACGCCTCGAAAAATCCGCCCTGCAGTTGTTCCCGCAATAAGGTCGCGTTGACCAATATTCCCGAATCCTCCGCCTGGCGCACCACCTCGTCCAATTCCAACGTAATGACTTCCTTATTGTAGTGCATCCGCAGCGTATCGGCATCCAAAGCGGGACTCAAATTCAAATGTACGGGAGGTAGTTGTGCCGTATCGCCGATCAGGATCAATTTGCAGTTATGGCCGGAATAGACGAACATCAAAAGGTCGTCCAGCAGTGAACCGTTCCCGAAAAGCTTCGAATCGCTGGGAGCATCAGGTATCATCGAGGCCTCATCCACTATAAAAACGGTGTTGCGGTGTTTGTTGGGTGCCAATTCAAAATGTATGGCCCCGCCCCGCTGCTTTTTGGGGAAGTAAATTTTTCTATGGATGGTATAGGCCTGGGTGCTCGCGTAGTTTGACATCACTTTGGCCGCCCTTCCGGTCGGCGCCATCAGTACCGACTTGTAGGCCGTTTTCCACAGACTGTTGACCAAGGTACCTACCAGGGTCGTTTTTCCCGTACCGGCAAATCCCTTGAGCAGAAAAACCCTGTCCTTATCCTTGTTCAGTATATATGTGGCCAGTTTCTGTAGGGCAACGGTTTGCTTGAGGGTCGGCTCGTGAGGAAATTTATCCTTTAAAATAGTATAAAAAGACGCATCGGTTAGGGAAGCCATAAGCTCAAAGATAATGAACTGCAATTGATTTATTGCCTGGGTTTTTTTTGGGAAAAACTTTTACGATTGAAAAAAAATTGTAGATTTGTGTTAAAGACTCAACCCTTAAACCTAACAACACACGAAAATGAAGACCGTAATTCAGATTGTACTTTGGATAGTTTGTATCGGATTGGGCTACCTTATCTACCAGTCCGTTACCGGACCTCTCCGGTTCAATGAAATTAAACAGGAACGTTACGCCAAGGTAATTGCCAAGCTGAAGGATATCCGAACGGCACAAGAGGCTTATGAGACCGTGACCGGGAAGTATGCCAAAGACTTTCCCAGCCTGATCAGATTTATAGATACGGCCCAGTTCACCATCACGCAACAACGGGATTCCTCGTACATGGAGTACGATGAAACCTATCGTATCGATATGTTAAAGGAAGTGAAATTGATAGATACCTTGGGTACCGTTTCCATTAAGGATTCCCTTTTCAGCGAGAACGAAAGTTACCAAAACCTGGCAGACGTACCGGTGGGCGAAGAAGGCGCCAAATTTCAAATGGAAGCCAACACCATCAGTAAGAGCGGCTATCTGGCTCCCGTATTCGAGGCCAAGGTAGCAAAAAACGTAGTGCTATACGACCAACCGAAGACCCTATTGGCCCAAGAGAACGCCGAAATGGGCGTGGATGAAGTCGATGGAAATTGGATCAAGGTCGGCTCCTTAAGCGAGGTGAGCACGAGCGGAAATTGGCCCCCGATTTATGACAATAAAGCAAACCCACAATAAATAGGGACCCCATTGGAAGATCATACCAAATTGTCCATTCAGGTTAGCTTGAATGGACTTTCTTTTTGTGTGCTCGACACCGCAGCGAACACGGTTCTCAAAGCGGAAAAGGCGGTGTTTGCCAAGAAACTTACTCCCTATAGCCTACTTAAACGGCTCAATTCCTTTTTTTCGGAGCACGCTATTCAACTGTCCCAATTTTCCGAAGTCGTCGCCGTGCACCGCAACAACCTGTTCGGGCTGGTTCCAGCTCCCCTTTTCGATACCGGTGAACTGGCGAACTACCTGAAATTCAATACCAAACTGTTGGCCAACGACCACATGGCCTTCGATGCGCTGAAAGGTCACGATATGGTCAACGTCTACGTACCCTTTGTCAACGTCAACAATTATATCTACGAGCGTTTCGGGGCATTTACCTTTAAACACAGCGCTACCGTTATGTTGGAATCGTTGTTAAACGCAGCTCCCGGCGTTTTTCGACCGGACGAGGAAGTTTCAGCCGATAACGCAGGGAATAGCGGCAAGAGGCCGGTATGCTACGTACATATTTTCGAACAGCAGATGGATATTGCCGTGATCGCACAAAAAAAACTACTGCTTTTCAACAGTTTCGACTTCGTTACAAAAGAAGATTTTCTGTACTACCTGCTCTTCACTATGGAGCAATTGCAACTCGATACCGACAGCGTCCCGGTGGGGCTGTTCGGCGATGTCGAAGAAGGCGATGACCTATACGGCCTCTGCTATCGCTATGTGCTTGACGTAGCCGTTTTCGCACCCCATTTTTTTGACCGTGGGTTTGGGGACACCTCCGAAGGACTCCCGGATTTTACCGTACTAAACGCCCTCTAAGCCGAACCAATCCTGAATGCACGTGCGCAGTACTAGGCACGCGCTGAATTACAAAACGACCGATGATGCGAATCATATCCGGAAAGTACAAAGGTAGGCGCATTACCGCCCCTAAAAAATTGCCCGTCCGCCCGACGACGGACAGGGCGAAGGAATCCCTTTTCAACATCCTAAACAACCGGTATTACTTTGCGGATATTGCGGTTCTCGACCTGTTCGCGGGTACCGGCAACATCAGCTATGAATTCGCCTCGCGGGGTACCGAACGGATTACCGCAGTGGATGCCGACCCCGGATGCGTGCGGTTTATCGGGGATGTTTCAAAGGCAATGGACCTGGGGATTACGGTATTCAAAAGTGACGTTTTCGATTATTTGGAAAAATCGGATAATCCGGCGGATATTATCTTTGCGGACCCCTTCTACGACATGGCCATGGAGGATTTCGAAAAAATCGTGCGATCCATATTCGGAAGGAATCTGCTGTCCGCAGAGGGGACCCTGATAATCGAACACGCCAGCGGGATGGATCTATCGCATCTCGAACACTTTGCGGAAAAAAGGAAGTATGGCAGTGCTGCCTTCAGTTTCTTTAATAAAAGCAGGCCGTAAGCCGGATTCTGTTCCGCACCAACGGCGCGGTCCCTATCATTTATCTAGGCCTCCGGTCGCCCGGAGGCTCGATCCGCCTACCCTTCGGCTCGGGCGTGCCGCCCTTTCCCGTCCCAATAGCTATCGGGAGCGGGGCACCGGTATACGTGGCGTTTCACCGCATAGAGTTTACCTGATTTCACTACAGCCGAACTGTACATCCTTTCTGTTGCACTGGTCCTTTCACGCCGATGACGTGACGACGGGCGTTACCCGCTATGCCGCACTATGGTGTCCGGACTTTCCTCACCGATCCCAAGGATCGGCGCGATAAGGTGGCCTGCTTCATGCAAAGGTAGCCCATTTGTTGATAAAAAAGAACGCAATCCTATGGAAATAAACCCGTGAAACCACAGCTATTTTTATATTTGTAGTATGGAGCACTTTATTGTATCGGCCAGGAAATACAGGCCCCAGACCTTTAAGGACGTCGTGGGACAAGAGGCCATCACCAATACCCTGACCAATGCGATCGAGAACCACCATCTGGCCCAGGCCCTATTGTTCTGTGGCCCACGCGGGGTCGGCAAGACTACCTGCGCCCGGATTTTGGCCAAAAAGATCAATCAGGACGGCACGGAGCGGGAGGACGAGGATTTCGCCTTCAATATTTTCGAGCTCGATGCCGCCTCCAATAACTCCGTCGACGATATCCGAAGTTTGACCGATCAAGTGCGCATTCCCCCACAGGTCGGAAAATACAAGGTTTATATCATCGACGAGGTACACATGCTATCCCCACAAGCCTTCAACGCCTTTTTGAAGACCTTGGAAGAGCCACCGAAACACACGATCTTTATTTTGGCCACTACGGAAAAACACAAGATCATCCCCACCATATTATCGCGCTGCCAAATATTCGACTTTAAGCGGATTACCGTTAAGGATATCGTGGAATATTTGCGGTACGTCGCCGAAAACCAAGGTATCGAGGCCGAGGACGATGCGCTGCACATCATTGCCCAAAAAGCGGACGGGGCCATGCGCGACGCGCTCTCAATTTTTGACCGGGTGGTAAGTTTTTCCGGGAAACAGCTGACGCGAAAAGCGGTCACCGAAAACCTGAACGTACTCGATTATGACACCTACTTTTCCGCTACCGACCTGATGCTTCAACACAACATTCCCCAGCT
>DASSWC010000274.1:0-6434 GCA_035705395.1 Pricia sp. | reverse complement strand
TAAGATGTTCAAAGTGTTTTCACGTCCCAAAGTGAAAATGGAACATATGTTGGATCTAGAGCCTGTCTCCGGTTTTGTCGAAGAGAACGCGCTAGATCGGGAAGTCTTGGAACAAACGGAAATCCAGGTTAAGTACTCCGGATATATTGAAAAGGAAAAGAAGAATGCCGACAAACTACATCGGTTGGAAGATGTAAAAATCCCGGAAAATTTTGACTACTCAAAACTAAAGTCCCTTTCGTATGAAGCCCGCGAAAAGCTGACCGCGGTGCAACCGGTCACAATCGCCCAGGCGGGCCGGGTAAGCGGGGTCAATCCGTCGGATATCAGTGTTTTGTTGGTGTATCTGGGTCGATAAGCGTGGTAATTGTTCCACGTGGAACCTAAGCGCATGCCGACTAATAGTGAGAAAGTCTATCTTTAGGGGCCTCGAAAAAATAAATGCCAGACCACCCAGAGCAGCCATGAAACCAGTAGTAAAGACAAAGGACTTTTCAGTTACCGGTGAAGAATTCGAACTGTTTCTCGATGAAGAATTTGAGATGCTCGTCACTCGGCCACAACCTGAAAACCTGGACAGTTATTACCAGAGCGATGCCTACATTTCGCATACCGATGCCACGAGCACACTTTCCGACAAGATCTACCAGCGGGTAAAAACCGTCAGCCTTCGGATGAAGACCCGATTGATAAACAAATATGCCAACGGTAACAAATCGGTTTTGGATGTTGGCGCCGGCACGGGCGATTTTTTGGTGGCCGCACGGAAAAGCGGATGGTCCGTCACAGGTGTGGAACCCAATCCACACGCCCGGTTACGCTCCCAAGAAAAGAAAATGGAATTATTACCTGATTTGGAATCCTTGCCCCAAAGGAAGTTTCAGGTAATCACCCTTTGGCATGTGCTCGAACATTTGCCCGACCTAGAGAACCAAATCACAAAGCTCCGCGGCCACCTAGAGGATGAGGGCACTTTGATTATCGCCGTTCCCAATTTTAAATCCTACGACGCGGAACATTATCGGGAGTTTTGGGCGGCTTACGATGTGCCGCGTCATCTGTGGCATTTTTCAAGGATCGCCATAGAGGCCTTATTTTCCAAACATGACCTGAAAGTGGTCGACACTCGGCCAATGGTGTTCGATGCGTTCTATGTTTCGCTGTTATCGGAAAAATACAAAACTGGCCGCCCAAGATATTTTAAGGCGTTTTGGGTGGGATTGGTTTCAAACATCAGCGGATGGTTTACGAAAGAATATTCTTCCATAATCTACATCCTACAAAGGGCATGATTCCTTGTTTTGGGGTAAAATTCAACAAAAAGACATTTTAAAGCGTTTTCCCTTCACATCTAAGGGTGCAGCACAATGGCGGTTTTTATTTCTTAAAGAAGTAAAAATAGGCGGGTTTTAAGACCCAAAAAAGCATAGCTTATTTCGATAGAAGCCCACTAATCCATAAACGAATCCTATATGACGGACGGTATCTTTTTTTTTCTATTTTTGCGCGACCGAAATATATTCGGAGAGGCTTTTAAGATAGTGGGACAAAATTGGAAG
Organism: Pricia sp.; assembly: GCA_035705395.1. Classification (GTDB taxonomy): domain Bacteria; phylum Bacteroidota; class Bacteroidia; order Flavobacteriales; family Flavobacteriaceae; genus Pricia. The sequence goes on along the minus strand of DASSWC010000274.1, from coordinate 4,875 downwards.
CGCGTACGACAGGGTTAGCGTACCATAGGTATCAAAATCGACTGGCTTCGATCACATGAAATAGTAGAACATAAGAATGAGTTAAAAAGTTGACCTATGAAAAGAGCGATTGTAATAGTTTTTATTTTAGGATTGGTTTCCTGCCAACAAGCAAAAATTGGATACGTCGACAACGTAAGGTTGATGGACGAGTACCAGGGGAAGATCGACGTCGAGGCTGACTTCCAGAAAAAAGCGGATGCGCTGAGTAAGAAGCGGGATAGCATCTCGCAAGCCTTTCAGGCCGAAGCCCAAGCTTTCCAGGAAAAGGCAGAAAAGATGTCGCAAGCCAAGGCACAGGAACAATACGGTGCAATGCAACAGCGCGGTCAGATGATAGGGCAGCAATTGCGGCAGGAAGACCAACAGCTGCAGGCGAGCGGTCAGACGGAAATGGACAGCATCGTCAGCCAGGTTAAAAAAGAAATCGAGGCCTACGGGAAGGCGCATGATTTCACCTATATTTTGGGCGGTGGCGAAGGCGGTAGTGTGCTCTATGGCACCGAGGCGAATGACCTGACCGATGAAATGATCAAGATCTTGAACGAGAAGTACGGGAAATAGATGGTTCTGCGCAAGGGGGTCTCAGTCGGAACCACGCTAGCCTGACTTTTCGTAAGTGTGACCAAGGTAAAATCTTTCTTTTGGCTACTGCAGTAAGAACACCAAAAACACTGCTGGAATAAAATAGACCGCAATGGTTTTTGCCCCGTCGTAATCCTTGGCCAATCGCTGCCCGAACAGCAACATCAGCAGTGCCAAAGAGGCCAAAACGGCCCCGTAAAATGCCAGACTGCCTTCGTTGAAGACCACCAATTGAAACAGCCCTGCGGCACATAGTATTCCGGCCGCCATTTCGACCAACATGATCGTGCCCAACAAAAATGGCACCAGATCCTGCAAGGGAGTATGCTCAAAATGCCCGGTCAGAAAGGTGAAGTTGCCCTTCCAATCGAAGATCTTATCGATGCTGCTCTGCAGGAATACGATGATTAAAAACATCAGGATAAGGATTTCGGGGGCGTGGCTAAACTGATTTTCCATAGGCTAAGTCGATTAAAATTATTCCCTTCGATGGGATTACAAAGACTACATCGCCACCGGCCGGGCAGACCGGTGAAGCAGACGGGTCAGTTTGATGGACAGGTCCGTAAAGATGATCCTGGAATTTCCGTTGCGCTCGACATGGTAAATGGCGTCTTCCAATTCCGCGACAATGTCCACAATATTGTTCTCATGTACGAAAGGCGCGAAATTATCCAGTTGAAATCCCCCGACGTGAACGCGCATAAAGACGAGCTCGCCGATATTGAAATTAAGCAGCATCGCCTGTCGCATGACGGTCAGGCAGTATTGTAAAAAATTCTTTTGGGTTTCCCTTCCCGTCTTGGCCACCTCTTCGCTCCACAGGATAAGCTCGTGAATCGCCCCTTTGTTTCCTTTGGCCTTGAAAGCACTGCGAACCCACTGTACGAACCATTTTTCGAATATCAGGTCTTCCGAGTCCTTGTTCATCAGGTCCAGCGCCTTGTTGAAGTTGCCATCTGCCTCGTGGGCGATGAGCAAGGCTTCCTCGCGCAGTGCTCCCTTTGCGACCAGGGCATCGGCCATGGCTTCTTCGGCCAATGGGGGAAAATGTAAGACCTGGCAGCGGGAGCGGATGGTCTGGATGATCTGTTCCTCGTCTTCGGCGATTAAGATAAAAACGGTATTGTTCGGGGGTTCTTCGATAAGTTTCAGCAGTTTGTTCGCCGCAGGGGCATTCATTTTTTCCGCCATCCAGACCAGCATGATCTTGTAGCCACCTTCGTAGGATTTTAGCGCCAGTTTTTTGACCACGTCCTGCGCTTCGTCAACCCCGATCCGGCCCTGTTTTTTTTCGATGCCGATTAAGCGGTACCAATCGAAGAGGTTGCCGTAGGGCTGCTCCTTGACGAATTGGCGCCATTCTTCCATATAATGATCGCTAACGGCATGGCTCTTCACCTTTTCGGAATTGGATACGGGATAGGCGAAATGCATATCGGGGTGAGAGAGGGTAGCGCATTTTGAATTGCAGGCACGATTTTTTTCGTTGCTTCCTTGGTCCACCCCGCTGTTTTCAATGGCATTTTTACCGTTCCGGTTGCCACAGATCAGATATTGGGCATAGGCAAGGGCCATGGGCAGGGTGCCCGACCCCTCCGGGCCGACAAAAAGTTGGGCATGCGGCACACGCCCCGCATCGGCACTTGTGGCCAGATGCTTCTTGATATGGTCCAGCCCGAGAATATCCTTGAACAACATGTTCCAAAGATACTATTTTTAAGGGCTGCTTTGCGACCCTGTGAAATTTGCTGCGTACGTATTTGCTTATTCGCGTGGCCCCATGTAATAGTATCTGTATTGCGCGATACGCACCAATGTCTTCCTCTTTTTATTACATTTGCTATTCCCTAAAACACAAGGACATGAAAACCATAGACGATTTTAATTTCAAGGATAAAAAGGCGTTGATCCGGGTGGATTTCAACGTGCCACTCGACGACAATTTCAAGGTGACCGATACCAATAGGATAGAGGCCGCCAAACCATCTATTATCAAGATACTGGAGGATGGCGGCAGTGCCGTTCTGATGAGCCATTTGGGCCGTCCGAAAGGCGAGGTGAAGCCCGATTTTTCCTTGAAACATATTGTGGATGAAGTCTCGGATATCATAGGCATGCAGGTCAAGTTCGTCGATGACTGCGTTGGTGCATCGGCAGAAAAAGCGGCCGCCGCATTGCAGCCGGGGGAAGCGCTATTGTTGGAAAACCTACGCTTTCACGCCGGCGAGGAAGCGGGCGACAGGGCTTTTGCCGAACAGCTCTCGCAATTGGGAGACATCTATGTCAACGATGCTTTCGGTACGGCCCATCGTGCCCATGCCTCGACGACGGTGGTAGCGGAATTTTTTCCCGAAAAAAAATGTTTTGGCTATCTCTTGGCGCAAGAGATCGAAGCCATTGACAAGGTAATGGAATCGGGCGAAAAACCGGTTCTGGCGATTTTGGGCGGCGCGAAGGTTTCGTCGAAAATTACCGTAATCGAAAATATTCTGGACAAGGTCGACCATCTGATTATTGGGGGCGGGATGACCTATACCTTTATCAAGGCGCGAGGTGGACAAGTGGGGGATTCCATCTGCGAGGAAGATAAAATGGATCTGGCCCTGGATATTTTGAAAAAGGCGAAGGAAAAAGGGGTGGAAGTGCATCTTCCCGTTGATGTGCTAGCCGCAGACGACTTTGCGAACGATGCCAATACCAAGGTGGTCGAGGTAGACAAAATTCCCGAAGGATGGCAAGGCCTCGATTCCGGCCCCAAAACCCTAAAAAATTTCAAGGAGGTGATTTTAAAGGCCAAGACCATTTTATGGAACGGGCCCGTTGGCGTTTTCGAGATGGCCAACTTTGCGAACGGCACCATCGCAGTGGGCAATTATATTGATGAAGCCACTAAAAACGGGGCCTATTCGCTGGTAGGCGGCGGCGATTCGGTGGCTGCGGTAAAGCAGTTCGGGTTCGAGAACAAGGTCAGCTATGTATCTACGGGCGGGGGTGCCATGCTCGAAAGTCTGGAAGGCAAGACTTTGCCGGGAATCGCCGCAATAATAGAGTCATAAAGGCGTTATCGATAAATGGTAACCTCTAACCCAAAATTAAAAATGACAACAACGAACAAGGTATTTCTTTCCATGTTCTGGAGCTTGGTTTTCAGCGTTCCGACACTGGCGCAACAAAAGGATTCCCTTTCCCAGAAAGACACAGACCAGGCCGATACCCTTGCCATGGATATGAAAGGCGTCGAACAGATGGAACGGATGGCTTCCGACACGACCAAACATACCGATGTTATGGAGTTGTTGAAGGATTGGGCAGGCTCAAAATACGACCTGCAAGACAACCCGGAAGCGGCCCGATACGATAGCCTTTGGATGAAGGAGCTGTACGAAAACGCCTACCGGTCGGAAGAAATGTACAGGGAGATTGGGCAGCTCGATTATGAAAAAACCTATCCCACATCCCTATCCACCGATACCCTAAAGGCGCGTTTGGCTCGGCTCGATCAAAAAACGCCCTTGAACATCGCCTACAACCCATCCTTGGAAAACGTCATCACCTCCTTTCTCTTCCGAAAACGGGACCTGATGGAAAAGATGCTTACCATCAGCCAGTTCTATTTTCCGCTTTTCGAACAGCAATTGGACAACTACGACATCCCCCTGGAAATGAAATACCTGGCCATTGTGGAGTCCGCCCTGAACCCCAGGGCCCGGTCCCGGGTAGGCGCAACGGGACTCTGGCAGTTTATGTATGGTACGGGGAAACAATTCAAGCTCGACGTTACGAGCTATGTCGACGAACGCAGCGACCCGATAAAATCTACCGAGGCCGCCTGCCGGTTCCTGGCCAAATTGTACGATATCTATGGGGATTGGGATTTGGCCCTGGCCGCGTACAATTCCGGGCCGGGCAATGTCAACAAGGCGATACGCAGGTCCGGGGGCTATAAAAATTACTGGAACATCCGGCGTTTTCTTCCCCGCGAAACGGCCGGGTACGTGCCCGCATTTTTGGCGACCATGTACCTGTTCGAATATGCCCAAGAGCACCGATTGGTTGGCGAAAAAGTAGACCGTCCTTATTTTGAGACCGATACGGTGCACGTGAAAAGCCTGATCACTTTCGATCAAATTTCGGAACTGACCGGGGTCGGCCGGGAAGAGCTGCGGCTGCTCAACCCGTCCTATAAACTCAACGTGATTCCGTTCGTCGAAGGAAAAGACCATGCGCTGCGCCTGCCCAAGCCCGCCC
>DASSWC010000273.1:0-2245 GCA_035705395.1 Pricia sp. | reverse complement strand
CAGCGGAAACAAAAATAAGGGCCGGGGCGTTTTGAACGTTCCGGTTTTTTTTATCCCGTGATTACTTTCTTCTGAACACGTAATTCTTGAAATCATGCCGCGCATCGCTAAATTCGGTAACGATATCGAGTCCCGACGTATCGGCCAACCACGTGATGCTGCGGTCATCGTATTTCTGGGAAATTTCGGTGTGGATGGTCTCCCAAGCCTCGAATTCTACCTGTAGCTTCAATTTTTGAAGGGTCACCGTCTGTGCTTCTTCCGCAACCAGATAGCTTTTGGCAGTACCTGTTTCGGGGTCGTAAGTTTCCCAATGGCGGAATTTATCGACGTCAAAATTCCCGTTCAGTTCGTCGTTGATCCGGTGCAGCACATTTTTGTTGAATGCGGCTGTTATTCCGGTAGCGTCGTTATAGGCATCCAAAACGGTTTGCGGATTTTTTTTCATGTCGAAGCCGACGAACAGCAAATCCTCTTTTTGCATTAATTCCCCGACGCTTTTTAAAAAATCCACCGCTTGAGGATGCAATAGGTTGCCGATATTGGAGCCCAGAAACAAGATTACCTTCTTGGTGCCGTTCTCGGCATTGATTTCTTCCAAGGTTTCGAAGTACGTGCCTTGACGCGTTTCTACGGATACCTTGGGCAGTTCGTACCGCAGGGATTTTTCAAGTCCATCCAAAGCGTTTTGACTGATATCGATCGGATGGTATTTGAAGTTAAAGCCGTTTTCCGAGAGGTATTTCAGAAGCACTTTGGTCTTTTTGCCATCGCCCGCCCCTAATTCCAACAATTTGAATTTCGGGATTCCCAGCGCGAAAAGTTCCGCGATTTCAGCGGTGTTTTGCGATAGGATTTCGTATTCCCGATCGGTAAGATAATATTCGGGCATATCCATTATATCCTGAAACAGCTTGTCGCCCTTCTTATCGTAAAAATATTTGGAGGAGAGGTGTTTCGGAAAATCCGTCAGTCCCCTGCGGACATCTTGTTCAAATAGTGTCTCGATAATAATTGTAGGCTCTGGCATAGGTGGAATTTAAAATCTAGGGCAATGTTCGCACAACGGCGGATTAAAGGAAATTATCGGGCCAATCGCAATCCGGTAAACTGCCAGCGCAATCCGGTCTGGAAAAAATTGCGGTAGGTGGGTCGGGTATGATTTTCCGGCGTCGCCACAGACCCGCCGCGAAGTACTTTCTGGTTGACCATAAATTTGCCGTTGTACTCGCCCAGGGCCCCGTCGGCCTTTTGATAGCTGGGGTAGGGGAGGTAGGCACTTTCCGTCCACTCCCATCGGTTTCCCCACGGAAAGAATTCCTGGGCTGCTTCCCATTCGAACTCGGTGGGCAATCGGCATCCCTTCCATTGGGCGTAGGCAAAAGCTTCGTAATAAGAGATGTGGGTCACAGGGGCATCGCCGGTAACCGGTTGAAGTCCCTTTAGCGTATAATGCTGCCATTCCCCATCAATTTCGTGCCAATAGAGGGGTGCATTGATCCCGTTTTGGTTTACCCAATCCCATCCTTCGGCGTGCCATAGGTGGAATTTTTGATACCCCCCGGCATCGATGAACGCCATAAATTCGGAATTGGTGATCAACTTGTTCGCTATTTCGTATGGGTGTAGATAGACCTTGTGTCTTTCCAGTTCATTGTCGTAACAGAAACCTTCGAAATCATGTCCGATTTGGTAGATGCCTTCTTCCATTGCAATCCATTCCCGTTCATGGGTTTCTATTGGATGTTCTTGAAACCCGTCAGAATACACCGGAAGTAGGGGATTGTTGCCCAAGATAAACTTGATGTCCGTCAGCAGGAGTTCCTGATGCTGTTTTTCGTGATGGATGCCGATTTCTAACAGATCGTTCAGCTTTTTTTCTTGCTCTTCCCCAAAAAGGCTAGCAATGGCCTCGGTCACATGGGTGCGGTAGTCGTAGACTTTTTCCACGGAGGGACGGGAGAGATTTCCGCGATCGGAGCGCACCACGCGTTTGCCGACCGTTTCATAATAGCTGTTAAAAACGAAGCAAAAATCGTCATCGAAGATTTCATAGTCCTTCGCATGGGGTTTCAAAATGAACTCCTCAAAAAACCAGGTAGAATGCCCCAAATGCCATTTTGGGGGAGAAACGTCAACAATGGGCTGAACGACATAGTCTTCAATTTCAAGGGGCTCGCAAATTTTTTCAGTGTGTTTGCGGGTCTCCTGGAAGAAATCCAAGAGGGAATCGGTAAGGATCATG
>DASSWC010000272.1:0-3078 GCA_035705395.1 Pricia sp. | reverse complement strand
GGCGAAAAGCGAGTCGGTGACCGCCATTTTCGATGTTGCCAAAAACGAGATCGCTTCTTTGGCCCTCATTCGCGGATTCCGGTTTAAGAATCCCTTGATGCAGGAGCATTTCAACGAAAACTATATTGAATCGGACCTATATCCAAAAGCCATCTTCAGGGGGAAAATAATCGATTTCGACGTTAATGAACTTGGAAGTACCAGTAGGGAATACACCATCGCAGGTGTACTCGAGGTCAGAGAGCGGAAGAAATCGATCGAGCCGGTTGTCCGGATACAGAAAATCAACAATGTCATTTCGCTACAGGGAAGTTTTAAGGTGCTTCCGAAAGACTTTGACATCCAAATCCCCAAAATAGTGGAGAACAAGATCGCCAAGGAAGTTTTGGTGCGTTTCGACTTTAAGCTGGCGGCCCATGAAGACGAATAAAAAATACCTGTTTTCCGGCATTTTTGGTCTGTTGATATTGTTGATACTCGGGGGTTACCTCTACTTGAATCCATCACATAGGAACATTGCCGACGAAGAAGCAAGTTTTACGCTTACTGCTTCTGAACTGCAGGAAAGTTTCAGGAGGTCCGGATCGGAAACCAAAATGGCCGACCAAGTGATCAAGACCCGGGGAAAAATTACGGCACTGGATGAAAAATCGGCAAGCCTCGACAGGAAGGTTGAGGTAAGTTTTACCGAAAAGTTGCCGCCTGGTGTTGAAATAGGCATGGAAATAACGGTAAAGGGCCGTTGTGTGGGGTATGACGATCTGCTGCAGATGGTGAAAGTGGACCAGGCGATGTTGATGGAACCGTTTTGAAAGTGAGGGTAAACCGTATCGATTATGAATAAAATTATTGGTTTTCTACTGTTATGGCCGCTATTGACCTGGAGTCAAGATGACCTTCTCGACGAAATTGATACCGTTGCTATTTCCGACGGCTATGAAATCGCGGCGTTCAAGGGCTTGAAGCTCATCAATCTTGAAACGACCAAAATGGTTTCGAAAAAGCAATTCTTTTTTGTCGTTTCCCACCGTTTCGGCTCGGTCAAGACCGGTATTGAAGATTTTTTCGGCCTCGACCAGGCCGTGACCCGATTGAATTTTATTTACGGTATATCCGATGGTATAAACGTCGGGATATCAAGAAGTTCGTTTCAGAAAACCTACGAAGCCTCCCTGAAACTTCGATTGGCCCGACAGGCCCCTTCGGGGTTTCCGGTGACCTTGGTTTGGTTTAACAGTATACAATTCAACGGATTGCTTGACGATGACGAGCTTCCGGGCCTGGAGTTCGAACACCGCCTTGGGTACGCCAGTCAGTTGCTTGTATCGCGAAAGGTATCCAGAAATGTGTCCCTCGAGCTGGCGCCCACCTATTTTCACGATAACCTGGTGCCGTTGGCAGGACAGGATAATTCACAATTCGCACTCGGACTTGGTGGCCGTTTTAAATTTTCAAAACGCTCTGCAATCAATGTCGATTACGGACTGCACCTGAACCGCGCCGGAAATTCCCCCTATGTAAACCCGCTTTCCGTTGGTTTGGATATTGAGACCGGAGGCCACGTATTTCAGCTGCATTTCACCAATGCACAGCCCATGATCATCAATAATTTTTTGGGGGAAGCTACCGGGGATTGGGGGAGGGGGAATGTTTATTTCGGCTTCAATATCCTAAGGGTTTTTTAAAGGCCATCTTTTTTGAAAGCCCCATTTTCCCTTTTAAGGGCAGATATTCCCCCTCGGGAAGATTAATTACGGCATAAACGGATTTTACACTTTATTTGATTACAGGAACCTAAAAGAATACGAATATGAAAAAGCCACTGATTTTATTGTTTTCCGCATTGTTTTTATTGAATTGTTCGACGGATGATGGTGGTTCGACGATGACCCCGCCGCCCGACCCCGACCCCGACCCTTATAACGAAGAACCTGAACCTGAACCAGAACCAGAACCCGAGGTCAACGCTGTACGCTTGAGAAACGACGGTACGTTCGGCAACATGCTTACCGATTCCGAAGGGATGTCCCTTTATTTTTTCTCCCCGGATGCCAAAGGCGATTCGAACTGTACCGGGGGATGTCTCAATACTTGGCCCGTCTTTTACGAAGCCGACCTCAGCCTCGACGAAGGGCTCGAAGCCGATGACTTTGGGTCGATAACGCGAAGCGACGGCGAAATGCAGACTACCTATAAGGGTTGGCCGCTGTATTATTATGCCAGCGATAACGCCGAGGGCGATGTTAGCGGAGACGGGGTAAATTCGGTCTGGTTCGTCGCCAAACCCGATTATTCCGTTATGATGGCACGGGCCCAGCTGGTTGGCCGAAACCGCGACGGGGTTGAAACCAACCTTACCGACGATTACGAACCCGGTGACGGCGATACTTTTTATATGACCGACGCTTTCGGCAACACTTTGTACGCTTTTATCAACGACACCAATGGGGTTAACAACTTCACCAATGAGGATTTCTCGAACAATAGTGTTTGGCCCATTTTTGAAGTGGAATTGCAAACCGTTCCGAGTGTATTGGATGCCGCCGATTTTGGAAGTATCGATGTATTCGGAAGACAGCAGTTAACCTACAAGGGATGGCCGCTATACTATTTTGGCCAGGACGGGGCGAGAGGCGATAATTATGGCGTCGGCTTTCCGGCAGCGGGGGTTTGGCCGATTGTAAACCCCGAAACGGAAACAGCGCCCGAACCTGAAAATGAAAATGTGGTGTATTCGGTTACGAATGACGCTGCCACATCCTACATTTTTAATGGAGATGGCCAGACCGATGCCGTGAATCCGGACCTGACCCTCACCCGGGGACAAACTTATGAGTTCGATGTTAACGCTCCCGGCCACCCCTTCCTTATCAAGGCTGTGCAAAGTATTGGTACCGACGGCACCTATGCCGGAGGAGTCGATAACAATGGTGCAACTGACGGCAAGGTGACCTTCACAGTGCCCATGGATGCGCCGGATACCTTATACTATGTATGTGAGTTTCATAGTCCGATGACGGGAACGCTCAACATCGTAGATTGAAAAAGAAGATTGCGCTTAAATTGTTACTTTTAGAA
>DASSWC010000271.1:0-3214 GCA_035705395.1 Pricia sp. | reverse complement strand
TTTTTTATATTTTGGGGGATGGCCCCTGTGCTTGCCCGTCAGTCGCCAGACAGGTCGTTTCTCGTAATGTCCTGCGTGTGCTCGGACTTTATCCTGTAAACCTGTGCGCTGTCATTGTTGACGGTTACTAACAAGAAAGTTTGTTCGTTATGGTCGATAATATTAAGATGCCGAACGGACTTTTGACTGAGATACAACCCGATACGGGATGCCAAAGTTACATTTTTTTCGTCTTTAATCAAGGCCCCGGGGAAGGAATCGAAACGTCCCTGATAGGGTTTGACCCCAAAGTAGTTGCCCGCGGTCAAAGCTTCTTCCGTTCCGTCGCCATCAAAATCGTAGGAAACAAAGGCCATCAGGGGCGAAACCTGCAGTTCGTTTTTAAAGGGAACAAAATCAAATTGGCCTTTATTGTTTCTCAGAAAGCCCGAACGCAGCTCGTGCACCTTCAGAACCTTAGCTTCTTCGAGGGCCTCTTCTCCAAAGATTGCTTCGACGGTCTTTCCGGCAAACGAGGCGTAGGTGTTGAATTTCTTTTTTAGGGATACCATTTGGGATGCCAGTCCGTCCAGGTTTTCCAGGGGATAGTATTTACCCTCCTTCTCTATGGCGGTGATCGTTTCGGTCTGTCCGTTTCCATCAAAATCGCCGTAGTACATTTTTAAGGGGAATTCCTGGGAAGCCTTGAATTTGGAATTCGTGCCCCAGTTGCCGAGCAGGTAATCGGTATCGCCGTCCCCATCGATGTCAAAAGGATGGATGCTTTGCCAAAGACCGTTCAGTAAGTCGTCGTCGACCGTTTGCGTTCTGACCAAATTTCCGTTTTCATTACGGAAAAAGGTGGGCTTCATCCATTCGCCGACGACGATTAGGTCGTTGTGTCCGTCACCATCAAAATCGCTCCAGAGGGCATCGGTAACCATCCCGACGTTCTGTAGGGTCTTGTTTTCAAGGATACTAAAGCGACCTTCATCGTTTTCCAGAAGGTAGGATTTCGGAAGTTTTCCAAAGTCCCCTGTTACCACCTGATTACCCACAAAAACATCGAGATCGCCGTCACCGTCGAAATCCTGCGGAGCCAAGACGGAAGCATTTTCGAAAGTATCGGGAAGTCGGCCCGGGACGAAGGTCGAACTGTACGATGTATCATCCCGCGACGCAGCATCCTTCAAGGTGCTACCTTTCCAGGCACCATTCTTTCCTGTGCCGGCCTTCGACATGTCTTGCTTCAAACTTCGCTGCTTCCCTACATAATATGAATCTAGCAAGGGGGGCATTTTGTCGTAGAAATCCCCGCCGCCCGAACCGATCATCAAATCGTTTTTTCCATCCCCGCTGAAATCGGCAATAGTTGCCACAACATCCTCCTTTATGGAATCGTTGACGATCGTCGGGAAGCGCCGCTCGGTGAAAGCGGAATCGTTTTGAATAAATATTTTGGAGGGTAGGTATTTCGATCCGCCAAAGAAAACATCCGTCTTTTGATCTCCATTCAAATCGCCCAAGGCGGTCGCGGGACCGCGGTCGGAAAGTTGATAGGGAATGAGTTTCTGTCGGTTGAAGTCCGTATAATTATCCTCTTCATGCCTGAAAACGATACCTAGGTTGCCGTCGACCTTTTCAAAAAGATGGGGGGCCTTCGGCCGCAACGAACCATAATCAAACGGTTTTGTGTCTTTTGGTGCGATAGTCATTGTTTGGTTGGTGGGAACCCCGGTTAAAACCTGATAGCTAGCATCGGGCCAGACTATTTTCAGGGAATCCACATTTTTGGTTTTGCGGTAGCCAAAATGGACGATAGGTTCCGACGAGGCCTGAAAACCGCGAACAGGGTATAGCTCTTGGTATTGTAACCGGCCATCTTGGTATGAAAACACCTTGGTGCCGATGCCGAAGGGATTTTCCCCCGTATATCTGAACCGCAGTTTCAGATAGTTCGAGGTACCGTCCGTTTGGTTGATGTACAGCGAAGGGGTGCTGTTGAGATTGTTGGTCACCAGGTCGAGATCCCCGTCGTTATCGAGGTCCCCCACGGCGGTCGCCCCGGAAATCAAGGTGTCGTTTACAATCCATTCACCGGATTTATCCTTGAAGGAGAGGTCTCCGGTACCCTTGAAAATATAATTGTGGATTTTTCCCGAAGGCATTTTGTCCAAAGCCTTTTGGTCCATCAACTTGGTGTTGTTCATTTTGCCCCGGATCTGGTCGCTGCTGACGAACTTGATATAGTCGAGGTCGTTGGGCCGTTTGGGAATGCCGTTGGAAACGAAAAGATCCTGCTCCCCATCCTGATTGTAATCCCCGAAAAGCGGACTCCAGCTCCAGTCCGTCGCCGCCACGCCACTCAACAGGGCGGTTTCCAAAAAAGTAGTGTTTTGCTGATTGATATTGAGCATATTACGGGTAAATTGATACCGATATCCGAAGTTTTCAGTACGCAATTTTTGAGTCTGTAGGTTATCGTCACCCTGAGAAGATTTTAAGACGGTTTCGTCTTCGGGGAGCATGTCTAACGAGATCAGGTCGGGCCATCCGTCGTGATTGATATCGGCCACATCGTTGCCCATCGAGAAGCGCGTGGTGTGCCCGAAGTATTTTTCGGCACTTTCCGTAAAAGTCCCGTCGCCGTTGTTCAGATAATAATAATCATCCTCGTGAAAATCGTTCCCGACGTAGATGTCAGGCCAACCGTCTTGGTTGAAATCGGAGACCGCCAGTCCCAGACCATAACCGTTGATTCCCCCGTAGATTCCGGCCTCTTCGCTCACATCGGTAAAATTACCACGATCGTTCCGTAGCAGTTTGTCACCGGTCTGATAGTTCCGTTGGTAACGCAAGTCGGCCTTTCCAAAAGATTCCTGGGTATGTACGGCATGGTTGAGGAGGTACATGTCGAGGTCGCCGTCTCGGTCGTAATCCAAAAAAGCGGCGTTGGAGCTGTACGTGTCAAAATCGAGTCCATATTCGGCGGCACTTTCGGTAAAGGTTACGATTCCGGAGTCGGCAGCACCGTCCTGCGAGCCTGTTTGCTGCTGCTGTGGGCCAGATTGTCCCCCCTGTCCGCTTGTCGAGGGGCCGTTGTTGATATAAAGTTCGTTGTAACCGCTGAAGCCGTTGATACCGACTACCGCACAGACATAGATATCGAGAAGTCCGTCGCCGTTGACATCACCCATCACCGCCCCGGTATTCCAAGAGCTATTACCTTCCACAC
>DASSWC010000270.1:0-2494 GCA_035705395.1 Pricia sp. | reverse complement strand
GTGGATGCTTACGGGAAACCAGACTCAGATCAGCCTTGTAATTACGATCGGCAAACGCTTCCCGGGCTGTGGAAAAACCATGTTCTATGGCTTTTTTCCCGATTGTGGAGGCGTAGGGCGCATATATAAGGATATCCTTCCCAAACACCGAGGCGGCCTGTAAAAAATTTTCGGCCTGGGCGGTATTCTTTGCGATTTCGTGGTACAGGGCGCCGTGGGCCTTGATATGGTGGAGGCCGATACCTTCTTTTTGAAGGATGGCCGTTAGGGTAGATACCTGTTCCCGAATACTATGGATGAGGGATTCGGGGGAAATGGCCATGGCGGACCTTCCAAAGTTGGCCCTGTCCGGGTAGGATGGATGCGCCCCGACCTTCACCTGGTATTTCTTTGCCAATCGGACGACCCGTTCCATAGAATCCACATCGCCGGCATGCCCCCCACAGGCGATATTGCAGGAAGAAATCAGGGGAAAGAGCTGCGCCTCGTTGTCAGCCCCCTCGCCTACGTCGCAATTGATGTCGATGCTGAAGTTGAATGATTTCATTTAGCGTTGAAGATAACAAAAAACGGATTGGCATTTCACAACACTTTTAACATTTTCCAATGCCGTTCATCTAAAAAATTGCAATTCATCTAAAACCGGGGTGTCGTACATCGAGGGTACATACTATTGGAAAAAAATAGCGGTTATACTAGGGGTCGAATAGACCTGATTGCCCCCAAATCAAATTCAAATTGACCTACTGCAATGACGTGTTTAGAATGTAATAAAGAACTTGGCTATACCGTATACCAGAATGCCATGGATACGCTCGGTGTCGCGCTTTGTGAAATACACCAGAAACGGATAAGCCGATTGATAGCGACCAACAATACCCCTCGCGAGGCCATTCAACTGTACTACGGTCTTAAAGAAGCAGGCGTGACGGCCATGTTGGAATGGTGGGACGGTACCAAATCCATCGATATCGCCATATCACGGGTTAAGCTCAATATCGAAATCGATACGGAATACCATATGATGACGCACGAACAGGCCATCAATGATCTGGAAGAGGCGATGCATTCCTTTAAAAACGGATTTACGACCATCCGAATTCCCCATGTGCTGATAAAATATTATCTCAAAGAAACCGTTGTAAATATCTTGGGTATTATTGATGGCCTTCGGGTGCATTTAAAGGCCATCTAGAATACGACCCATTTAAAACCCACCACATGCCTACTATACCAAAAATATTGACGATTCCCTTGAGAATTGCACTCGCCGTTTTGTTATTGGGCATGTTGTTCCAGATTGCGCACTGGCCATATGCTACGGAAATCATCCTATTCGCTTTTCTATCCATCGGCATACTGTACCCGTTCCGGTTTGGGAAGAAATCCCAAAAAATATTTCTGGACTACATCAAGTTGATATTGGTGGTTTTTTGGTCACTCAACGGAATTTTCATGGCCCTTGATTTTGCCTATATCCTCTTTTTCCAAATTGTCATCGCCATCTCGTTCCTGATTTGGGTCATACTTGAAGGTACCGCCTATTTTTTGGACGAGGACCGCAAGTCCAGGAACAGCCGATCACAGGTACTGTGGAATTTGGCCATGGTGCTCGGCACCTTGGCCATTATCATTGGCAGCCTGCTGAACCTTCTGAATTGGCAGTTCGCCATACCGCTGATGGTCTTCGGCGTTGCGATTATCCTGGCCTACATCCTTAAGGATATCTTTCGGCCGAACAAACTCGAAAGGAATGACCGTAACAACGAGGAGTACCAAATGTAATATCCCATAGGTTGTTCTATGGGGGTGATATTACAGGTTGATCCGCAAATTAATCAAGATGAAGGTTTAGTCCGACCCTCACATTTCTCCCTCTTGTGGTAAAGCCAAAAACTTCGGTGTAGCTTTCGTTCAACACGTTATCTACATTCAGGAAAAAGGTCAGGGTATCGGGAATGCAGACCTGCGACACCCGAAAATCGAGCAGCGAAAAAGCCTTTAACATCAGATTTTCTTGTGGTTCCGGAAAAGGTGGGTAATAAATGTCCGGTCTTTCACCGGTATACTGATACGACAGGGAAACATCCGTTTTTGACGAAATCCGATAAAAAACGGAACCGTTGATCTTATGTTTTGGAATGCGCACCGCGTCGTCGCCTTTGCGCTCCGTGAAGGTATAATTGGCATTGAATCGAAGGGCATCCGTCAAAATCCAGTCCAATTCCAACTCCGTCCCTTGGGCATTGATCGTATTTGCTGCGTTGACGCTTTTAAAATTTTGATCAAAGGTGATAAAGTTTTCTTCTTTTCTGCTAAAATAAAGGGCGCTAAACCGGAGCCTTTCAGAAACGGCAGCTTCAAATCCCCCTTCGATAGTACGATCTTCTTCGGGTTCCAATTCGGGATTTGCCCCGAATTCCCCGAATAGCTGTACCAGATTAGGGGTAATATACGAAGTGGCGTAACTGCCCAAGAGCTTAAAGTAGCCCGT
>DASSWC010000269.1:0-2418 GCA_035705395.1 Pricia sp. | reverse complement strand
CTAATTTGCTGGATTAGGCCATACAGTTCCTCGTTATTTTTGTATTTTTCATATATTTCGTCCACTTCTTCGGCGAATAGTTCTTTATTGGGGCGGATGATTTCAACGCCGGCCTCCTTTACGGCCTCGAGGGCCTCATCCTCAGATTTTGCCCAGAGTTTTCGTTGGTATACGACGGAATTGTCGACGGCCTTTTTCAACCAGCCGCGCTCTTCTTCCGAAAGCCGATCCCACAAATGCGTACCGGCGAGCAGCACGTCGGGCAGTACGGTATGTTCGTCCAGCGTGTAGTATTTACAGACTTCATAATGACGTGAAAGGTAGAAACTGGGGGGATTGTTCTCGGCACCGTCTACTACTCCCTGTTGCAGGGCGGTGTAGAGTTCGCCCCAGGAAATGGGGGTCGGCGAACCGCCGAGGGCCTCGACCATGTTCATAGCGGTGACGCTTTCCATGACCCTTATTTTAAGTCCCTCGAGGTCCTCAGGTTTATGTACGGGCCGCTCCTTGGTGTAGAAACTGCGGCTACCGGCGTCGTAGTAGCCCAAGCCTTTAAGCCAATACTGCTCTCCTTCGTTCAGTAGGCTTTGGCCAATGGGGCCATCGAGGACATTGAACGAATGCTGCCGGTCGCGAAACAAAAAGGGAAGTCCCAATACCCTCATTTTCGGGGCAAAGTTCTCTAAGGTGCCTACGGATACCTTGGTCATGTCCAAACTTCCGATTTGCAGCAATTCGAGACATTGGCGTTCGGTGCCCAATTGCTGGCTTGGATAAATTTTCAGCACCATCTTGCCGCCGGACAATTCCTCTAGGTTCTCCCCCATCTTGACCATGGCCTTGTGTACGGAATGGCTTACGTCGAGACCGTGGCCCAGACGGATGGTACGCACTTTTCCTAATTCGTTGCAGGAGTTAAATCCGAGAACGATCAAAAAGGAGGCTACATATTTTAGATAAGAGTTCATTGTATTAGAATTAAAGGCCGCTACCGCCTTTTTGTCAATTCACCTGTCGCCCGTCAACAGTCTTTGGTTTTTCTTCTCCCGTTTCCCTAATCGATTCCCATTGCCTAAAAATCGAAATAGGCTTTGGCATTGTTATAACAGATATCCTGGATCGTTTTTCCGATCCATTCCTGATCGTTGGGCAGTTCGCCGTTTTCGATATCCTGTCCATAAAGGTTACACAGGATACGCCGGAAATATTCATGCCTGGGAAATGACAGGAAACTTCTAGAATCGGTCAGCATCCCGACAAAGCAGCTGAGTATTCCCATATTCGAAAGGGTGTTCATCTGCTCTTCCATGCCATCCTTTTGGTCTAAAAACCACCATCCGGAGCCCCATTGGACTTTCCCCCTAACACTTCCATCATTGAAATTACTGGCCATCGTGGCCATAACGGCGTTAAAGGTAGGGTTCACATTATACAGGATGGTCTTGGCCAGTTTGTCCTTTCCGTCCAAGGTATCCAAAAATTTTGATAGGCTTTCGGCCTGCTGATAATCACCGATGGAATCCCATCCCGTATCTGGCCCCAGCTTGTCGAGCATCCGGCTGTTGTTGTTGCGCAAGGCACCCAGGTGAAATTGTTGCACCCATCCAACGCTATGATATTCCTCCGAAAGGAACAGCAACAGGGCACTTTGAAATTTTTCAGCCGCATTTTGTGAAATGTTCTGGCCTTCCCTTCGTTTTTTAAAGATAGCTTTGATCTCCGACGCCGTAAAATCTTCGGCCGGGACATGGGTCAGGCCGTGGTCGCAGAGACGGCATCCGTTCTCGTGAAAAAAGGAAATCCGTTGTTGAAGCGCATCGCAGAGTTGGTCGTATGTATCGAGGGAAATACCCGTGACCTCACCGAGAGCATCCAAATACGCATTGTATCCGTCGTTGCCGATTAGCAGGGCCTTGTCCGGTCTGAAAGCGGTACTGATCTTTGTGCCGAAATCACTTTGGGCGAGTTTTTGGTGGTGTTCCAGGGTGTCGGTCGGGTCTTCAGTGGTGCACAGCACCTCGACGTTCATTTTTGAAACGAGCTTACGGCAGCTGTATTCGGTGGAGTTGAGCTTGTCGGATGTCGTCGTGTACACCTCCGCCGCATTTTTGTCGGTAAGCAGTTCGTTGCTGTCAAAATAACGGGAAAGCTCCATATGCGTCCAATGGTACAACGGGTTGCGCATGGTATAGGGTACGGTATACCCCCATTTTTTAAACTTTTCCCGGTCGGATGCCCCGCCTGTGATGAATTTTTCATCGATACCCAAGGTTCTCATCGCGCGCCATTTGTAGTGGTCGCCATAGATCCATGCCTGGGAGATGTTGTCGAAGATATGATTGTCGGCCAATGCCTTCGGGGGAAGATGATTGTGATAGTCGATAATCGGCATTTTGGCGGCATAACCGTGGTAGAGGG
>DASSWC010000268.1:0-2017 GCA_035705395.1 Pricia sp. | reverse complement strand
GTATACGTATCCATTGTATCCTTCCCCAACTGATCATCCGTTTCTATTCCGTTGCCCGATTTTAGCCGTTGCAAGAGATCTTTCGATAATTCTTCTCGCAACAAAGGCCTGGCTTTCGACAGGTCGACCGGAAAACCCATTCTGGCAAAAACATCGGCATAGCGTTCGTGGGTGGTCTTCAGCCGTTTAAAATCCTTGTTTTTATAGGCTGTCAGGGCTTTTTTTTCAGAACGGCCCTTGTCCATTTGAATGACGGGAATTCCCTCAGCACGGAAATAGAGCTTCAAAATTTTACTGCGCAACACGTTGTGCAGGTCGGCGACGGCATCGATATGCAGGGCTCGGAGCTCTTTGTAGAGTTTCCAGAGTCCCAGTACCGCTTTGTGCCTGCCCTTTACCTCGGCTTCGAACACTTCGACATTTTGCAGTTGGGTGAATAAGGGTTCAAAGAAGGGTTTAGTAAGTACCGTAATCCTGAGTTGGGGATGCTGTTGCGTCAAGGCCGAAAGAACGGGCACCGTCATGGCCACATCGCCCATGGCGGAGAGGCGGATTACGAGCAAGTGCCGCACTTTTTTCCCAATCGGTGGGATCTGGCCTGCTTGCGCTGTATCTTGTTTCATGGAAGGAACGCTAAGGACTACAAAATTTCAAAACACCAACTGCTCAATGCTGCTTCGGGGACTGCGGAGCCGCTTTCCGCAACACCGGGTTCATTTCCTCATCGTTGTACATCTTCATCTGCCGGTAGACCTTCATGTATTTGTTGCCCGCTTCGATATCCGTTAAAAGCTGATCAATGGCGGCGGATAGGTCCGTCCGTTGCTCGAGCAGCACGTCAAGCTTATCCCTGCACTTCTTGATGTGTTCTGCCGAGGCGTCCTTTCGCTCGACCTCTTGCTGCATATGATAGATTTTCAGGGCCAAAATGGACAAACGGTCGATGGCCCAGGCGGGACTTTCGGTATTGATGACAGCATCCTCCTTAACTTCTACCGAACGGTATTTTTTAAGGAAGTAGTCATCGATAAATTCCACCAGATCGGTCCTTTTCTGGTTGCTCGCATCGATTTTTCGTTTGAGTTCCAAGGCCGCTTTGGGTTCGATGTCAGGGTCGCGAATGATATCCTCATAATGCCATTGCACGGTATCGATCCAATTTTTTCTGTAGAGCAATCGGGCAATATCGTCTTTGGCATAGGGGTTGGCAAAAGGCTGATATGGGCTATCCTTCTTGTGGTATTTTT
This sequence comes from Pricia sp., assembly GCA_035705395.1. Taxonomy (GTDB): domain Bacteria; phylum Bacteroidota; class Bacteroidia; order Flavobacteriales; family Flavobacteriaceae; genus Pricia. Next base: position 770 of record DASSWC010000268.1, on the reverse strand, counting down.
GAATACTTTCCCGGAAAATTTTAGTGGCGAACTTGCTGAACTCCATATTTTAATTTAATCATTAGTCAAAATTCCATTCAAATTTATTAATAATTATCGAGGTCATCATGCCGTCCGGGTTCTAGTGGCCCGCTTATCAAATCGCCATCCCCGTTATCAAGACCAAAAAAGGAATAACGATCGCAGCGATCAGCAGTATTTCCTTAATGCGCGGCCTGCGAATCGATTCGATGTATTTGGTCATCAAGACTACGGCGGGAAAGAAAAGAATCATGACCGGGTAAACATTTTGCGACAGTTTGAGCACGTTCACCACCAGCCCTAGGACGAACGAAACGGCGATCAACCGCATGGTGATCAACCGGCCAAAAGTGGCCTTCCCCTCTTTTATAAAGGCCAGCAGGCCTGCCAAAAGGGTTACCAAGGTTAATAGGATGAGTTTGGTGCCGTGCCCCAAATACGAGAAATACCCCAGGTTGGGCGTGAAGTGAAACTGATAGTGTTCGGCCAAAAATCCGGTGTTGCCGGACAGGATCATAATGCATTTTGCAATCATGTAGACCGCGAACAGCCCTGCAAAAGGCACCAGCCAATTGCGTATGTTCTTGGGGTCGAAAAAATAGATGGCGATGTAGACCAAAATGATGTACAGCATCGCCCAATCATAGAACAGACTGGAGACCAAGATCCAGATCGTGGCATCGAAAATCTTGAACTTGGTTTCTCTAGAAGAGCGCATGCTGACGAGACGCCGCATGGCCAATACCAAA
>DASSWC010000267.1:0-8738 GCA_035705395.1 Pricia sp. | reverse complement strand
GTACGTCTCCGAAAAATTTGGCGTCGGCCCCAACCACATCGATTTTGTATTCCACGGCGGATCGGGATCCAGCGTCGCCGAAATTCGTGAGGGCATCAGTTACGGAGTCGTCAAAATGAATATCGATACCGACCTTCAATACGCTTTTCTGGCCGGGGCCCGCGATTATATCCAAGACAAAAAGGACTATCTGCAATCCCAGATCGGAAATCCCAAAGGCGCGGACGAGCCCAACAAAAAAACCTATGACCCCAGAGTCTGGCTTCGTGAAGGCGAAAAGTCGTTTAGCACGCGTTTGAAAAAAGCCTTTGAAGACCTGAATAATGTGAATACCCTTTAACCCCACTAACCCAAATATGGAAAACATGACGGCTTGGTTCAAAAGAAAGGAAAAGGGAATCCAAACGGCCACCGAGGAAAAAAAAGATACCCCTAAGGGACTGTGGTACAAATCCCCCACGGGAAAAATCGTTGAATCCGAGGTACTGGCCAAAAACTTCTATGTAAGTCCAGAGGATGATTACCATGTACAGATTGGAAGCAAACACTATTTTGAAATACTTTTCGACGACAACAAGTTCAAGGAACTTGACCCCAAACTAACCTCAAAAGACCCCCTCAAATTTGAGGATACCAAAAAATATTCCGACAGGCTAAAGGCTGCACAGAAAAAAACGGGACTTAAGGATGCCGTCCGCACCGCCGTGGGCAAATCACAGGGGAAAGACCTGGTCGTCGCCTGTATGGATTTTAGCTTTATTGCAGGTTCGATGGGCAGTGTCGTAGGGGAAAAGATTGCGCGGGCCATCGACCATTCCATCAAGAAAAAAATCCCCTTTGTCATGATTTCAAAATCCGGCGGAGCCCGCATGATGGAGGCTGCCCTGTCGTTGATGCAATTGGCCAAGACCGCCGCCAAGCTGGCTCAGTTGGCCGATGCAAAAGTACCTTATATCTCAGTGTGCACCGATCCGACAACAGGCGGTACCACGGCATCGTACGCCATGTTGGGCGACATCAACATCTCCGAGCCGGGCGCCCTTATCGGATTTGCGGGACCCCGTGTGGTCAAAGAGGCTACGGGAAAGGAGCTTCCCGACGGGTTTCAAACGGCGGAATTCGTGTTGGAACACGGTTTTTTGGATTTTATCGTCCACAGAAAGGAGCTGAAAAAGAAAATCAATCTGTATATCGACCTCATCGGAAACCATCCCGTTAGGGCGTAAAAAAACAGCATGAAATCACTGCTACCGATACTACTGATCTTTTTCTTGGGCAACTGCTCAACGGACAAGGAGAAGATGCTGGCGGAAAACAATGCCGTCTTAAAATTGCAAGGGGCGGCACGGGTAGCCAAAATCGAAGTTTCGGGCAACGAAAATGCCTATACTTTTGAAGCAACCGTCGAAAGTCCCGATACCGGATGCGATCAATATGCGGATTGGTGGGAAATCGTCGATCTTCAAGGCAACCTTATCTACCGACGGATACTCGCCCATAGCCATGTTACCGAACAGCCGTTCACACGTTCAGGGGAAAACATAAACCTTTCGGCCGACAAGGAAGTCTATATACGATTGCACATGAACAATTCCGGGTATGCGGCCCAGGCCCAAAAGGGCTCTGTAGAAAAAGGCTTTCAAGCCGCCGAGTTGGAGAAGGGGTTTGCCGAGGATCTGGAAAAAGTAAAACCCATACCCGTCAGCTGCGCTTTTTAAAGTACGCTTCATTCCAAAGGCAACATATTCGCTTCCTTTTACAATTCAGAACCCCCTTATTGAAAACGGGCATCTATCAATACCCGGCATTCCCCCGGATCTCGTTTCCTCGCAGAATTAAATGGACACTTTCGTTTACAAGTCCGTAAAATTCCCTTATATTTGCGCCCTGATTTAGGGAAAATCGGATACATAAAAATCATTAAAACTAATATTGGCATGTATTTAACCAAGGAAGTAAAGGCCGACATCTTCAAGAAGTACGGCGGTAAGGCGGAGAACACCGGTTCGACAGAGGGGCAGATCGCCCTTTTTACGCACCGTATCAACCATCTCTCCGGACATTTAAAAAACAACAAAAAGGATTTCAATACCGAGCGATCGTTGGTAGCTTTGGTGGGAAAAAGACGGAGTCTGCTCGATTATCTCATGAAAAAGGATATCGTTCGCTATCGTGAACTTATCAAGGAATTGAACATCAGAAAGTAGGGACCGCCAATTGGCCGTCCGTACGAAGAAAGTAAGGGCTGAAATTTTTTCGGCCCTTGTTAATTTATAAAACATTGCGGGTCGGTTACCGGCACGCGGTTTTTCATTGGTCAACACAACACAACAACCTTGGGGCCTTATGTGTATCGGCTCCATGCACAGACCATTGTTTAACGAAATCCCGACAGCAATGTCGGGTAAAAATTTATTGTATGATTCCACAAGTATTTAAAGAGGTCATCGACCTCGGTGATGGTAGGGAAATCTCTATCGAGACCGGAAAACTGGCGAAGCAGGCCCACGGGTCCGTAGTCGTGCAGTCCGGCAAATGTATGCTGTTGTGTACCGTTGTATCCGACTATGAACAAAAAGACCTTCCCTTTCTGCCGTTGACGGTGGATTACCGGGAAAAATTTGCGGCTTCGGGCCGGTATCCAGGGGGATTCTTTAAGCGGGAAGCCCGCCCTAGCGATGGCGAAATTTTGACCATGCGTTTGGTCGACCGGGTTTTACGTCCGCTTTTCCCGAAGGATTACCACGCGGAGACCCAAGTCATGATTCAATTAATGTCCCATGACGAGGATGTCATGCCGGATGCGATGGCCGGATTGGCCGCATCGGCCGCCATCCAGCTTTCGGATTTTCCGTTCGAGTGTGCCATTTCCGAGGCCCGTGTAGGTCGCGTCAATGGGGAGTTCATCATTAACCCGAGCCGGTCGCAGTTGCTGGAAAGCGATATCGATATGATCATCGGTGCCTCTGCCGACTCCGTCATGATGGTGGAAGGCGCAATGGGCGAGATTTCCGAAGAGGATATGGTCGATGCCATTAAATTCGCCCACGAGGCCATCAAAAAACAGATCGATGCCCAAATGAGGCTGGCGGACGCGTTTGGGAGAAAGGAAACACGCGAATACGAACAGGCGCTTGAAGATGAGGAACTGGATAAGAAAATACACGACCTCGCCTACGACAAAGTATATGCCGTAGCCAAGGCCGGTTCATCAAAAAGAGAGCGCATCGAGGCCTTTGCGGCCATTAAGGAAGAAATCAAAGCGGGCTATTCCGAGGAAGAGCTGGAAGATATCGGGGATTTGATTTCCGACTACTACCGCAAAGCCGAAAAAGCCGCGATCCGAGACTTGACCTTGAACGAAAGTCAGCGTCTGGACGGTCGAAAGACCGACGAGATACGACCTATCTGGTGCGAGGTCGATTATTTGCCCTCCACCCATGGTTCCGCCGTATTTACACGCGGCGAGACCCAGGCACTGGCGACGGTTACCTTGGGAACTTCCCGTGAGGCGAACCAGATCGATATGCCATCCTTCGAAGGGGAGGAAACGTTTTACCTGCACTACAACTTTCCACCGTTCTGTACCGGCGAGGCACGCCCTATCCGTGGTACTTCGCGACGGGAAATCGGCCACGGTAACTTGGCACAGCGTGCCTTGAAAGGCATGATTCCCGAAGACTGTCCCTACACCGTACGCGTGGTTTCCGAGGTATTGGAGTCCAATGGCTCTTCGTCCATGGCCACCGTATGTTCGGGCACCATGGCCTTGATGGATGCCGGTGTACAGCTGAAAAAACCGGTTTCAGGTATCGCCATGGGATTGATATCCGATGTCGACTCCGGAAAATACGCCGTGCTTTCCGACATCCTCGGTGACGAGGACCACTTGGGTGATATGGACTTTAAAGTGACCGGTACCGCAGACGGGATTACCGCCTGCCAAATGGATATCAAGGTTAAGGGACTGTCCTACGAGATATTGGTGAACGCTTTGAAACAGGCTCGGGACGGCCGGTTGCACATCCTGGAAAAACTGACGGATGCCATTGCCGAACCCCGTGAAGATGTCAAGCCGCACGCCCCGAAAATGGTAACAACGGTCATTCCGAACGAATTTATCGGCGCCCTTATCGGCCCCGGTGGAAAAGTGATACAGGAACTCCAAAAAGAGACGAAAACGACCATCGTAATCAACGAGGACCCCGTAACCGAAGAAGGTATTGTAGAAATACTGGGTACCGACCAGGATGGTATCGATGCCGTACTGGCCAAAATCGACGCCCTGATGTTCAAGCCCGAAGAAGGCAGTGTTTACGAGGTGAAGGTCATCAAAATGTTGGATTTCGGTGCCGTAGTCGAATATCAGGACGCTCCCGGTAACGAAATCTTACTGCATGTTTCCGAAATCGCCTGGGACCGTACCGAAAACGTATCCGATGTACTTAGCATGGGCGACGTATTCGATGTCAAATATATGGGTATCGATAAGCGCACCAGAAAAGACCGTGTATCACGCAAGGTGCTGATGCCAAAACCAGAAGGCTACCAAGAACGCCCGCCCCGAAGCAACGACCGCAACCGCGGCCGTGACGACCGCCGCGGCGGTGGACGGGACAACCGTGATCGCAAGCCCAGAAGGGATAGGGATTAGAGGATGCAGTACTGCCTCGACGATCTAAAGCCCCGTTCATCGATGTGAACGGGGCTTTTTTTGTGGGATTCAACGAAAAAACGGACTTTTTTGGCCCCCATTGTAACATTTCTATCTTTTTTACGTATAAGTATATGCAGCTTATGCGAAGAGCCCGTTTTAAATTAAAAAATTGCAGGGACATAATTGCCTAAATAGAAAGGAAAATAGCAAATGAGACAGTTAAAGATCACCAAGCAGGTCACCAACAGGGAGACCGCATCGTTGGACAAGTATTTGCAGGAAATCGGCAAAGTCGATTTGATTACTGCGGACGAGGAAGTGGAATTGGCACAACGCATCAAGGCCGGTGACCAGATCGCCCTTGAAAAGCTGACCAAGGCCAATCTACGTTTCGTAGTTTCCGTTGCAAAACAATATCAAAACCAAGGCCTTACCCTGCCCGACCTGATCAACGAGGGCAACCTCGGCCTGATCAAGGCGGCCCAACGTTTCGACGAGACCCGCGGGTTCAAGTTTATATCCTACGCGGTCTGGTGGATCCGCCAATCTATCTTACAAGCCTTGGCCGAACAGTCGCGTATCGTACGTTTGCCCCTGAACAAAATCGGTTCGATCAATAAGATCAACAAGACCTTTGCCTTTCTGGAGCAAGCCCACGAACGTATGCCCAGCGCCGAGGAAATCGCCAAGGAATTGGATATGACCGTCGAGGACGTCAAGCAGTCCCTCAAAAACTCAGGCCGTCACGTATCGATGGATGCGCCCTTGATCGACGGGGAGGATTCTAACCTATACGATGTACTTCGTAGCGGCGAATCGCCCAACCCCGACAAGGAACTTTTACAGGAATCCCTACGGGTAGAAATAGAACGTTCCTTGGAAACCTTGACCCCTCGGGAGGCCGATGTCATCCGATTGTACTTCGGTCTAGCGGGACAACACGCCATGACCTTGGAAGAAATCGGTGAAACTTTTGATCTGACCCGCGAACGCGTCCGCCAGATCAAGGAAAAAGCGATACGACGTTTGAAGCACACGTCGAGGAGCAAGATATTAAAGACGTATTTGGGGTAATCCGCTTATTGTGTCGGCCTTTCTCAACGCCACTAGCCATCGGAGCTTTCAAGTTTAAAATGGTTTTGCCAATGGGCGTTATGATACCTTCACGTTAAATTCCCCTTAAATAGGAGATTTGGCATATTAGTTGTATATTTAAGGCAGACAACAGTATATCATGACTGTTCGTTTTTTGATTGATGAATAAACTCCGGCTGATTACCGGAGTTTTTTTTTATGCCATGGCCTTCAACATCGTGCTTATCGAACCTGAGATTCCCAACAACACCGGCAACATCGGGCGGTTGGCATTGGCTACCGGTTCACATCTTCATCTGGTACGGCCCTTTGGCTTCGAACTGACCGACAAACGCCTAAAGCGCGCCGGACTTGATTACTGGCAACACTTGTCCGTCACCGTTTATGAGAACAGCGCGGTATTTTTCGATTCCCATCCCGACAAAAGGATGGTCTTTTTCTCCAGTCATGGTCTTCGCGACCACTGGTCTATGGATTATGCCGAGGGTGATTTTCTGATATTCGGCAAAGAATCCGTCGGACTGTCCGAACAGATTATAGCGAGGAATAGGGAACAACTTTATAAAATACCGCTTTACAGCGAGCATATCCGCAGTTTGAATTTGGCGAATGCCGTGGGCATTGTCGTCTACGAGGGGTTACGGCAGCTAGCGCTTTAGTAGACATCATGGAAAACAGCCATGAATGTGTCGAAACAAATGAATACAATATGGACATTTTAATGTTTTACCTCGTCCACCACAAAAAACCCATCATTACCCTGAGCCTGATATAGCGGCATGAAAATATGGGCATTCCATGTGCTAAGCACTTTCTCGCCATTGTGGACCGCCAAAAATTCGCCTTTTTCGATAGGCTGAAAGTTTTCATAGCCGGGCTGCATTTCAAACTGGTCATCATCGGCAAGGCTGTGGCGGTGGATGATCTCGAAGGTTTTTTGATATTCCTTTTGCTTTCCTATTTTCTCCACCGCTTCGGGGAATCCTGAAAGTCCCTTCAAATCCAAATCACAGGCATGGACCAAGGCCAGCCAAATCATCCCCTCATGGAAGGCGATGGCCTCTTCACTTTCGTGCTGTCCGCCCTCGAAGACGAATCCCGTCATCCCCATGCGACTTAGATAATGGTCGATACATCCGAAAACGATATCCGAAAAACCCCGAATGATGCACACGGGAAAACGCTGCGCCCAAGTATCGTTGTCGCCGACTTCCTGTACGGAGATATAAGGCATACTTGCGGAAGAAGTGGTATGGCAATCCAGAAAATAGCGATGCGTATACCCGGTTTCGGGATGCGCATCAAGCACATCGATAATATCGAACATTTCGCGCTTCTCATTGGTATCGGTCTCTCCGCTGGCCACGTTTTTCCCGGTCCAGGTCCGGTTGAGGTCCTCATCGATGTAGCGAACGTCTTTTTGGAGGGCCCTACGATTGCCACACACGCCGATTACCTTTCCGGAAATGCTCGGCTTTTCCGCTTCCAGAATCTTAAAAACTTTTTGTAGGGCTTTTACGCCACTCCGTTCGTTTCCGTGAATGCCGGCCGATATGAACAATAATGCCCCATCGTTTCCGGATTGGTATTCCCCGATGATCCTATCTTTATCTGGATTCACATGTTTTCCTTTGCCTATTTCCATTTTTTATTTGACTTTGGGGTTCATTGGCTATCGCCCCTCACTCCATAGTCGCCAATTGTTTATTGTCGAGTTGGTTTTTGTTCAGTTTTTTATACTCGATCTTACGTTCTATCGAAGCTATGATCGAATCGGTAAAGTCCGGTAACCCGATTTCTTCGGAGTAGGCCAAACCACCGGGACTCATACAATTGATTTCGATCAATTTATCATCGACCACGTCGAGGCCTACGAAAAAGAAGCCGTCACGGATCAATTTCGGAGCGGTCAGTTCAACAATGCGTTCTATTTCCGGTGTCAGCTCCGCCTTTTCGGCACTTCCGCCCAATGACAGGTTACTCCGGAACTCATCCTTATCCGGGTTTTTGCGGCGTATCAGTCCGAGTTCGCCGTCCTGTTCCAAAATTCTTCCGTTCATCAAAAGAACGCGGACATCCCCTTTGCTCACCCCGGGCAAAAATTCCTGGGCGATGACATAGCCTTTATCGAGCAGGGAATTCACGATCTGATCAAAATTATGCTTTTTCTCCCCCAGGAGATAAATGCTTTGGCCGCCCGAGCCTTCCAGGGGTTTGAGCACGATCTTTTTTTTCGATGCTTTCCAAAAGTCCAGAATGACTTGCCTGTCACGGCTAATTACACTTTTCGGTTTGATGGTCATGGGCAGTTCCTCAAAATACATTTTGTCGATAAAGGAGTGGGCCATGGCATTCGCATCGTTCAATACCAGTGTACCCTGCTGTTGTATCGCCCTGGCAAATGCGAGACCGGAATGCTCTGCCCAATGCCTGTGTATGGGCTCTTCAGTGGGGTTGTTCCGTACGAAGAGCACATCGAGTCCCTCCGAGGATATCGTTTTCCATTCCAAGGTATCATCCTGAACCTTGGCCAAAAACTCCCTCGGTGAATCGTACTCCAGCGATTTGGAAATCTTTTTACAACGGATTTCCACCGGTTCACCATGTACGAAATTAAATCCACCTACCTCCATGACATAGGTTTCGTGGTCACGTTCCAAAGCTTTTTTGATCATTACCACTGAGGTACCGACGTATTCTTTTTTCAGATCACTGAGTACAAAACATATTTTCATTTTCTGTTGTTATTTTAATAGTATTACCAGGGCATGTCATTGGTTGACGGCTCCATACAACTTTAGTCATCCCGCGTCTCGTCATATCATTTTATAAAGCGGTAAGCCTTTTTTGAATTCAACCAGTCTTTGGATGCAGGATTCGTTCAGCAAATAGCGGGGCATAATTTTTGGAGGGTACAAAAGGTCCCTTCCCGTCAAATCTTTAACGGTGGCCAGATGTTTTAACGCAAATTTCCCCACCAGAAGGG
>DASSWC010000266.1:0-3727 GCA_035705395.1 Pricia sp. | reverse complement strand
ACCGGCGACACGGTGCTGGGCAACGTCCGTCCGCCGAAAGAAGGCGAAAAATATTTCCCCCTGATCAAGGTCAACAAGATTAATGGTATCGACCCTCAGGTCGTACGCGATCGGGTGGCCTTTGAACACCTTACGCCGCTCTTTCCCCAGGAAAAATTCAATATCGCCGAACGCCAGAGCAACATCTCGACCCGGATTATGGATCTGTTCGCCCCCATCGGAAAAGGGCAAAGGGGCATGATCGTCTCCCAACCGAAAACGGGAAAGACCATGCTCTTGAAAGCGATTGCCAATGCCATTGCGGCCAACCACCCCGAAGTGTTCCAGATCATTCTCTTGATCGACGAACGCCCCGAGGAGGTTACCGATATGCAACGGAACGTGCGCGGCGAAGTAGTGGCCTCGACCTTTGACAAGGAAGCAACCGAGCATGTACGGGTCGCCAACATCGTACTCGAAAAAGCAAAACGCTTGGTCGAATGCGGCCACGACGTGGTCATCCTTTTGGATTCCATTACCCGTCTCGCCCGCGCCTATAATACGGTGCAACCCGCATCGGGCAAAGTATTGAGCGGTGGTGTGGATGCCAATGCGCTGCATAAACCCAAACGTTTCTTCGGTGCGGCCCGGAACATCGAGGGTGGCGGTTCGCTTTCGATCATTGCGACCGCCCTGACCGATACCGGCTCCAAAATGGACGAGGTCATCTTCGAGGAATTCAAGGGAACCGGTAACATGGAACTGCAACTGGACCGCAAGATCGCGAATCGCAGGGTATGGCCGGCCATCGACCTTACCTCTTCGAGCACCCGTCGCGACGACCTGTTGCTGGACGATAGTACCATTCAGCGAATGTGGATCTTACGTAAATATCTGGCGGACATGAACCCGGTCGAAGCCATGGAATTCATCGAACAGCGTATCAAACAGACTAAAAACAATGAGGAGTTTTTGATGACGATGAACCAGTAGGGACGCGATCGCGGAAAAAATAAAAATCCCAAATTCCAAGAGTCATGTGGAGTTTGGGATTTTTTTTGTACGCTTATTTTCCTTGCCTGAAAAATCCAATCCATAGCCGCGTGTTGAAATCGTTGAAGGAGATGGAGACATGCGTGGCCCCTCATAAATCAATCGTTTTCACGAAATTGTAAAGTAATTCTTAAGCGTTTATTACGAAGTATCGGTATTTTAAAATATATTTATAGCGGAATAGCCATTTCTTCCCCCGAACCTGCCCATCCCCCGCAGGCAGCATGTACGTGTTATATTTTAACCTTAAAACCTCAGGTCATGGAAAATGCCAGGAAATTCACGCTTAAATTTCTTATTGCCCCAATTTTGTTGTTCGGTGTTGCCGGATGCGACGGTTTGAAACAAGAATCCGACGACAAAGACGTCACATTTGATGAGGTCGAGGAGATAATCATTACCGACGCCCAAGCCAAAACCAGATTTGAAACCTATGGCAAACATCGCGCCAGCATCATAAAAATCTATGAAGATAGCGGTAGACGTTTGAAGGATTCCATTCCTCAAAAACAGCAATCTATTAAGGGTGACGAGAAAGAGGACGGGGCTATGGAGCGAGAAGTGGACGAAGGATTCGTACCCGTACAGTACACCTCCTATGACTTTGAAAAATTTAAAAAATATATACAATATATCGAACAAGAGACTCAAAAGGCGGGAGCCGATATCTCGAAGCTACGCATATATTTTGCCAACTATCCGGAAAATGAGCGTGATCTGGACAAGCAAAAAAGAAATACTGTAATGTTCGTGCCCACCCTTGCTATTGACGGCAAAGAATCCGCTTACTATATTGGCGAGAAAGAAATGGGCGTACCTGTACCATTTTTGCTTACCGATTCTTTAGAAAGGACGAATAAGGCGGTGCCTGAGGAAATGCTTGACGCTTCAAAAAATACCAGTAAGGCAAGCCTTTTTCCGAATTTGATCCCCAGGCCGTCGCCCAGCCCTTTTTACGCGGAAAAGAGTGTTATCGGAAACGAAGGCGACCGTCATCCTCCCAGAAACCATTAGAGGATAAGGGGAAGATCATAAACAATTAAGATGGCGTCTAGCATTCTGCAATCGCTGCTTGAAATGGGATACAAGCCGATCTATGCCATCACCCTAGCGGTTGCGATATGGCGGTATCCAAAGTACTATGATACCGCCTTGCGGTTTCTTCCGATCTTGTATCTGTATACTTTTTTGAACGAAGTGTTGGGATACCTTATTAAATTCAACGAAAATTTAGCGTTGACATTTAACAACCTGACCGATAATAGCGCTATTTACAACCTGTATACCATTATCTCGTACCTCTATTACTATTATATTTTTTGGTCCTTTTCAAAGAATACCCATCTTAAAAGAAATATGCTTTACGGTGCCTTCGTTTTTATGACGTCTTGTATCGTCAATATTTTTTTGCAGCGCTTCGTATCCGATTCCCAAATCTTGTCCTATTTGGTAGGAGGCTGCATTCTGCTATACGGTACGATCTCTTTTCTAAGGAATTTTATGTCGGATCCCCACCAATTTGCACTCAAACAAAACATCATTTTTTGGATAAGCCTAGGGCTTACTATTTTTTATATGGGATATCTCCCTATTAAGCTTTTAAGGTTTTATAATTCCCAATACGGCTTACAAGAGAGTCCCGTTATAAGAAGCATACATCTGTCCCTCATCCTGATTATGTATATCCTCTTTATAATTGGATTCCTTAAAATGCGAAGACCCCTTAGAAATACCATCTAACGATGAAAGCTTTATATCGGGGGGTAAAATCGTTTATTCTACGCTAGCCCTGACAGTATTACAGTTAAAGTCGACAATATTGCAGGTATAATTGTGAAAAAGAGGGGGGGCATCGGATATGCATTTTCTGACCCCGAAAAGGAGAAACCCGCCCCAAACCTTTCCCGATAGGGGTTTAGGGGGAAAGGAAACGAAAGCGGGGCTGCGGGACTGGAAATAATAAAAACTTATTCCTGCTTTCAGGCCTTCCGCATGGTTCTTGTTCCCTTGGGAGGAAATAAAATTGAATACCCTAAAAAAAAACTTTAGATGAAAGTATTAGTTATAGGTGCCGGCAATATGGGATTGACCTATGCAGAAGCGATGTCGAAATCGAAACTGCTCAAAAAACGCAATGTAATGATCTTGGACAATTCGCCCGAGAAAATCCTGTCCCTTCAGAAAATATCCCATTTTGATGTTTTCGAAAAAATGGAGGATTGCCTCCCGCAGGCAGATCTCGTGTTTATTGCCGTAAAGCCCTACCACAGTGCGGATTTATTTCAAAAAATGAAACCGCTGATCAATCCGGGCCAAATCATCATCTCCATCATGGCGGGAATAACCATTCGGGCCATGAAAGAGGCTTTGGGCATTAATAAGGTGGTACGGGCCATGCCCAATCTTCCCGCGCAGGTCGGTAAGGGCATTACCTCGTATATGGTTTCCGACGAGATCAGTCGGGTCGAACTGCTGACCGTCGAAAATCTATTGGATACCACCGGAAAATCTATCCGCGTACAATCCGAAAACTACATCGATGCCTCTACCGGAATATCTGGAAGCGGCCCGGCCTATGTTTTTTATTTTATGCACAGTATGATGGAAGCCGCATTAAAAATGGGCTTTTCGAAAAACGATAGCAAAGTATTGGTCAGCCAGACTTTTGAGGGCGCGGTCGAACTGTTTAACCAGT
>DASSWC010000265.1:0-2356 GCA_035705395.1 Pricia sp. | reverse complement strand
TAAGATCAATGCTTATAGCAACATCCTGGAACTCATAGGAAATACGCCCCTTGTCAGACTAACCAAAATCACGAAAGGACTCACAGGCAATTTTTACGCCAAGGTCGAGTCCTTCAATCCCGGTCATTCTTCAAAAGACCGTATTGCGCTGCACATCATCGAAGAAGCGGAGCGCAAGGGCCTATTGACCAAGGGCAGCACCATTATCGAGACCACCTCGGGCAATACGGGATTCAGTATCGCTATGGTCAGTATCATTAAAGGCTATGACTGCATTCTGGCGGTCAGCTCGAAGTCGTCGAAAGACAAGATCGATATGCTGCGCTCGATGGGTGCTACAGTATATGTCTGTCCCGCGCACGTCAGCGCCGACGACCCGCGGTCGTACTACGAGGTGGCCAAAAGACTACATGAAGAGACCGAGGGGTCAATCTATATCAACCAGTATTTCAACGCACTGAACATCGATGCCCATTACCGGACTACCGGACCGGAAATTTGGAAACAGACCAATGGCCATATCACCCATCTGGTTGCCTGTAGCGGTACGGGCGGAACCATTTCCGGAACGGCGAAATATCTGAAGGAACAAAATCCGGAAATCAAGGTCATCGGAGTGGACGCCTATGGGTCGGTACTCAAAAAATACCACGAAACCCGAAAGTTCGATGCCCGGGAGATATATCCGTACCGGATCGAGGGCTTGGGTAAAAATCTGATTCCCGGGGCGACGGATTTTGATGTCGTCGACGAATTTATCAAGGTTACGGATTCCGAAAGCGCCCATACCGCCCGTGAAATAGCGCATACCGAAGGTATTTTTGCCGGCTATACCAGTGGGGCCGTCATGCAGGCCATAAAGCAATTGGGCGAACGCGGCGAATTCGGTACGGATGATAATGTGGTGGTCATCTTCCCCGATCACGGATCCCGCTATATGAGCAAGATTTATAGCGACCAGTGGATGGAAGACCAGGGCTTTCTGGAAACCGAGGCAGTGGAGAAGACCCAAGAGATACAATATATCAAGGACTAGCCATTACTAGATGATTTTCCGGTGTTCATTGAAGAGCAGACATCCTCCCAGCTGGGGAACCAATGAAAGCATATCTGTTTTGGATACTTCCCACTTTGTTCCCATCAACGTATTTTACGTGTAAAACGGCATCGGTTATCAACACCGTTGCTTTTTTTTGGGGATAAAAATTTCTTAAATATTCCCTCGAAACCCTTACTTTTGCACCTAAACCTAAGCGAATCGCAATGCGAGATCTTTTTGACCGAATACTTGAAAACAAAGGCCCCTTGGGCAAATGGGCATCACAGGCGGAAGGCTATTTCGTCTTTCCCAAACTCGAAGGCCCTTTGTCAAACCGGATGAAATTTCAGGGCAAGGAAGTGATTACCTGGAGTATTAATGATTATCTGGGCTTGGCCAATTTACCCGAAATCAAGAAAATAGACGGCGAGGTCGCAGCGGAATACGGTGCTGCCTATCCCATGGGTGCCCGGATGATGAGCGGGCATACCGAGGTGCACGAGCAATTGGAGCGTGAACTGGCGGAATTTGTGCAGAAGCCATCCGCTTATCTCCTGAATTTCGGGTATCAGGGCATGGTATCGGCCATCGATGCCCTGGTTTCCAAAGATGATATTATCGTATACGATGTGGATTCCCACGCCTGTATCATTGACGGGGTGCGGCTTCATATGGGCAAGCGCTTTACGTTCATCCATAACGATATGAACAGTTTGGAAAAAAATCTCGAAAGAGCCAGCAAATTGGCCGAACAGACCGGTGGCGGTATTTTGGTGATTTCAGAGGGGGTTTTCGGTATGCGTGGGGAACAGGGCCGATTGAAGGATATTGTGGCCCTTAAGAAAAAATATACGTTCCGTTTGTTCGTAGACGACGCCCACGGCTTCGGCACTTTGGGAAAAACCGGTGCCGGTGCCGGCGAGGAACAGGGCGTACAGGATGGCATCGATGTCTATTTTGCCACGTTCGCCAAATCCATGGCCGGTATCGGGGCCTTTCTGGCGGCGGACAAGGAAATTATCGACTATTTAAAATACAATTTGCGCTCCCAGATGTTTGCCAAATCCCTACCCATGATCTATGTCAAGGGCGCGCTCAAGCGATTGGATATGCTGCGCACCCAACCGGAGCTCAAGGCCAAACTCTGGGAAAACGTAAACGCCCTGCAAAACGGACTCAAAGACCGGGGATTCAATATTGGGGACACCAACACCTGTGTCACCCCCGTATATCTCAACGGGAGTATTCCCGAAGCTATGGCACTGGTTAAGGATTTGAGGGAAAACCACGGAATATTCTGTTCCATAGTAGTTTACC
>DASSWC010000264.1:0-12777 GCA_035705395.1 Pricia sp. | reverse complement strand
CTCATTAAACTGGCCGAAAAACGCTTTACGGAGTTTCTGAAAAAGCCCTACCTAAAAGATATGTCGGTAAAACCAATTGTCAAGCATTATAAGGTTTTCAGCGAGATAAACGAAGTGGCGAAGCAAAATGAAGCCGACCTTATCGTGATGGGCTCGCACGGTGCTGACGGGCTAAAGGAAATGTTCGTAGGCTCCAACACGGAAAAAGTGGTGCGTACTGCAGAAATTCCGGTCATCGTTATCAAGAACGAGATTTCCGATTTCAAGGTTGATCGGTTGGTCTTTGCTTCCAATTTTCATAAAGAAAACCTGTCCGCCTATAAAAAAGCCAAGGCTTTTGCCGATGTGCTATCCGCGGAAATGAACATGGTCTATATCAACACTCCTGGCGACGATTTTTTGAGTACGGGGGATGCCTACGAACGGATCAACCAATTTTTGGCCGAAGCCAAGGTGGGAGTAGAAGTCGACATTTTTAACGATTACAACGTCGAGCGTGGTATTTTGAACTATAGCGAAAAAAACGGTGCCGATATCATTGCGATACCGACCCACGGCCGCAAAGGGCTGTCCCATTTCTTTATGGGTAGCATTGGTGAAGATGTCGCAAACCATTCCGAAATACCTGTGGTCACGTTTAAGATTTGATAGTTTTTCATTTTTCAGAAAGGCCATCCGCCAATGTGCGGGTGGCTTTTTGTTAAAGCGGCAGGAAACTTTTTCCTTCCCGAATATCAAGAACAAGATCAGCTACTGTGGTATCCTTCAGTTGCTTGATGAAATTGGTTTTGGTCTCACCGACCAGATCATGCATGGGGCAAGGGTTTTCCATGTCGCATTTTTTCAAACTGAGTATACAGGAGGTGAGGCGGTTGTCTCCGTCGATAACATCAACAATGGCCATGAGGCTTTTGCCCCGATTTTCATCGGATAGATAAAATCCCCCTCCGGGTCCTTTCATGGATGAAACAATATCGTTTCTGGATAGTTGTTGCAACAGTTTGGAGAGGTAGGCCTGGGGCACGTTGGTGGCCACACTAAGGTCTTTGGCCAATATTTTTTGTTCTGCAGAAGATTTAACCGCAAGATACAGTACTGCCTTTAAGGCATATTTCGATGAATTGGACATCATTTTAATTTCCTTTTTCTAAAAAATAAAGATAAAAACGTCTTTTTATCTGGAACATGATAAATATCATGTTTATCCTTCTACTTTCCCACTACTTTTGGTGCACAAATCAATTAAATACACATCGATGAAAATTGGAATTCAAAGTATTGTCCTGTTGTTTTTCCTCACGTTCATGGCCTGCGGAGCAAAAGAAGAAAAGAAAAAAGAAGGTTTTAGCGTGGATAGGCATACAACTGAGACACCGCAACCGGAAGCGGCCGTGCCGGAAACAGGTGGAGTACCGGCCTCCGACCGGGTCGATCTGACGAACAAGGGCGTTGGTCCCATAAAATCGGTAACCTTGGATACCGAAATCGATGAGGCTTTGGCGGCCCAAGGAAAAGAGGTCTACAACCAAATGTGCCTCGCCTGTCACAGGCCGGAGAAAAAGTTTATCGGCCCGGCGCCCAAAGGTATTTTGGAAAGGCGTACGCCGGAATGGGTCATGAACATGATCCTGAACCCACAGGTTATGGTCAGGGAAGACCCTTTGGCAAAAGATCTTTTGGTGGAATTCAACGGGTCGCCCATGGCGAACCAGAACCTGACCGAGAAGCAGGCTAGGGCTGTACTTGAATATTTTAGGACCCTGTAAACCAATTATATGAAAGCCGCCACTGGCTTTTGGCTCCATCCCCGAAGAAACTATGGTGACCTGGGCCAAAACATGGCTTTAAAAACTGGCGAAAAGGCCACTTTTTCACCAGGCAAAAGGAAAAGGAAATGAAAAATAAAACAATCTTTAAACACATTCCGATGAAAAAGTATGGTTATCACGTATTGGCCATACTGGGTTCGGCCTTCATGGTTACGAGCTGCGGCAACCAGAACGGCAAGGGCGGCCGAAGCAGCGCCCTGGCCTCGAACAACGCCGAAAAGGTGTATGTGGCCCCCGGGGAACAGGATGAATTCTACGCCTTTTTGTCCGGCGGTTATAGCGGCAACCTGACCGTATACGGACTGCCTTCGGGACGGATGTTCAAGGAAATCGCCGTATTTTCACAGTTTCCCACATCGGGCTACGGTTATTCCGAAGAGACCAAGCCCATGTTGAACACCTCGTTCGGATTCGTTCCCTGGGACGACCTACACCATCCAGATATATCCCAGACCAACGGGGAACTCGACGGCCGATGGATCTTTGCAAATGGCAACAACACGCCCCGGATCGCAAGGATAAACTTGGAGACCTTCGAGACCGATGAGATTATTGAGATTCCCAATAGCGCGGGCAACCACAGTTCGTCGTTTATAACCGAAAATACGGAATATGTGGTCGCCGGAACCCGTTTTTCCATACCTGTGCCCCAAGCGGATGTGCCCATCGACGAGTACAAGGGAAAATTCAAGGGAGCATTATCCTTTATTAGCGTTGATCCCGAAGATGGGCGTATGGCCATCAAATTTCAGTTGATGATGCCCGGCTTCGATTATGACCTTTCACACCCAGGTCGTGGAAAATCACACGGTTGGTTCTTTTTCACCACCTACAACACGGAAGAAGCCAATTCGCTTTTGGAGGTAAATGCCTCCCAGAACGATAAGGACTTTATCGCCGCCGTCAACTGGAAAAAGATCGAGGAATATGTCAACAACGGGGGCGGTACCACCATGCCCGCCGAATATGCCCATAACGTTTATGACGAGGAAACCCACACGGCTACTTCCACCATGAAAACGGAGGTCCTTACCGTGGATCCGACCGAAGTGCCGGGTGCGGTCTATTTCCTACCGACCCCAAAATCGCCCCATGGCTGCGATGTGGATCCTTCCGGTCAGTACATTGTCGGTAACGGAAAACTGACTGCCGACCTGACGGTACATTCCTTTGACAAGATGATCGCCGCTATCGAGGGCGAAAAATTCGATGGAGAGGCCTACGGTATTCCCATCCTAAGGTTCGAGGATGTCTTGGCCGGCCAGGTGAAAAGCGGTGGCCTTGGCCCCTTGCACACGGAATTCGATGGTGAGGGCAATGCTTATACGACCTTCTTTATTTCTTCGGAAGTTGTCAAATGGAAATTGGGTTCGTGGGAGGTGATCGATCGGAAACCGACCTTCTACTCCGTGGGCCACCTGATGATACCGGGCGGAAACTCACAAAAACCCTATGGCAAATACTTGGTCGCCCTAAACAAGATTACCAAGGACCGCTACCTGCCAACGGGCCCCGAATTGGAACACTCCGCACAATTGTTCGATATATCGGGAGAAAAGATGGAACTTATATACGATTTCCCTACCCACGGTGAACCGCACTATGCGGCCGGTTGCCCTGCGGAACTTTTGGCGCCCAAATCGAAGAAGTTCTATAGGATTGCAGATAACAAGCACCCCCACGTCACCGCAGGCGTAAACGATGGCAAGGTGGTCCGCGAAGGCAACGAGGTACACATTTACATGACCACCATCCGCAGTCATTTTACGCCCGACAATATCGAGGGTATCAAAGTGGGCGACAAGGTCTATTGGCACATTACGAACCTCGAACAGGATTTTGACGTTCCCCATGGCTTTGCGGTTATCGGTGCCAATAATTCCGAGATATTGGTTATGCCCGGTCAAACAAAGACCTTGCTCTGGGAACCTAAAAAAGTTGGGGTATGGCCGTTCTACTGTACGGACTTCTGCTCGGCCCTGCACCAGGAGATGCAAGGCTACGTGAGGGTGTCCTCCGCCGATTCGAACATCGAACTGTCGTGGTCTCTGGGCGGACGGGAAGGTTCCTAAGGTTTTCCAATATTGTAAATAATGCATAGGCGGGCCAGGTGAAGACAATAAATTTCAGATAAGCCTATAGGCTCACCCTATGGCATCCCGAACGGGATTCTAGGGCATAAATGAAAATATAATAGGTCATGAAGAAGGCAAGTATTATAATGATTATCGGTTCTTTGTTCCTGTTGGGGCTGTTCGTTTTCCCCTTGTGGAACATCATGCTGGGGGCTCCGCAATATCCGGATCCCTTGGGCATGAACATCGACATTACCGGAATAGAGGGCGTCTCCGAATTCGATATTCAGAATATTGACGGCCTAAATCATTATATCGGTATGAAGACCATACCGAAGCCGGGCGAGATGTGGGAATTCGATGTCTTTCCTAAGGTTATCATTGCCATGGTTGCCCTGGGCGTATCGATAGGCCTCTTGGGCTTTTTCGGAAAGGTGAATTACAAATGGTTTCTAGGATGGTTTATCGTGATGTCGCTATTAGGTGTTTTGGGCATATACGATTTCAATGCCTGGCTTACGGATTACGGAAGCAACCTGGATCCGAATGCCATCATAAAGATTACGAACCCCGATGGTACGCCGATGACCTATAAACCGCCTTTGTTGGGGCACCGGAAAATGCTCAATTTCGACGTAACCTCCTTACCGGCAACAGGCGCATGGATGATGTTTTCCGGGATGATGATGACCGTGCTGGCCTTTTATTTGGGATGGAAGACTGTAAAATCGAAAAGGGAAGAGGAATCCAAAAAATGGGCGACGGCATGAAAAGGCAGGTATTTTTTTTGATGGTCCTACTATTGTTATCTTGCAATATAAGTCCCGAACCCATACAATACGGATCGGATGGCTGCCATTACTGCAGCATGACCATCGTCGACAGGCAACACGCGGCGCAGTTCGTAACCGAAAAGGGTAGGGCCTACAAGTTCGATGCCATAGAGTGTATGATGAACCATTTTCAGACCGTCGATGGGGCGCAAGTGGCACTTTTTAGGGTCAATGCCTATGAATTTCCTGGCGAATTGATCGATGCCACCGAGGCCACCTATCTAATTAGTCGGAAAATTCCAAGTCCCATGGGTGAATTTTTGTCCGCTTTTGGGAAGGAGGCTAACGCCGAGCAGGCCCAAAGGGAAAAAGGGGGCGACCTCTATACTTGGCAGGAATTAAAAGAACGCTTTAAAAAAAAATAGAAATGAATGCAATTGGTAATGATACACCGAGTATAAAAAATCTCGAAATGACGGAATGTCTGGAACTGATGGGTAACAACTACATCGGACGCCTAGCCTACATTTCGGGAAAAACCCCTCATATCAATCCCATTACCTATTTTCACGACGCCGAGGAAAAGAGCATACTGAGCTATTCTGCGCCGGGACATAAAATCGAGGCGATGGAAAGATACGGTGAAGTCGCTTTTCAGGTAGACGAAATTCACACGATTCAGAAATGGCGTTCGGTCTTGATCCAGGGCAGCTTCGAGCAGCTTCAAGGAAGTACCGCAAAAAAATACCTTCATCGATTTGCCGAAGGCGTACGACATACCATCCAAAAAAAGGAAGGAAAGACCCCGAAATTCATCCAGGATTTTTCCAGCCGGCTGCAATACCCCAAAATGCCCGTCGTATACCGCATCCATATTATCGATATTGTAGGAAAGTACCGCAATGACTAAATAAAGGTATCGATAGATAATGGATAAAAATTGCATACTTCTATGGATGGTCCTTCTTTTGTTCGGGAAACCGGTATGGGCCAAAACCATCACGGTTTGTTCCTCTTGTGAAGTTTCCACCATTAAAAAAGGAATAGCCTTGGCATCCGACTACGATACCCTGCTCATCAAAAAGGGAATCTACCGAGAGTACAACATCCTTATCGACAAACCTTTGACCCTCTTAGGCGAGAACTATCCGATAGTCGACGGCGGGGACCAGGGCGAAATCATCCGGATTGTTTCGGACGACGTTACCGTAGACGGACTTTTCATTATCAATGTCGGCACGAGCTACACGAGCGATCATGCCGCCATCCGTGTGGTACAAAGCGAGAACTTCCTCATTCAAAACGTGGTACTCGAAAAACTGTTTTTTGGTATCTATCTGGAGAAATCGAGCAACGGGCGCGTGTTCTATAACAAAATAATTGGCGACGCGGTCGACGAGTACAACTCGGGCAACGGAATTCAATTATGGTACTCGAACCATGTGACGGTCGAACGCAATATCGTACAGGGAACCCGTGACGGCATTTATCTTGAATTCTCCGATAACGTAATCATCAAGGATAATATCAGTGCGAATAACTTGAGGTACGGTCTGCATTTTATGTTTTCCAACAATGATGTGTACTCCGGAAATACTTTTGAAAACAATGGGGCAGGGGTGGCGCTGATGTTCTCGAAGCATATTAAGATGTTCGACAATGTGTTTCATAAAAACTGGGGCACGGCCTCCTACGGGATGCTACTGAAGGAAATCAACGATGCCGAGATAACGGGAAATACCTTCGAGGAAAACACCATCGGTATTAGCGTCGAGGGTTCGAACCGTATCAATTATCGGCAAAACCATTTCATCGGTAACGGTTGGGCAATCAAAGTGAGGGGAGCCTGCTATGCGAACACTTTTGCCAAGAATAATTTTTTGCACAACTCATTTGATATATCGTACAATGGCAAGGTCAACGACAATGTGTTCGAACAAAATTACTGGAGTGGTTATACCGGTTACGACCTGGATGAAAACGGTATCGGCGATGTACCCTATCGGCCCGTAAAACTTTTCTCGTATATCGTGAACCGAACGCCAGAGACGATAGTATTGCTACGGAGCATCTTTATGGATATCATCGATTTTTCGGAGAAAGTCTCCCCCATCTTTACCCCCGATAATCTGATGGATGCGAAACCCCTAATGAAAAAAGTTAAAAAGTAATGCCAGTGGTCCAATCTGCACTTTGTACTGAATACTAAGTGCTAAATACTATATTGCCATGATCCAAATACAAAACCTACATAAACGATTTGGTAAGAACCAGGTGCTCGCGGGGGTGGATCTTAGCATAGAAAATGGCAGTATCTTCGCGGTTCTAGGACCCAACGGCTCGGGCAAGACGACGCTTATCAAGAGCATCTTGGGCATGGTCGTACCCAACAAGGGAACCATTACCGTTTTTGGGGCCAATGTCAGAAACCAATGGAAATACCGCCAGGATATCGACTATCTACCGCAAATCGCCAATTTCCCCGGAAACCTTAAGGTCAAGGAACTGATACGGATGATAAAGGATTTGGGCCAAAAACCTACTGATGATGGGCGTTTGATATCCCTTTTCGGACTGGAACCCTTTTTGGATAAAAAACTGGTCACGCTCTCCGGGGGTACCAAACAGAAAGTGAATATAGTACTCACCTTTATGTTCGACAGCCCTTTGCTAATTCTCGATGAGCCTACCACAGGATTAGACCCCGCTTCCCTGATCCGGTTGAAGGAATTGATACGGGAGGAAAAACAAAAGGGTAAGACGCTATTGATTACCTCGCACATCATGCAGTTCGTCGAGGAAATGGCCGATGAGGTGGTGTATCTTCTCGAGGGCAAAATCTATTTCAAGGGTACTATTGAGGAATTAAAAATGAAAACCGGTCAAACCGACGTGGAACACGCCATAGCCTTCATTGCAACCCTACCTGCCGATGCTTAAGATATTAAAATACAGTTTTTACGACCTCGTACGAAGCCGATGGAGCTACGTGTATTTTCTTTTCTATCTAGCCTTAGCATTCGTGCTCTTGTTCTTGAACAACGACTTATCAAAAGCGGTAATTACCCTGATGAACGTCATTATCATGCTGGTACCCTTGATCGGAACTATTTTTGGGGTTATGTATTTTTACAATTCGAAGGAGTTTACCGAACTCCTCCTCGCGCAGCCCCTGAAACGTTCGACCCTCTTTTTAGGGCAGTATTTCGGCGTGGCCGGCTCGCTGACACTGAGCTTGGTCTTGGGCCTAGGTATTCCCTTTGTGGTTTACGGTCTTTTTCGAAGCGATGCCATATTCGACTTTTCGTTACTATTGGTCACGGGAGTCTTTTTGACCTTGATTTTTACCGCATTGGCCTTTAATATCGCGATTACCAACGAAAATAAGATCAAAGGCTTCGGTTATGCCGTATTGCTCTGGTTGTTCCTGGCCGTAATCTACGACGGACTTTTTTTGCTCTCTTTGATCATTTTTGAGGAATACCCGTTAGATACGTTTTCGCTGGCCGCTACGATGTTCAATCCTATAGACCTTTCGCGAACGCTAATCCTTTTAAAACTGGATATTTCTGCCCTATTGGGCTACACCAGCGCCCTCTTCAAACAATTTTTCGGTACGGGCCTGGGTTTTCTCGTTTCGATGGCAATGCTGGTACTGTGGACGGTGTTGCCCATCTGGCGGTTGGTGCATGTCTCCCGGAAAAAGGATTTTTAGGCATGTTTTGATTTCCATCTTCGCAATTTGTTCGCAATCCGAAAAGATATAAATCAAAGATAAAACGATAAAAAATTTCGTTAGCTATTGAAAAAGAGAAAAATAGTAGTAACGGTAGTGCTTCCGATCACTTATTCCCGCATCGTGTGGTACACGTTCTGAACATCATCGTCCTCCTCGATTTTTTCGAGTAGCTTTTCCACATCGGCTACTTCTTCTTCGCTGAGGGGCTTTGTAACTTGGGGAATGCGCTCAAAACCGGAGGATAGTATCTCGATATGGCGGTTTTCAAGTTCTTTTTGGATGTCCCCAAAACTTTCGAAGGGGGCATATATCAAAATACCGTCATCGTCTACGAAAACTTCCTCGGCCCCGAAGTCGATCATTTCAAGCTCGAGCTCCTCAGGGTCAAGGCCTTCTGCGGGTATCCGGAAATTACAGGTATGGTCGAACATAAATTCCACCGAGCCGGAAGTGCCAAGACTACCGTCACATTTATTGAAATAACTGCGGATGTTGGCCACCGTACGTGTATTGTTGTCCGTTGCGGTCTCGATTAAAATGGCGATACCGTGTGGGGCATAGCCTTCGAACAAAACCTCTTTATAATCGCCCTGACTTTTGTCGGAAGCCCGTTTGATGGCCCGTTCGATATTGTCCTTGGGCATGTTAACGGACTTCGCATTCTGGATGACGGCACGAAGCCGGGAATTGGCATCCGGATCGGGGCCGCCTTCCTTTACGGCCATAACAATATCCTTGCCGATACGCGTAAAGGCTTTGGACATCGCCGACCAGCGTTTCATCTTCCTTGCCTTTCGGAATTCAAAAGCTCTTCCCATACTGTTTTGCTAATTTTGAGGATAGCAAATTTATGAAAAATGCAAACGATGGCAAGTGGCAAATAGAACCTGAACCCGGCAATTCCAAATTATGCCGGAAGCAAGTGATTGTCCGATTCGTGTTACGTCTGGTAACCAGCCAGGCGGCATATTTTAGGGTAGCGGTTTACTATTCCTGCTTCCCGTCGATAATATCCTCGATACTTTGTGCCAACTTGAAATCCTTTTCCGTCACCCCGTCGGCATCGTGCGTGCTAAGACTGATACTGAGAGTGTCGTACACATTGTTCCAATCAGGATGGTGGCCCTGGGCCTCGCATTCGAAGGCAATCCGGGTCATGATGGAGAAGGCTTCCTTGAAGTTTTCGAATTGAAAGGAGGTTTCTATGGTACCATCGGAGTGCTCCCAGCCTTCTAATTTTTCCAATTTTTTGTCGATTTCCTCTTGTGATAATTTTTTCATGGAGATAGTTTTTGCCAATCTCATCCTTAGGCCCGCCGCCTTAACCCTTGACTTGAACGGTCTTTGATGCATCGGGATGCTATTGTTATGAAAAAGGAAGGTACGGATTTACCTCTTTTGGGCGTATGCAAAGCCAACAAATTTTAACGGAATCCAAAACCGTTTTATGAAATGGGGAATGTTTCTCAGCTGGCGAAATGTTGATCGATGACTTCCTGATACCCGATCTGCAGGTTTTTGGGCAGCTTGTTGTCCTTCGGAAGCACGGCCAGGTAGCGTTCCTCGTTCGTCGTGTAGACCCGTTTGTAAATAGGACTGAAATTGCCGATACGGTCGACCACGTCCTTTATGAAATCCTCGTGATGCACAAGGTCGCTGCTTCCCAGGTGATAGATACCGGTTTTGTTGCGGTTGATGAGATAATGGACTTGTTGGGTCAGTTTGTCGGCGGTGGTCACATTCAGAATCAAATTGGGAAAGACCTCTACGGGCTCGTTTTCCCAAATGAACTTCTTGATTTCGTTGATGCGCGGAGAGCCGTTACCGAACACCATGGGCACGCGCAAGATTCCCATTTTTCGCTGCGGAAGCCGGAGCAGCATGTTCTCGATCTTGATCTTCAACCGGCCATATACGCTTTCGGAAAGGGTCTTGTCGTATTCATAGGATGGGTATTTGCGGTAAGCATCGAATACATTGGCCGAAGAGAGGTAATAGAGGATACACTCGTTTTGGGCCAAATATTCCATTATGTGTTGATGGGCCTGTATCTGGGCGGCAAAATTACCGCGAACGGCCGAGATGATGACCTGGGGCCGTATTCTTTCCAGCAGTTCGAATACATCGTCCTCTACCATATCATATCGAAAGAATTGCCCGTTGTCTTCAAAAGACCGGCGCGCGTTGAAATAGGTGCCGTAGGTGTCGAAATAGTTGCAGAGTTCCTTGTAGATGGCATTCCCTAAAAATCCACTTCCCCCTAAAATGAGAATTTTTTTATTTCCTTCGTCCTTCTTTCGCCTTCCTTTCGCCATAGATGGATTATTCTTTGTAAAATGGAATTTTTACGATGGTCGCCGGAATCGTCTTTCTTCGGATTTGGATTCGGATTTTGGTCCCAGCTTTTGCAAAATCGGCAGGTACATAGCCCAACCCGATACCTTTGTTCAGGGAAGGTGACATGGTACCCGAGGTCACGTCCCCGATTTTCTGGCCCATATCGTCGACGATATCGTAGCCCTGTCTCGGGATGCCCCTTTCGTCGAGCTCGAAGCCGATGAGTTTTCGAAATGCACCTTCTTCTTTTTCTCGGGCCAAGGCCTCGCTGTTTACAAAATCCTTGGTGAATTTGGTGATCCACCCAAGTCCCGCTTCCAACGGCGAGGTTTCGTCATCGATATCGTTCCCGTAGAGGCAATAGCCCATTTCGAGGCGCAGGGTATCCCTGGCTGCGAGTCCGATGGGTTTTATACCGAAATCCGCTCCCGTTGTGAATACCGCGTCCCATATCTGCTGGACTTCCGAATTCTTGCAATAGATTTCGAACCCCCCTGAACCCGTATATCCCGTCGCGGAAATGATGACATGATCGATACCGGCAAAATCGGAGACCGTAAAATTGTAGAATGCGATATCCGCCAAGTCCACCGAAGAAAGGGGCTGCATGGCCTCGACCGCCTTGGGTCCCTGGATGGCCAGTAAAGAAAACCCGTCGGAAATGTTGCGCATATCCGCTCCGATATTCACGTTGTATTTTAAAATATGGTTCCAATCCTTTTCGATGTTCGATGCGTTGACCACTAAAAGATAGGTCTCGTCCTTGACGCGATACACGATAAGATCATCGACGATTCCCCCGCTTTCGTTGGGCAGGCAGCTGTATTGGGCTTTTCCGACCACCAGTTTTGCCGCATCGTTGGAGCTGACTTTCTGGATCAGTTCCAATGCTTTGGGTCCCTCGATCAAAAATTCCCCCATATGCGAAACGTCAAAGACCCCGACCCCCTTGCGCACCGTTTCGTGTTCGGCATTTACCCCTTCGTAGGATACGGGCATATTGTACCCCGCAAAAGGAACCATCTTGGCGCCAAGGGCGATGTGTGTTTCGGTTAGGGCGGTGTTTTTCATACGATAAAGGTTTTATTTCCCGCAAAGCTATAGAAATATTTAAGCATAGTAAATTGCGTGGTATTCTATTTTGCACAATATTTGTAGGTATTACGATTTTACCGTGGCATCGATTTTGGATAGCCACTACGGGCGAAAGCAAAGATATTTCCGTAATACGATTTCACCGTGGCATCCATCGAAGGGGATGGCTGCTAATATAAAAATCAATTATGAAGGTAAGGTCCATTCTTTTTTTGGCAGGATTGTTTTTCTTCGGGATACCGGTAACGGCGCAAGAATCCATGGATAGCGTAGAAACGCCGACTGATTTTCTGCCCGCCGAATTCCACGCGTCGCGTCGGGAAGCCGTGCGCGAAATGATGCCGTCAAATAGCGTCGCGGTATTTTTCGCCAATGCCGTACGCAACCGGGCCAATGATGTGGATTATATCTACCATCAGGACCCGGATTTTTATTACCTGACAGGATATCGGGAACCGCATGCGGTACTCCTCATCTTTGCAGAAAACCAGAACGCCCCTGACGGTAAGGTCTATGACGAGGTGCTGTACGTTCAGGAACGCGACCCAAGGGCGGAGCAGTGGAACGGCAAGCGGTTGGGTGTCGAGGGGGCCAAGGAAAAACTGGGCTTCGGCAGGGTCTTTAACGGAAGCGCGTTCGCCAAGGCATCGACCAATTTCAAAAACTTCGATACCGTACTGTTCTTTGATTTCGAGAACGATTATCGGGATACGAGAGAAGGGGCCGACCTCTTCGACTTGATTAAACATTTCAAGGAAAAAGCGAACTATCCTTCGGATTACAATCCCGCCAAACACCAGTTATATTCCATGATCAAGTCCACCAATATTGAAAACAGTGCCAACGTAGCACAGACCTTGGGGCGCTACCTAAAGCGGGACCCCAGCCTTAAAAAGGATGAGCTTTTAAGCGGTTTTGTCAATGCCCCC